>JAEEJO010000077.1 GCA_016281915.1 Clostridiales bacterium
ATGCGGATATTTCAAATTAAATGAGGTCGAACATGAAAAGTATTATTTCCGATATTTGGTCAGGCATTAAAAAATCTCCGTTTCTCTTCTTTTTCATATTTATACAGATCGTTATCACGAGCGTAGTCTTATATTCTATGCTCGCTACTTTTTATTGGACCGAAGAGCAGACTGCAACGGCGCAGACTCAACTGCGTGATAATGAATTTTTAAGACCTGTTTCCTATCCGGGCGCTCCGAATAAAATTGTCCGTTTGGTGCTGTCTTCCGTTTATTATAGTACAAACCTTGAGAAAGATAAACGTGAAAACCTCTTGTTTTTTTATAAAATCGACTCTTTTTATAAAGACCTTAAAGAAGACTCGGATATCACGCCTCTTGTATGTTCGATTTTTTATCCAATCGTGTTACGCGAGCCAAAAGAATGGGAGGAAGCGGATAAAACAAGGGAAGGCAACGGCTTATTATACAGCGAAGTCAGCACTTGGCATCCTTTTGATAACGTCAAAGCGCTTGTCGTAGGTTCAAATTATCTTGAATATTTTGCCGTAAAACTCAGTGAGGGAGAGTATTTTAAAGAAGAAGATTATCTTTATGAGGGCGATTACGTCCCGGTTCTGATGGGTAGCGTTTATAAAAAGTATTATAAAGTCGGAGATGAATTTGACGGGATGCTTCACTCCTCTGAAACAAAATTCAAGGTCGTCGGATTTATTTCGGAAGGACAGTATTTTAACGCAGCCGCTTCGTATTCTTCTGTTGAAAAATATGATAATTATATCGTAGTCCCCGATTTGGAAAAAGACCTTGACGGGTGCCTTGCTTCTAAACGTTCCGACCTTTTTACTGCAAGGTTTATCTCCGCTTATTATGCGTGCGAACCTCAGAAACTCGATGACGTCAAAGCTACAATAAATACTCTTCTCGAAAAAAACGGCTTAGGCGATTATTTTTACGCTTTCAGGTGCCGCAGTCAGTCGGAGCTGGCGAGCAACTACGTTGATAAACTTTCAATAAGCATTGCCGCATGTATCGCAACGCTGCTGTTTTCTCTTTTCAGCTTCATTTTCACCATGCTCTATAAGATCGACGACAATATCAAAAATTACGCTATACGCATGGTAGTGGGCGAAACTTATGCGAATATCTCTTTTCGGTATTTGTTTGAGTCTTTTATCATTTTCTTCCTCGGCCAGCTTACCGGATATTTTGCGTTTAAGATATATTCGGTTTATTCCTTTATTTATGAAGGTTACAAATATCTCGAAGAGCCGACGTTAAAAACAGGGCTTCTTCTCAATATAGCTTTTTATATAATTACTGCTGTAATTCTGAGTATTTGCGTAAATGTTAAATTGAGAACGTATTCTCTTGCAACGCTTATAAGAGGCAACGAGGTGAAAAGAGAAAAACGAATCCCGCTTTACAGAGTAGTTATCTTCATCATGCTTGCCATAGTCGGCGTATTCGGAATGTTTATCGCGAGCTACAAAGTTGCGGACGCAAGGATAGATGTTTACTATACGGGATTTTTTACTAAAAACGTAAAAAATGTGAGTGTAAACAGATACTCCGATCCCGACGCTCCCGAAGTTGTCATAAATATAGACGAGATCGGCGAAAAAGCCGATAATGCGGTGATTTTCAGATTTGCCGACACGCGATACAGGGGCGACGATCTGTTGGATGAAAGAGGAATTTACTATAACGGATATATCGATTCCGTAAATATGCTCGAAGGCAGATTCTTTACCCCGGAGGAAACCGCTTCGGAGAATAATGATATCGCAGTCGTCGGAAAAGAAGTTTATAAATACGTAACGTTTGATGAGAAAGGAAACGCGTATTATTACAGCGATTATTTGGAAAAAAACTTCCGTGTTATAGGCGTTATGGGCAAAGAAGACCAGTCCACCTCCATAGACCTGATGGTGCTCTTTCCGATAAAAACTGCGATAGGGGTATTGGGCCCGGAAGGTAATTACTACATAGACGGAAAAGACAAGCAGATCGTTGATAATCTTGAAAAAGCGTTTATCAGCCATGCCGTTCCTACCGCAAACGTATCCTCTTTTAAATTCACCCCACGTATAACGGTGGAAGCCCCTGCCGACATACTTATTATGCTGCTGATAATAATCATCATAAACTCGATGGTATTCTGTTTTTATTACGTATCCAAGCAGGGTCATATCCATGCGGTAAAGAAGATAATAGGATACTCTAAAACGATGATATTGACCGATACCTTTACGGACTTTCTCTTACTCTCGCTCGGCGCATTCGTAGCGGGCAACGCGTTAGTCGTTTTGCTGAAAGAAACGTTATTTGCAAACGTTCAGCTTTTCTCGATATATATGCTCGACCCATTCGTAATACTCGTTTCTCTCGCCGCGGTGATCCTCCTTACGGTGTTCCTTTCCGTAATCGCCGTAACAAAGACCTTCGCCTCCGGTAATATGAACCAATACAGATCGTAAACGTAAACGACACATAAGAATAAATATTATTCCAAAAAGCCCCGATCGGAAAAAAGTGATCGGGGCTCTGTTTATTTTTCACCGTCCTTTTTTGAAATAAAATAATAAAATGTAATATTTTTTTTAACTGTGTTGATTTTTAAGAATCGATGTGATATAATACTGATCATAATGGGGTAATTTGAATTTAAATATAAAAAAGCGTAAAAAAGGAGAATGTATGGATATTTTTTCTGTCACAACCATGCTCGGAGGACTTGCCTTTTTCCTCTACGGCATGCGATTACTTTCAGACAGTCTTGAAAAATCCTATAACGGAGACCTCAACAAAAACCTTAAAGCCGTTACAAAAAACAAGTTTTTCACAATTCTTTTCGGTATCGGACTGACTGTTGCGGTCCAGTCCTCTTCAGCCGTCACGGTAATGCTTGTCGGTCTCGTTAACTCCGGTATTATTGAGTTCGGAGATACGATCGGAGTAATGATGGGCTCAAACATCGGCACGACCCTCACCGCATGGATACTTTCTCTTGCCGGACTTCAGGGTGACGCATGGTGGATCAATATTCTTAAGCCCGCCAATTTCTCACCGATTCTCGCTTTTGTCGGTATTCTTATTACCATGATAAGTAAAAGACAAAAGACCAGAAATATCGGTTCCGTCCTTCTCGGTTTTTCGATCCTTCTCTTCGGTATGACCGTTATGTCCGATTCCATGGCACCATTAACCGAGATCGAAGAATTCAGAAATATTCTTACTGCTTTCAAAAATCCCGTGCTCGCTGTTTTTGTCGGAGCGATTTTTACGGGAATTATCCAGAGCTCTGCCGCATCAGTAGCTATACTCCAGGCGTTCTCCATCTCGGGTGGTATAACATACGGTATGGCAATCCCTCTCATCATGGGGCTTAATATAGGCACCTGCGTAACAGCGCTTTTATCGAGTATAGGAGTAAGCAAAAACGCAAAAAAAGTTGCAGTAACGCATCTTAGCATTAAAATTATCGGCACGCTTATCTTCCTTATTCCTTTTTACATACTCGACGCGATATTCAACTTCGCCTTCATTGATCTTGAGATCACGCCTTTTATGATAGCCGTTATCCACAGTATATTCAACGTGGCAACCACCATTGTATTGCTTCCGTTTACTAAACAGCTTGAAGCTCTTACAAACAAGCTTGTTCCCGGCGGAGAAAAAAGCGACGGTTTCCGTATCGTACTTGACGACAGACTTCTTGCCATGCCTTCTGTTGCCGTAGAAAGGTCCCTCGAAACCGTTATAGACATGTCCGATCTTTCCATGCAGGCGTTCCTTGAATCTGTTGAGATCCTTTTTGATTACGACGATAACAAGGCTGAGCAGATCCTTGAAATGGAAGAAAAGATCGATAAATATGAAGACTATCTCGGAACGTTCATGATGAAGCTGTCTAAAATCAGTCTTTCCGATGCGGACACCAAAAACGTAACAAAGATCCTTCATACAATAGACGATTTCGAACGAATAGGTGACCATGCAGTTAACCTTGTTGACGTAGCCCGTGAAATACACGAGAAAAAAGTAGAGTTTTCACCCGATGCCGCAAAGGAAATCAAGGTTATAACCGCTGCAATGCGTGAAATAGTCGAGATGACTTCACAGTGCTTCAGAACGAACGACCCGATCCTCGCATCGAATGTAGAGCCGCTTGAACAGGTAATTGACGGACTGAAACTGAATATCAAGAAAAACCATATTATGCGTCTTCAGACCGGAGCCTGCACGATAAATCACGGCTTTGTGCTCAACGATATGATAACAAATTACGGCAGAGTATCCGACCACTGCTCAAACGTTGCAGTCGCAGTCATTGAATCAGGACACGGCACCTTCGGAACGCACGAATATCTCAATTCTGTCAAGAATCATAACAATGAGGATTTCGAAAAGAAATTCAACGATTACAGCGAACGGTTCGCTATATGATATCGATCAAATAATAAAACGGTGAGACCAGAAAGTCTCACCGTTTTTTTTAGAATCAAAACTGATTATTCTGCTTTTTTCTCTTCTTCTGCGGGTTCTTCTTTCTTTCTGAGCGATCTTGCCTTGTTCAGCGCTTTAACAACGATGAATAGGAAGAGGGCTGTTAGAAGGAAGTTGATGATAAGCTCAATGAGGTTGCCGTATGCGATGATTGTTGCGCCGTTTGCGGTTGCTTCCTCAAGAGTAGCTCCTTCGCCTTTGAGAAGTATAAACATCTCCTGGAAATTCGTCTTGCCTGTCAGAAGGCTTACGATCGGCATCAGTATATCGTTAACAACGCTGTTTACTATCTTTGTGAACATGCCGCCGATAACCATACCGATAGCCAGATCCATTACGCTACCTTTTGAGATGAATTCTTTAAATTCGCCGAAAAATTTTTTCATGTCTGATTCTCCGTTTCTGAATTTATTTTATTTTTTTTGCTTCAACATAAAACCGTTTGTCGTCTGCTTCGCCCATCGAAAACGTCTTTCTGGGCAACACACCCACGAGCATTACCATATCAAACAGGTCGCTCTTGGATATCGACGGCATCAGTATCGCAATGTTGCCCGGTTTTTTTCCGAGCTCTATTGCCACGCCGTCGCCGTGAATATAGTCGATCTTGGCTTCGGTATCAACGTTTTTAAGATAGTAGTCAAGAAATTCCTGAACACTCGCTATCGGAAGCTTTGAATCTGCATTGAACAGCTCATATACGTGGTCATTTTCTTCCGAAACGGTAACGAAGTCGTTGAATTCGTCAATATCGCAAACGTCCTCTTTAATCGTCTCTCCGAAATACTTGAGAAGCTCTTCTCTGAACATCGCAGTGTCTGTTCCGTAAATAATTCTGTGGACCGGTTCAAAGTTAAGCGATGTATCGTGAATGTTTACCACTTCAGCAAGCGCAAAGCGGGCAGGGTGGCACTTTCTTTCTTCTTCCGAAAGAGTCTTTTTCAGCTCTTCCCAGCATGTTTTTGCTGTTGCGAGAGAATGGTTTCCGTCACCTACGGCAAAAAGTATCGGCGCTTTTTCTCCTGCATGTGCTTCTGTCCTTGAAAGCAGGGCGTCAAATTCTTTTTCGATAAATTCCTTCGCTGCGTCTCCTACGTCCCATCCCGAGATGTATCCGCTGTTTTTCATCAGTTTGAAATCGTATATTTTATGCATCTGTGTCTTGAATTTTTCAAGACCTGAGAAGATAACGTTGCCGGGATCGTCAAACAGGATCATGATATGCGGCAGTTCAAGCGGCGCATTCCTGCGGATCTTTACTCTCGGAGGTATCCGCTCTGTTACAGTCTTTTCCGTTGCTCTTATCATCGACGTGGAATCAGGTGCGAAGTCATATTCTTCAAGATCAACAACTCCGACAATTCCCTGTCTGACGTTGTCTGAACGCAGTGTTCTTTCAATGTAGATAAAAGTGTTTTTATATTCGTTAAAGATACCTTCGTCAAGATATCTTTGCATCGTTTCGTTTATTCTGTCAACACGGCTGTCAACGTCGTCACATTCAAGATATACTTCCGGAAGCGTTATCTTTAACGTGCTCGGAGCGTCTCCCACGATCTTTTCCGCATCCTGCCAGTAGGCAATATCGGACGTATACTGATCGCACGCTATAACACTCCATTTTTCAAGATCCGTTTTCGGCAGCAGTATGTTTGCAGGGTAAAATGGGGCTTTCATAAAAATCTCCTGTGTTCTTTCGGTTTTCCCGATTACATTAATTATATCGTTATTTTTTTATTCATATGTGTCATTTTAAGGAATTTTATTGAAAGAAACAGGCACAAAAGGCCTTTCCGTCCGTTTGTCCTGATTGAAACGGCATCTTTTCATTGCAGCGTTACCGCATCGTCACTCGCATGATCCATTTGGAACAAAAAATTTACAAAGAAAAGTATTGATATTTACACTCAATGATGATATAATATATTAAAATATTAAAACAATTTACAATTGAAAGGAGTCCGTTTTATGGATAAAAACAACATAAATACGGAAGAGATAATCAATAAAGGTAAAGAACTTACCGATGCGGCTTATCAGAAAAGTCTTGAAGTTATAGAAAGAACAAAGATCAGGTTCAAACTTCAGGAAGCCAGAAACCGTCAGAGACGTGCGTATGCTGAACTTGGTAAAGCTGCTTTCGAGCTTATTAAATCCGGAGAGATCAAACCTGACGAAAAAATGAAGAGCATCGAATCCGAGCTTGATACCGCCAACTATACGGTCAAGCTTCTTATGCGCGAGCTTAACGAGCTTCGCGGAGCGGCAGTATGCCCGAAATGCGGCACGGTAAATCCCGAAAAAGCAAAATACTGCTCAGAATGCGCAAGTCCGCTTCATGAAGAGCCGGAAATAAACTGATGTCGGACAGAAAACAAAGCGTTGCCTACGGCGCCCTGGTCCTTTCGGTGTCGGGATTCCTTGTAAAGCTTGTCGGCGCTGTTTTCAGGATCCCACTTACAAACCTTGTCGGCGCAGCTGCAATGAGCTACTTTACGTCCGCATACAGTATCTATGTTTTTTTGCTCGCAATCGCCACCTCCGGGCTTCCAACCGGAATCGCTACCATGGTTTCGCGTTCTCTTGCTCTTGAAAAGTATAAGGACGTTCCGAGAATAATGAAAATCGCCGCTATGATCTTTGTTCCTCTCGGCATTTGCCTTGCTTTACTCGGCTTCGTGTTTGCAATGCCGCTTGCCGAAGCAATGAACAGCAAAGAAGCGTACTGGTCTGTTGCGGCAATTATGCCGGCAATAATCTGCATTTCCATCGTTTCCCTGTTTAAGGGCTTTTTCCAGGGTTATAGAAATATGACCCCGACCGCCTTATCAAATCTTATTGAAGCAATAGTAAAGCTTCTTGCAGGCTACGGTATCGCTTTTATCCTTCACGGCCGCGGTTATCCTCTTGAGATCGTGGTCGGCGGCGCAGTCCTCGGCGTTTCTGTCAGCACCCTGGTAGCTATGCTTTTTATGACCCTTCGCTACATACTTCGCGGAAAAAGCTACCGTATGCCACCGAAGGAGCTTGTGTCTGATGCGCAGACCCCGCTGAAAAAACTGACGCGCGATTTCCTTATTATTTCCCTTCCACTTATCATCAGCTCAGTCACGGCGAACCTTATGAGCCTTGTTGACGCTTTCGTTGTTATGAACCGTCTCAAGGTCTACCTTCCCGTTGAGCAGTCGAAACTTTTATGGGGCGCATACGGAAATATGGCGCTGACGATCTTCAACCTGCCGTCCTTCCTTATTACCGCTATCGGCATGAGCCTTATCCCTGCCGTCGCCGCAGCGCACGCAAAGAAGGATCATAACAGTATCCTTAAAACATCAAACGATACCTTGAGGTTTTCGTCAATCCTAGCTTTCGGCAGCGCATTCGGACTTAACGCAGTCTCCGAACCTGTCCTTAAACTTTTTTATCCCGGAGATCCGTCTGGCGTTGCCGCAGCAACTCCGCTTTTGCAGATAATATCTTTTGCCCTTATTGCCGTAGGACTTACAAACATTACCGCATCTATCCTTCAGGCTGTCGGCAAAACATATCTTCCGGTCATTTCCGTAGCGGTAGGGGCTGTAATTAAAACCGTCAGCACACTTATTCTTGTCAGCATACCGTCTGTCAACGTTCTCGGAGCTCCGATAGCAACAAATATCGCTTATCCCGTTATGTTTATAATGAACATATTTTTCATTCGAAAACAGCTCGGTTTTGTGCCTGAATGGAAGAACGTTATCTTCAAGCCCCTCGTTTCCGGAGTGGTCTGTTGGGGCGCCGCAAAACTGTTTTTGATGCTATTTGAAATGATGCTTCCTCAGAGAATTGCGATTTTCCCCGCAATTATATGTGCAATATTAGCATATTTTGCCTTTATGTTGATTATAAATTTGGTAAGTTTTAATGAATTTAAGGATTTTTTGCTGAAAAGAAGAAATAACGCTTGAAAAATTGCCGAAAAAGGTGTAAAATAGTAAAAGAAAATATATTTCTAACAATTTTTGGAGGTACACAAATGAATAAAAACGTAATTGTCTACGAGGTAGCAGAAAAAACAGGCATGTCTAAAAAAGACACCGCCAAGGTTATCGACGCTTTCATCGACAGCATCACTGCC
Source organism: Clostridiales bacterium (assembly GCA_016281915.1). Taxonomy (GTDB): domain Bacteria; phylum Bacillota; class Clostridia; order Oscillospirales; family UBA644; genus HGM12619. Next base: position 8,627 of record JAEEJO010000077.1, read on the forward strand.
GCTCTCAAAGCAGGTGATAAAGTTCAGCTCGTAGGTTTCGGTTGCTTTGAAGTTCGCGAAAGAGCAGCAAGAGAAGGAAGAAATCCCCAGAAGCCCGATGAAAAGATCGCAATCCCTGCAACAAAAGTTCCTGTATTCAAAGCAGGCAAAGTTCTTCGCGAGGAAATCAAATAATATAAAGTGCGGCTGGATAAGTTTCTTAAAGTATCACGTCTCATAAAGAGGCGTACCGTCGCAAACGAGGCGTGCTCCGGCTCACACGTTACCGTAAACGGCAAAACGGCTAAGCCCGCTTATGACCTTAAAGTCGGTGATATAATCGAGCTTTACCTCGGTGGCAAAACATCGAGATTCGAAGTTCTGTCCATTTCGGAACACGCATCAAAGGAAAATGCGTCACAGATGTATCGCGCATTGACCGATTGAATCATCAATAATAAAATACTCTGCATCGGCTGTATGCAGAGTATTTTTAACTTCTTGCTGTTTATTCTCTGCTGAAAGTATGACAACTCAGATATATATCGATTTATAGCTTAATTGTCAAGAAAAGTTCGCAAATGACACAAAAAAAATGGTCTAAATGCTTGCAATCAAGCCAAAAATATGATATAATAGCAAAAGACGATAAAGAAGGATGGGGGATTATGTCGAAAACAAGCATGTTCATAAGACTTTTGCTGTTTGTTATTGCGGCAGCATCTGTCATCAGTCTTATTTTTATGCAGCTTGATATTTACGATAAAGAGCGTGAGATCGCGCTCGTCACTGAGCGTATAAAAGAACAGCGCATTCGCAACAGTGAACTTGCCGATCTTCTTGCAGACGGCAACGAAGACGACTTTTACCGCACGATTGCGGAAGATAACCTCGGTTTCGGTCAGAACGACGAAAAAATTTATAAAGATATCTCAGGTAACTGACAGGAGGAAATTTCCACATGTCCATAGATGTCGGAAATATCTATGAAGGTACCGTTACGGGACTTTCAAAATTCGGCGCATTTGTTAAACTGCCCGGAGGAAAAAGCGGACTGGTCCACATCTCCGAAGTTTCAGATGGGTATGTTAAGGACATAACCGAGCATCTTGCCGAAGGCAGTGCCGTTCGCGTTAAAGTCATTTCCATAGATGAAAAGGGCAGGATAAACCTTTCCATCAAAAAAGCATCTGAAGACGCTCCGGCTCCCGCCAGAAAGCCTGTTTCTTTTGAGGATATGCTTTCAAAGTTCAAACAGGAAAGCGACGATAAATTCGCTGACTTTAAAATGAGCAAAGAAAACAGACGCAACGATTACGCAAAAAGAAGAAAATAACAGTATTAATTATGTATACGAACCGCAAAAGATTTTCTTTTGCGGTTTTTGTAGTTTTGGAATCGAAATAAAGGGATCCGTTTTCTTTTACCTGATTTTGAATTATTATTTATATTTACGCCACAATTTTATTGTATATTAAACGTGAATCGAATCTGAACGGAGAATCTGAAAATTATGATATGTCCTGTGTGCGGCAAAAGCTTTGACGAGATAACTGCTTACTGTGATCAGTGCGGTTGGCTTTTCGGTAACGACATCACCGCTCTTTCCGACCCTCTTTGCGTAACTGCCGACGACATACGCGCTTATGATCTCAGAGTTTATGAAGCACGAATGAAATACCACAATCACATAAATGATAATATGATTGCCGTATTTGCAAAAAAATTCAGTGATGAGCAACTGAACCTTGCTTCAAACGAGCTTATCGCCGAAATATTCAACAGCGTTTCTCCCATGCTTGGAGATTTTATCCTCAAAAGACTCAGCGACTCAAAAAAACGCTCTTTCCTTACTGAAACAGACGGAAAATTCCTTTCCATCAAAAATGAGATAGAAAACTATTTTGCCGAAAATGAATCGGTTATGACGGGCATGAACGGAAACACCGTAAACGACGGCCTGTTTTTTAACGGCGGCGATCTTATTTTTTTCTCAAACTCAAACGACGGCGGCTGCCTTTACAAAATGTACTCGGATTCCGGGGAAGTAAAACGCATTTGCTATGACGAATGCTTTTCGGTATACGCTTACGGCAACTATATCTACTATTGCAATCTCGGTGATAACTGCCGTATTTACAGGATCAGAAGAGACGGCACGGCACGCAAGGTTTTGAACAATGATATGTCATGCTACATCACCGTCAGAGACAACTACGTTTATTATTCAAGCCGAAGCGACAGATACGGTCTTTACAGAATGTCGGTAGACGGTTCAGGCAGAAAACGCCTTATTGCAGACGGAGCAAGGGATCACTATATTGTCGGCGATACGGTCTATTTCCAGAATTACAGCAGAAAAGACCGCATTTATTCCGTAAAAACAGACGGAACTTACAAGAAGCAGCTTAACGATGACGATTCTTCTTTTCTCAATTATAATGACGGCAAGCTGTATTACTGCAACGGTTCGGACAATAATTCCGTATATGTTATGAATACTGACGGAAGCGACAGAAAAAAGATATGCGACGATTGCTGCTACTATCTCAACGTGTCCGGAGACATTGTTCTTTACAGCAATCATTCCGACGGAAACCGTCTCTATAAAATTAATAAAGACGGATCAGGCAAAACTGCCCTGAACCGTGACGACACATCGTACATCAATGTTTCCGGTGAGTGGATTTACTATAAAAACAGAAAAGATAAAAACCGCATATATAAAGTCCGCTTTGACGGTTCCGGATGGCAGCGAATGGAATAATCGGCAACAGAGATTTGCAAAATTTTATTAAAAAAGCAAAATTTTACAAGTGATGACAAAATATTGTCTTGACTTTGCATGACAAACAGTGTATAATAAACCAGATTTAATAAAGAGGTGTATTGAAATGAGTGTTCTTCTTGATATTAAGGAAAATCTTATAAAAGGTAAGGCTAAAATCGTTGTAGAGCTTGTTCAGCAGGCGCTTAACGAGGGTATTTCCGCAAAACAGATACTTGAAGAGGGCCTTCTTGCAGGTATGAACGTTGTAGGCGAGAAATTCCAGAAAAACGAAGTCTATGTTCCCGAAGTTCTTGTTGCTGCAAGAGCAATGAACAAGGGTACTGAGATATTAAAGCCGCTTCTTGCCGCTTCCGGCGTTGAACCGATCGGCAAAGCATGCATTGGCACCGTAAGAGGCGACCTTCACGACATCGGTAAAAATCTCGTTAAGATGATGCTTGAAGGCAAAGGCTTTGAGGTTATCGACCTCGGTACCGACGTTGCACCCGAAACATTTGTTGAAACCGCAAAGAACGAAGGCTGTCAGATAATCTGCTGCTCCGCTCTTCTTACAACCACAATGGGCGCCATGAAAGAAGTAGTTGACTGTGCAGTAGCTGCCGGAATCCGCGATAAAGTAAAGATTATGGTCGGCGGCGCACCCCTTACCGATGCCTTCTGCAAACAGATAGGCGCAGATGCTTATACTCCCGATGCAGCAACTGCAGCTGACGTTGCGGCAGGCTTTGTAGGCAAATAATTCTAATCGATAAAATGAAACACCGAGAGATCGGTGTTTTATTTTTTTATATTGACAAAACAATCCTCATATGGTAAAATATGATTCGGATTGAATGCTTAAGCGGAGGTATGGAATGTCTGTTTTTGAGATACGCAGCGACGGTTTCTTTTTTGATAACAAAAAGATCCCCGTTCTGTCCGGCGCCGTTCATTATTTCAGAACACTTCCCGATTATTGGGAAGACAGACTCAAAAAGCTCAAAGCATGCGGGCTTAACACGGTCGAAACATATATCCCGTGGAATCTGCACGAAAAGAGGGAAGGGGAGTTCGATTTTTCCGGAATAGCCGATGTCGAACGTTTCATCGATATTGCCGCTTCGCTCGGTCTTTTCGTTATTCTTCGCCCAAGTCCCTATATCTGTTCCGAATGGGAATTCGGCGGCCTTCCCGCTTGGCTTCTTGCAGATAAAAACATAAATGTCAGATGCTCCTGCCCGCAATATCTCGAAAAGGTCCGAAACTATTACCGCGTCCTTATTCCGCGTCTCGCAAAACATCAGTGCATTTACGGCGGACCCGTAATAATGATGCAGATCGAAAATGAATACGGCAGTTACGGCAATGATAAAAAATATCTGCGTTATCTTAAAGACCTTATGACCGATCTCGGAGTCAAGGTGCCGTTTTTCACTTCTGACGGTGGCACGGATACTCACCTTAACGGCGGAACGCTTCCTGACGTTTTCAAAGTAGCCAATTTCGGCGGATGGCCTGATGAAGATATAAACTGTCTGAAAGCATTTCAGCCCGATTTTCCGCTTATGTGCGGGGAATTCTGGAACGGCTGGTTCGATCATTTCGGTGAAGAACATCATGTCCGGGATCTGCAGGATTACGAAAAATGCCTTGATCGCCTATTTGAGCTCGGCGCAAGCGTAAATATTTATATGTTTCACGGCGGTACGTCCTTCGGCTGGATGGCTGGCGCAAACCACGGCGGAAAATATGAGCCTGACGTTTCAAGCTACGATTACGACGCGCTTCTTGACGAGGCGGGCAATATCACCGAAAAATACCGTATAACACAGCGACTTATAAAAAAGCATTTCGGCGATTTTCAATCCGAAGAGTTCCCTTATACGCCGGCAAGGGCATATGGTGACGTTCTTTTTACGTCGGCAGTCTCACTTTTTGAATGTCTTGATAAAACATCTGTCAGACATCATTCATCATCCGCTCTTCCCATGGAAATGTACGGGCAAAATTACGGTTATATCCTCTATAAAACGAAAGTTCCATTCTATGAAAATGTAGCATTGACAATACAAGCGCCTCACGACCGCGCGCATATTTTCATAAACGGAAAAAAACAGGGCGTTATTTACAGAAACGATGCCGATAAAACAGTCAACGTTTCTTTCCCCGAAAAAGAAAATACGCTCGAAATACTTGTAGACACCTTCGGCAGAGTCAATTTCGGACATCCTCTTTTAGACAGAAAGGGGCTTGACGGTCCGGTGCTTCTCAACTCGTTTCAGGAGCTTTTCGACTGGGACGTCTATTGCATAGAACCTGATGATCTGTCCTCTTTACCGTTTGAAGACGTTAAAGACAATATTTCATTCCCGTCCTTTTTGCGTGCATACATCGATATTGACTCCATTATTGAAGATACTTATCTTAAGCTTGACAATTTTTCGCGCGGTCAGATCTGGGTCAACGGCTTTAATCTTGCTCGCTACTGGGTAACGGCAGGTCCGCAGAAATCATTCTATATTCCATCAAAACTTCTTCATGAAGGAAAAAATGAGATAGTTTTACTCGAAACCGATTATTCCAAAGAACTTACGGCGTCGTTTACCGATACGCCCGAATTATAAACGATCACAAGGAGATTATCATGAAAAGAATTATCGTATCATTACTTACTGTTGTTTTGTTTGCAGCTATACTTTTTTCCTGCTCATCGGCTTCTTCCGAAAAACTCGGTGCGCTTGATAAAACAGTTGAAAAAGCGTGTGCTGCAGCTGATTTTTCAAACGTTGAATTCACTTATAAGAGCGATGAATATTCCGAAGAGATACTTATGTTTATGTACGGTATCGAAGACGAAAACGTCATTGATCAGATCGACGACTTCGTTCTTTCCGAACGTTCAGGAATGTCCGCGTCAACTTTCGCGATTATAAGATTTAAGGATGACACCGCAAAGTTTATCATTGAATCCGCAAAAAGCGCGGTAGAAGAAACTTACGTTCAGGCGCTTATGAATGCCCTCATGCCGTATGATCCAACAGAATACGGTATTTCCCAAAATTATAAATTCAAAACAATAGGCAATGACCTCGTTCTCGTTATCAGCAAAGATGCAGATGCGGTATTGGAAGCAATAGTAAAATAAATCATCGGTAATATTGACTGTAAGGAACAACCATGTACAGATTTGAAAAAACAGACGTCAGCATAACTGACAAAATGGCGATAGAAAACGGCATCTTTCAACAAACTTCATTCTGGGCTTCTTTCCGTTCGTTTATGAAGCCTCACGCTATAGTTGGCTATAACGACAGCGGGGAAACCGTTCTCAGCTGTCTGATGCTCTGTCTGCCCGTTTATTTAACACCTTACTCCATCGGCTATATCACAAGGGGCTGTGTGTGCGATTACAAAAACCGTGATCTGCTTTCGGAATTTACCGCGTTTTTAAAAGAATACTGCAAAAAGCACTGCATAGTTTATGTGATATTCGATCCTTTTTGCGATTACAGAGTGGATTTTGAAGAGGTGACAGATGATAATATCATCTCATTCTTCGAAAAACTCGGATTTGAAAAAAACACAACGGGCGTATTGCAGCCTAAAACAAATTACCGCCTTTTGTTTTCCGATACTTCAAGTCCCGAGGAAGAACGCAAAAAAATGTATGAAAACTTTACCGTTCATCTTAAAAATGATATCAGGTTTTCTCATGACAGAGGCGTAACTCTCGATCTGTGCAAAGGGGACGATCTTCACCGCGGAGTCCGTGTATTTTATGACCTTCTTGTTGAAACGACTGAAAAAAAAGGTTTCGGCAGAAGAAATCTTGACTATTATATAAAGTTTGCCGATTCATTAAAGGACTTCGTATCGATTTATCTTTATAAGTATGATTATGAAAAAGATAAATCGTATACAGACGATGTCCTCAAACAGGCAACGCTCCGTCTCAAAACCCTTACTGATGAGTATGACAGTCCTGAGACGACTGAGCAGAAAAGAGGTCGTCTCGAGCCTAAAATACGCGAGGCAAAAAAGCAGATTTCCGCAACCATAAAACGTGCCGAAATCGCCGCAAAGTATAAAAACAATCCGTACCTGAGCGCTTCGTTCTTTATTAAGATGGGCAACAAGGCTTATAACTTTTACGGGGCAAACTCGGGCGCGTTACGCGAGCTTAAACTGACCGCAAATTATGCCGATATGCTTGAAGATTCTCTTGACGGCAAAGTTACGTCGTTCAATATGGGCGGAACGCTTCGCCTTGATACGGTAAATATAAAAGACGATAAAATGTATGAGCTTTATCAGTATAAAAAACAGTATGGCGGCGAATTCGTGGAAATGCCTGGCGAGTTCTTCCTCGTAATCAACCGTAAAATGTTCAATTTCCTGAACGGTAAGCTCAATTATTTCAGAAGAATTATATACAGGAGATAACAATGCCAAAAAACAAAATTACGGAGCATGCGCTTTACGCTCTGAAAGGCTTTGCTATCGGCTCCCTTATGACTGTTCCGGGCGTCAGCGGCGGCACCCTTGCCATAATTCTTAATATTTACGATAAGCTTGTCTCGGCGGTCGCAACACTGTTTTCCGATTTTAAACGAAATTTCATTTTTCTTCTTACGGTAGGAGTTTCGCTTCTTATCGGTATGGTATCGCTTTCAAAGCTCATCCTTCTTGCTCTTAACTTTGCGCCGATCCCAGTCAGCTTTTTCTTTATAGGCGCGATTGCGGGCAGTATACCGATGCTTTTCAAAAAAACGGGATTGAAAAAATTCAGCTTATCAGCTCTTCTCTGCGCGGCAGGAGGCATTGCCTGCGTCTTTTTGCTGGATTTGATTCCCGAAGGTATACTTGAACTTACAGACGGTCTGCACCTGTCTCAGCTTCCTGCCTTTATCGTCTGCGGTATAGCCCTTGCGGTTGCAGTGATCGTTCCCGGCGTCAGTTTTTCGCACATGCTGATGATATTCGGCATCTATGAGCGTTTTTATCAGGCACTTTCATCTCTTGACGTCGTTTTCCTTCTTTGCATAGGAATACCTACGGCGATTGCTCTGCTTGCGCTGATACGTCTTTTTGATTATCTTCTGAAGAAATTTCCCGCACAGTCCTATTCTGCCATTCTTGGCTTTGTAGTCGCTTCCGTCAAGGATATTTTTAAGAGCATGCCCGCAGACGTCCTCACGGCACTTTTTTCTCTTGCGGCATTGCTTATCGGAATTGCCGTCGTATTCGCGGTTACAGGATTTTTTAATAAAAAACAGGATATAAAATGAGTATTCTTACAGTTTCCGGTCTTTCAAAGTCGTTTTCTTCACGAACGATCTTTTCAGACATCTCGTTTCGTGTCGAAAACAATGATAAAATTGGCGTTGTCGGCGTTAACGGCTGCGGAAAAACCACATTGTTTCGGACCCTGATGGGACTTGAAGACTTTGAAAACGGTTCCGTCATCAAGGAGCGCCGTCTTTCAGTATCATATATGGCTCAGCACAGCGACTATACTTCGCAAAAAAATCCGATGGAAGAGGTATTGTCGCTTTTTTCCCATTTTGAAGAAATGGAAAATGAGCTTGAAAAACTAAATGAAAAACTTGAGCTATACCCGGACAGATCATGGCTTGAAGCTCAGCATAAACTTACGGAACGTTATATCTCCGAAGGCGGAATGACTTATAAAAGCCGTTGCCGCGCTACGCTCCTCGGTCTCGGCTTTCTTGAGAGCGAACTTTCCCTACCGCTCGAAAAGCTTTCCGGCGGACAAAGAACAAGGGTCCTGCTTGCAAAGATCCTTCTTTCAGGTTCCGATCTCTTGCTCCTTGACGAACCTACAAACCATCTTGACGTTCACGCCATACAATGGCTGGAAGATTTTCTTTCTTCATATAAAGGCGCAGTAATGGTAATATCGCACGACAGATATTTCCTTGATAAGATCTGCAATAAAATTTATGAGCTTGAAAACGAGACACTTCGCGAATATAAGGGCAACTATACTAAATTCAAAGAACAGAAAGCCCTTGACAGACTGTCTGCTCAAAGAGAATACGATAAAAAGCAAAAAGAAATCGAACGTATAGAGGGCATAATAGAGCAGCAGAAACGTTTCGGACAGGAAAGAAACTTCGTTACTATCAAATCCAAACAGAAGCAGATCGAGCATATAAAAGCTACGGTAGTTGAACCCGAAAAAGATCCGGATGAAGTTTCTTTTGCATTCAAGGCATGCTCCGAAACAGGACAGGATGCGCTTATAGTTGAAAACGTCACACAGAAATTCGGCGACAGAACACTTTTTTCAAACGTCAATATGCTCATAAAAGCGAAAGACCGTGCATTCATCGTCGGACCGAACGGCAGCGGAAAAACCACGCTTTTCAGAATCATTCTCGGCGAGCAGATACCTACTGGCGGCATCTGCAAAAACGGCGCGCGTGTAAAATACGGCTATTATGATCAGAATATCAGCGGACTTGATATGTCCAAAACTATCTTTGACGAAATATCAGACAGCTTTCCGACTATGACGAACGGGCAGATACGCTCCGCCCTTGGCACATTCCTTTTCAGGGGAGACGAGGTCTTCAAGGAAATCTCCAAACTCAGCGGGGGCGAAAGAGCCCGTGTTGAACTTGCCAAACTAATGCTTTGCAAAACCAATTTCCTTATACTCGACGAGCCTACAAACCACCTTGATATCGCTTCAAAAGAGGCTCTTGAAGATGCCCTGCTTGAATATGACGGAACCATGCTTGTCGTTTCACACGACAGATACTTTATCAATAAGCTCGCAACTCAGATATATGCAATGGAGGACTCTCCGCAAGGGCAGGGGAGCATCGTTGTTCATTATCCTGGCGGATATGAAAACTACCTTGCCGAGCTTGAAAAGAAAAACCAGACTGTCAGACCCGAAACGTCAAAACAGTCAAAAGAAAACGAATATTACAAAAAGAAGGCAGAAGATTCAGACCGAAGAAAGCGAAAATCAAAAATAGCAAAAATCGAAACCGAGCTTGAAACTCTCGATTCCGAAAAACACATGCTTGAACAAAAGCTGTCAGACGGTTCTCTTGCCGATGATTATGAAAAAATGCTTGAGATATCAGAAAGAATCGCAGCTCTTACTGAAAGTTACGGTAATCTGTATTCCGAATGGGAAAAACTTGTTGAGGAGGATACGTAGTGTCTCTTTCGGCATATATCCACATTCCGTTCTGCAAAAGAAAATGTTACTACTGCGCCTTTTACTCGTATCAGGCATTCCCGGATACCATCAACGCGTTTGTCTCTGCTCTTGAAAATCAGATAAGACGGTCCCCTTATGCCGGATCACAACTCAGATCAGTTTTTTTCGGGGGCGGAACGCCTTCTGTTCTGCCGCTTGAATGCTATCTGCGTCTTCTCGACGCACTGAATGACGTATTTGACCTTTCCAATGCAGAGGTAACAACAGAGCTTAACCCTGAAAGCGTGCGAAATCTGCTCAATTCAGAGCTTATCGGAAGGTTTACGCGTTTCAGCATAGGGGTCCAATCATTTGACGATGAAGAGCTTTCGCTTTTGGGCAGACTTCATAACAGCTCTCAGGCAAAGGACGCTTATTTTGCTCTTAGAGATGCCGGTGCGAAGAATATTAATATAGATCTTATGATCGCACTTCCCGGACCAGAGCATCTTAAAAAGCTCGAAAATACACTTGAAACCGCAATCTCACTTGATCCCGACCATATATCCGCGTATATTTTAACCCCAGAAGAGGGAACACCGCTTTATAAGAAATACGGTGATTTCAACGAGGATTCATCGTCCGAACCGTATATCATGGTATGTGAAAAGCTGAAACAGGCGGGATATGAGCATTACGAAATATCAAACTTCGCCAAAAAAGACAGAAGATGCGTCCATAACATGTGTTACTGGACACAACAGCAATATTTTGCATTCGGTCCGAGCGCATGCGGGTTTGACGGTATTCACAGATACAGAATCAACTGCTCCGCGAAAGATTATATCTCAAAAAACGGCATTATCACGCCCTCAGTAGAAGAAACGCTTGACACCGACCAGCTTTTTTCGGAAAAAGTCATGCTTTCTCTTCGGCTGTCAGACGGAACCGATGCCGAAACTCTCGCTAAGATCTGCGAAAACGAAACAAAGCAACGGTTTGTTGATCAGCTTATTTCCTCTTTTCTTGCAAGAATAAACGAATCGGGAGGACTTTCGCTGACCGATCGCGGCTTCCTTGTTTCAAACAGTATAATTTCCGAACTAATGTAAAAGCATAGCGATGATTCCGCTATGCTTTTATATTTTTATTCTTATTTCTCCAGAGGACAACGCTTTTCTGTTGCCGAAACTGTCTTTTATTACAAGACGGCATTCGTCGTCTATATCTTCAACATCAGCCCGGTACGAATCACCGGTGGCTGTATTTATTATGTCAACCGTTTTACCGATTACTGCGCTTCTTTTTTTATACTCACGAGAAATATCCGCAATTTCATGACATTCAGAAAACCTGTTCAAGAATTCCGCTGCTATCTCTTCCCGAAGCCGGTCTTGTTTATCACTGCAAATCGCTCCTGCGATATCGCTGATCTCATTCGGGAAACCACCGTCGGGCGGATACACGTTGAATCCTATGCCCATTACGGCATATTTTATCTTCCCGCTGTCAAATACTGCCTCCGTAAGTATACCGCATACCTTTTTTCCGTCAATGAATATGTCGTTTACCCACTTTATCTGCGGAATTCTGTCTGTTGTTTTTTCTATAGCCATGCATGCAGAAACGGCGGCGTGAGTAGTGATATAGATTGCATTTTTAATATCTGTGTCGGGATGAAGCAGCACGCTTATATAAATTCCCGTGTCAGAGGGAGAATAAAACCTTCTCCCCATCCGTCCTCTGCCTGCCGTCTGGTGTCCCGCTATAATAACAGTGCCATCATCAGCGCCATCTTTTGCCATTTCACGCAGAAGCGTATTTGTTGAAGTCACGGTGTCAAATACTGAAACTTTGTATCCGCACGCCGCTCCGCGGAGTTTATTAATTAGAATTTTTTCACTTATCATCTGTAAAATCCGCTTTCGATAAGCTTTTCGTAATCTTTCAGTATTTTATAAGGCGCTTCGGGGTCTATCAGAGATGCAGTGCCTATCATTACCGCTTTTGCTCCCGCATACATAAACTCGATAACGTTTTCTGCGCTCATAATGCCGCCCATACCTATTACGGGGATTTTTACTGCGTGTGAGACTTGATATACCATCCGTAACGCAACAGGCATAACGGCAGGTCCGGAAAGTCCTCCGAAAACGTTTGCCAGAACGGGCTTCCCCGTTTTTATATCGATACGCATGCCAAGCAGTGTGTTTATCAGTGAAACGGCATCTGCTCCGCCGCTTTCTGCCGCAAGAGCCATATCCGTGATGCTCGTAACGTTGGGCGACAGCTTAACTATCAGAGGCTGACGAAGAACAGCCTTAACTTTTTTTGTTATCTCTTCTATCGTTCCTGCATCAGTCCCGAACGCAAGACCTCCGTTTTTAACGTTCGGACATGATATATTCAGCTCAACCATATCTGTTTCGGTCAGCGAAATTTTAGCTGCTGTGGCAACGTAGTCTTCTATCGTTTTTCCTGCGATATTGGCTATAACCGTTGCGCCTGCGCCCTTCAAAAACGGAAGTTCTTTCTCGATGAAACTGTCAACACCGGGGTTCTGTAGCCCTACGGAATTAAGCATTCCCGAAGGTGTCTCCGCAATTCTCGGCGAATCGTTCCCGTCTCTCGGCTCAAGCGTGGTGCCCTTGGTAGCTATCGCTCCCAATGCTGAAATCGGGAATATCTCATTCATTTCACGTCCAAAACCGCAAGTTCCCGAAGCGGTAATTATCGGGTTTTTAAGCGTTATTCCTGCAATATTAACCGATAAATCCATGTTTTAACCCTCATATTTCTCTGCAAAATTCAAAATGTATTCCATCGCTGACTGCCTGTCTGCATCCTTGAGCACTACGGATGTTCCGCCGCATTCTTTTTTGAATACAACGTATTTTCCCGCTGCGCCTGTTACTCCTATATCCGCCTCGGCAGCCTCGCCGGGACCGTTTACAACACATCCCATGACGGCGATTTTCAAGTGTTTTTTTATCCCTGCAAGCTTTTTTTCGAGCTCTGAGGCAAGACCTGAAACGTCAATCGTCGTTCTTCCGCATGTGGGACAAGCTACGATCTCTGCACCGTCATTTCTCAGACCGAGTGAACGTAAAAGTGCTTTTGCCGCGGTAACTTCTTCAACAGGCGGGGCGGAAAGCGAATAGCGGATGGTGCTTCCTATACCGTCAAGCAGCAGCGCGCCAATACCTGCGGAATTTTTGATCAATCCCGATTTTAGCGTTCCTGCTTCCGTTACTCCTATATGAAGAGGATACCTTTCTGTGTTATTTCTATCGAATATCCTGTATGCCTGAACGGTTTTTCTTACGTCAGAGCTTTTTATTGATACTATTATATCTCCAAAATCAAGTTTTTCAAGAATCTCAACGTTTTTCTTCGCGCTTTCCGCAAGTGCCTCGGGAAGGGGAGAAGAGTATTTTTTGAGTATGTCTTTTTCAAGAGAACCGCTGTTTACGCCTATCCTTATCGGTATTCCGTGCTCTTTTGCCTTTTTAACAACCTGTTTAATGTTTTCTGTTCCGATATTCCCGGGATTTATTCTTATTTTGTCTGCTCCGGCATCAATTGCGGCAAGAGCCATTCTGTAATCAAAATGGATGTCTGCAACAAGGGGTATATTCAGCTCTTTTTTCAGCGAAGCAAATAGTTCTGCGCTTTCACTGTCAGGGACTGAAACTCTCAATATTTCGCATCCCGCCTCCTCAAGCTCCTTTGCCTGAAAAACAAGCTCTCTGAACCGTGAGAACGGAATCGAGCACATCGACTGTATTGATACGGGAAAAGCGCCGCCTACCGGGACGGCGCCGACTTTTACGGTTTTATAATCCATCTGAAACACCTATACTATCGGGAAAAATATATCCTTGAACACAATTACCGCCATAAGAATCATCAAAGCCACGATTCCTGCAAAACTGATCGCAGCTTCCACCTTCTGCGGCACCCTTTTTCTGAAAATAAGCTCAATGAGAAGAAAAACAAACTTTCCTCCGTCAAGAGCGGGGAGGGGAAGAAGATTTACTACCGCAAGGTTGATCGAAATCAGCGCAACAAGAGACAGAAGCGTTTCAAATCCGGATTTTGCCGCCTGATAAATAACGGTTGATGTTCCGACAGGTCCCGAAACGTATTTTACCGAAAGCTTGCCCGTAACCATGTCGATTATCGTGTCATACATAAGTGTAACAAACGATCCTGTTCTGAATACGGAATGCTTAAGTATATTGATAAACGTCTTTTCCTCAGCCTTGACCTTGAAGTCGATATCAGGTGACGAGAGATCGTCGGCAGCCTGAAAAACAGGGAATTTCACGTCGTTCAATACGATCGTTTCTCCGTCGCGTTCAACGGTCAGATCAAGCGTGTCTTTATTGTAAGCCACAGAAAATGCGGTTGCGATATCTGTATATATTCCAATGTTTCTGCCGTTGACCTTTAATATTCTGTCTCCTGCCTGTAGTCCGCTTTTATCTGAAAGCGAGCCGTCAATAAACCCGCCTACAACTGTTGAGGGAAGACCGGAAGAAACCTTGAAATCTATTGACGCCACTTTTTTTCCGTTTTTCGTTCCCGTAGAAAAGGCAACGTCTTCAAGATATATCTCTTCACCTTTTCTTATAACTTTTATATCAAAAACGTTTTCTTCTCCGGAACGGGAAACGACTCTTTTGATGTCTCCTAAACTGTCAACCACAATGTCGTTTATCTCAATTATTCTGTCGCCGGCTGCAAGCCCTGTCTGCGAAGACAGCGCGTCCGGTTCAAATCCCAGAACCGTTGTTGATGCCGAGACTGTTGACATTATAACAAGCGCCGTTGTTATTGCAAAGCCGAGGATCAGGTTCATTGCGGCGCCCGCCACAACTATTATCATTCTTTTCCAGACGCTTTTTTTATTGAAAGCCCTGTCGTCGTCGCTGTCCTCTTCCTCGCCTTCCATCGCAACAAATCCGCCGATAGGCAAAAGCCTGATTGCATAGGTGGTTTCTTTGCCTTTGATTTTAAACAGGGTAGGACCCATACCTATCGCAAATTCGTTGACTCTCACGCCCGAAAGTTTTGCCGTAATGAAATGTCCGAGTTCATGTATAAGAATAAGCGCTCCAAGAACAAGAACCGTATATATTATCTGTAAAAGAATATCCATTTATTCTCCGGTGAAAATTGAATTTAAAAAGATTTTTATTTTTCCTGATCTTCTTTTATCTTGCGTATAACCTTCTGATACCCGTCTGCTCCGTACATGAGAGCTCTGTTGACACGGGATATCGTTGCCGTAGATGCTCCGGTTTTGCCTACTATCTCTGAATACTGCTTGCCTTCTAAAAGCATACGCGCAACAGTAAATCTCTGTTCCATGCTTTTTAATTCGGTAACTGTGCAGAGATCTTCCAGAAAAGCATAGCAATCGTCGGGTGTTTTTAAGGAAAGGATCCCGCGAACGAGAATATCCATTTGTTCATTTCTTAGTTTATCTATCATAACGGCCATCCTGTTAATATGTCTGATAAGTGAATTTATTCGTCTCTTCTCCTCGAAGCCAGAATCTCTCTTCTTGACTGCTCATACATTTCCTGTCTTCTGAGCCTTCTGAGCTTGTCGCGTTTCCTTCTTCTTGCATTTGAGATAAAGAACAGAAGGACGAGCGCTCCGATAGCGATCAGTATAATCGCAAGAATGATAAGAAATACTTTCAAACCCGTGGGCATACCCTTTTTAACTTCTGTTTCAGCCTTCGGTTCAGATTCTTCATTTGCTGCCTCGGGTGTCGTTCCTGCGGCTACCGGAATGGGGTTCGTCAGCTGCTTCTCTGTGTGATTGAGTGAAAACGTGCCTATGTTCGGATACATATATGTTCCGTCTGCAACAGACAAAGTAACTGAAGGAGCGATGTCATACCAGCTGTAAGTGTCGTTAATGTTAGTCTTAAATACTACATCTGACTCCGCAACTGAATTATGCCTCAGATAATACATATCGCTTGCGGGACTTACAGCGACCGTAGCAACAACACTGTCGTTTTCCACCACCTTCGATACTGTGGGCTTGACTTCTGCTGTCGTGATCGGTGTTTTAACAAAATTGTCGAATCCATAGTCAAGCAGAGCTCTCAGATCGCTGAATCGGTTAACTCCTGATGTCGAACCGAGAACGACTGCCACAAGAGTTTTATCTCCTCTTCTCGCAACGGCAACGCCGGTATAGCCTGCCGGGACCGTATATCCGGTCTTACCGCCGATTATGCCCTCATAGTATTGAGGATCTGCGCCTTTAAGCATCGAAAAACCTGTGGAAATAGTCAATACTTCCGTTTTTTTGTTATCCGGCGGAACTTCATAGATTATGGTCGAAAAAATCTTCAGGAATTTTTCGTTCGTAATGGCAAATCTTGTTATCTGAGCCATATCAAAAGCGGTGGTCAAGTGGTTTTCATCGGGAAGTCCGTGCGGATTCGTAAAGTGCGTGTTTTTTGCCCCGAGTTCTTCTGCTCTCTTATTCATCAGCTCGGCAAAAGCTTCAACAGAACCGGAAACAGCTTCCGCAATACAGTTTGCAGCATCGTTTGCCGACTCTATTATCGTTGCATACATCAGGTCTTCCATCCTGATGTTCTCTCCTGCGGTCAGCGCAATGTGCATGCTGTCAGAATAATCGGGTTTGTCCATGATCGTTGCGTTTGCAGATACGGTAACCACTTCATCCGGATTTGCGTTTTCAACGGCGAGAAGAACTGTCATTATTTTCGTTATGCTTGCAGGATAAAGCTGCTGATCCATATTCTTTTCGATCAGCACCTGCCCGGTAGTCGCATCCATAAGAACATATGCTCCGGCTGTGATTCCTTCGGGCATTGCAAATACACCCGCAGGGACCAGAGTAAATATCATGGCAAGTATCGTCAAAGTGCAAAGCAGTTTGATTATCTGTCTGTGCATTTCCTATCGTCTCCTGTCGTATTATCCGCTCTGCGCATAATTTACGCAGGGTCGGCTTTTATTTGTGTATACATTGATATTATATAATATTTTATCACATTAGTCAAGTAGCAAAATTAATAAATTTACCGCTTGACAATAATCGTATTATGTTGTATAATGATAAATGTGGAATTGTAAACAGTATTTTTTCGTGTTTCGGAGAATTATTATGAAAAACAGATTTGCCGTATATCTTGTTCTCGGTATCTTTCAGATAATATCGGGGCTTTTGGGCTCATATTTTGTTTTTGTCGTTTCCGGCGCATTCATGCTTTTCAAAGCTCTCTCCGAATTTGCTCGCAGCGCAAAAACACCTCTCAGGATCATTATTTGTTCCGTTTTTGCCCTCCTTGATCTTTATTGCCTTTATTATTCGTTTATAATGCTCATTTCTCAGATAGATTACGCCGCATTCCGTCCAGCAACATGGATCGTTATTCCCATTGCGGTAACACTGATAACGTTGATAGCACTGTTTGTCTTTTCTAAAGACGCTGCATCCGACCCTGATACGACCGATAACTCGGCTGCAATAATTCAGACTGAGAGCTCGATTGAAGACCTTACTGTTTTTGTCCTCATCTTCATCGGATGGATCGGCACCTTCGTTTTTGAGTTTTTCTTTGAATATTCCGCCGCATTCTGCATCGCGGTATGCCTGCTGAAAAACGTATATAAAACACTTTTTCCCAAACAAACAAAAACCACAACAACACAGTTATCCGAACAGCAGACTATTTCACCTGTTTCGGATCAGCCCGTAAAGGAAACATGATATGTTTGAAAAAAATATAGGTATAGATCTCGGAACAGCCTCTGTCCTTATCTACGTTAAGGGCAAAGGTATCGTATTGCGCGAACCTTCCGTAGTTGCAATAGACAGAACGACCGGCAAGATACTCAAGGTAGGCGTTGAAGCACAGGAAATGCTAGGAAGAACTCCGGGCAACATCCTTGCTATCAGACCGCTGCGCGACGGCGTTATCTCGGATTATGAAACAACTGAGAGAATGCTTAAATATTTTATAAAACGCGTAAACGGCCATTCCATTTTCAGACCCAACATCGTCGTTTGCATCCCTTCCAGGATCAATGAAGTTGAAGAGCGTGCTGTTCGTGACGCCGCCCTCAATGCGGGTGCAAAATCTGTCGAGCTTATTGAAGAACCGATGGCAGCTGCGATAGGGGCGGGTATAGATATATCAAAACCCCGCGGTGTCATGGTTATAGATATAGGCGGCGGCACTGCCGATATTGCTGTTATCTCCCTCGGCGACGTAGTCGTTTCCGAAAGCGTCAAAGTTGCAGGCGACAGATTTGACGAAGCGCTTGTGAAATTCATAAGAAAAGAATGGGGAATCCTTATAGGCGAGCGCACCGCTGAAGACATCAAGATCCGCATAGGCTGCGTTTCTCCCCGTCCTGAGAAACTATCCATGACCGTTCGCGGCAGAGACCTTACGTCCGGTCTTCCGCGTGAATTTACCATTACTTCCGAAGATACTATGGAAGCATACCAGGAACCCGGAAGAAGCGTCGCAGAAGCCACACATGACGTTCTTTCACGCACTCCTCCCGAACTTATCGGAGATATATCTCTCGACGGTATTATTATGACCGGAGGCGGAAGTCTTCTTTACGGATTTGACAAAATGATCGCCGAATACGTCGGTATCCGCGTTTCTGTTGCCGAAGACGCGGTATCATGCGTAGCGAAGGGAACCGGCGCTGCTCTTGAGCTTGTCAGCGATCTTTCTTCCATCAAAGCCAATTCTCCGAATAAAAAGCTTTGGGGCTGATTATTCTTTTGGGACAATACTTATAATAAACATAAAGCAATATCCCGAAAGCGTTCGGCTTTCGGGATATTCTTATCTTTATCTTCTTGCTTTTCTCTTTTTTTCGTCTCGAACTTCAAAATCATCTTCAATTTCTTTTTTCCAGTTTGCCTGCAGCGGAGCGCATCCTCTTACGGTTTCGATCGCTTCGCTCAATACCTTGAAGTTGAGCCTTGTTCCGCACCTGTCTGCCCTGTAATTTACTGCTCTGTCTTCATTTATTCCGAAATGCCTTGCAGTTTCTACGGCGTCTATGTTTGCTCCGAGGAACAAAAATTCCCATCCGTTTTTATCTTTTTGCTTCTCTATCATACTTTTTACCGTTTTACTGTCATATTCTCTGCTCGCATTTTCCATTCCGTCTGTCGTAATTATAAATATCGTGTGCTCCGGAACGTCTTCTTCTCTTGCGTATTTATGAACATTCTGAATATGATGTATCGCTCCGCCTATAGCGTCTATCAGAGCAGTACATCCGCCTACTGTGTAATCTCTGTCTGTCATCGGTTCCAGCTTTTTGATATCGACTCTGTCATGCAGCACTTCGCTTTTGTTGTCAAAAAGAACCGTTGATACGATCGCCTCTCCGTCGGCTTTTTTCTGCCTTTCAAGCATAGAATTGAAGCCTCCTATAGTATCGCTTTCAAGTCCGCTCATCGATCCGCTTCTGTCCAGAATAAATACGATTTCAGTTAACCCTTTTTTCATTTCAATATCCTCCGTAAAATAAATATAGCTGTTCGGTTGATCACCTTACAGCTATATTATATCTTATTCGGTTTTCATTTTGGTCGCATAAAAAGCGACAATTAAATATCGGATATATCTGAGTCCGGTATAATATAGAATTTATAATCCGGGTATTCCGCCGTGATCTCTTTCATAAGCGTCGATATCGCTTCATCTTTTTTTATATCATAGCTTAATACTACGTCAAACCTTGCGGACTTTTCTGCCGTGTCCGCGTGAAATCCGTGAAGCTGCAGTGCCCAGTCGTGAGACAGAACGATTTTCTGTATGTTGTTTCTCATTTTTGCGATATCATCGTCGCCCGTATTATAAGAATACACACCTACGCCCATCAGAATAACGCCTGTTTCCTTATAAACGCTCATTTCTATTTTCCTTGTCAGCTTGTCGACCTCTTCAACCGTCATAACGTCGGGCAGTTCGATATGGACAGAGGCATAGTTTTTGTCCGGTCCGTAGTTGTTTATCAAAAGGTCATATGCTCCTCGTACCTGCGGTTCGGCGGTTATAATCCTTTTTATCTCTTTTGTCAGCTCTGCATCTGCACGTCTTCCAAGTATATCGGTCAGAGTATCCGTCATCATTTCAAATCCGGATTTTATTATCATGATCGAGATAATTATTCCGACGTAAGGTTCAAGTGATATATTGAATATCTTGAATATTATCGCACATGCAAGAACCGATGACGACAGGATCGCATCATAAAGCGCGTCTGAACCCGATGCAATAAGCGCACCGGACGATACGTTCTGTCCCTGTTTTTTTACAAATGCACCGAGAATCAGCTTTGCTGCTATCGCAACCGCAATAATGACGAGCGAAATTATGGAATAATCGGGCACTTCAGGTTCGATTATCTTTTTTATCGACTCTGTCAAAGACGTTATACCTGCATATAATACAAGTGCCGCAACGATCATAGAACTTAAATATTCTATTCTTCCGTGTCCCAGAGGATGCTTTTTATCCGGTGCTCTGCCTGCAAGCTTTGCGCCTATGATCGTTATTACCGACGACAGCGCATCCGACAGATTGTTTACTGCGTCAAGTGTTACGGCGATGGAATTTGATATTATACCGATTATCGCCTTAAAAACAGAAAGAAGCACGTTCGTTATTATGCCTATAGCGCTTGTTCTTACTATCGCTTTCTCGCGTTCGGCTACGTTTATTGCAAAATCATCCATATTTATTCCTCCGTTATTACCGCTATTTGGGTAGTCTGTAATTTATCTGGTTTATGCCCCGAGAAGATTCTGGTCAAATGAAAACAGAGCTTCGTTTATCTCAAAAACGTCGTATATACCGTGAGAAATGAAGTATTCTATGATTATATCGAATTTGTTTGAGTGAGACAATGCAAATCCTGCCTTCATAAGCATCTCGTTCGTTTCTTCAATAGAAAGTTCAAGCGCTACCGCAAATGCGATCGCCGTCTGTTTGCTCGGCCTGTAAAGCTTGTCGCTTCTAATCTTCGAAAACAGCTTTCTGTCAATATTCGCTTTTTTGTAGCATTCTGCGTCACTCATTCCTGACTCGTCTATTTTGCGAAGCAGCATCTCTGAAAAGCTTTCGTCTATCTGTTCAAGCGCGGATTCCAGCGAAGAGGCTTTCTTTTCCGCTCTTCCGCTCATGCCCGAAACAGTAGTCGGGATCATTGCGCATTCGTCGTATCCTTCAAACGAATCGTTTTCCGATATCCTTGACATTCTCCTCTTCGGAGAATGTCTTTTCGCTTCTATCCGCTGAAAAAGGACGCTTTCTTCCGAAATCCCGAGGTCAATATACGAAAACAGCTCGTCAAAATGGGCATTTTCTTTGTTCAGGATATTTTTATCTTCAATTGTTATGAATACGGCGATATCTTCGCTTTCACTGCAATTCGATATCGCTTCTTTTGCAATGTCCAAAAGCTTTGAAGAATTCAGAAGCTTCCGTTTTTCTCCCAAAAGTGGGATCATTACCGACTCCGCATGTGCTTCCTTTGCGATTTTAAGTGATTTTTCGTAACATTCACGCAAGAGCGCTTCAATATTTACACCTGAACTTTTCGGCGGAACAGTCGTCGTTATTAAAACAGGTGAATTTGTGCCTCCGGATAAATACGTATCGCCTGCTTTATGCTTTTTTAATATGTTCTGCCGTTTTTCTGTTACAACAGCATCGATTTTATGCTCTGTCCGTTTATCCGTAAAAAATAACGGCATATTCTCATCTCTCCTGCCGTAAAATATTTATATTGTTAAGGTATTAACTTATATAATACCACTTTTATTTAGTAATGTCAAGTCATTCTCAAACAACGGATAAATGCCCCAAAAAAAACGGACTCCCGAAGGAGCCCGTATGGTCATGGCATGGTTACTTCCTGAGAATTTCGTAAACAGTCGCGTTTATTCTTTCTGCGGTGTTTTTACTGTCTGCCGTGATCGTAATGAGCTCTGCAAGGTTATCATTTATGCTGATAAGGTTCGTGCAGGCGTCAAGCAGAATGAAACCGTAGCATACGGATACAAAAGCGAGTATTACGCCGCCGATCATTATAAAGATACCTGCTATTACAGCTGCAGCACCGCTTATCGCAGGAACAATGATATCTCCGGCTGCCTGGTTTGCTATGGATGCAAGTGAACCGGCGGACATTACCGTGATTCCGAGTATTATTCCCATAAGCACGATCGTTGCGAATGAGAACCACAAAAGAACTTTAGCGAACGTTATCCATCCGCCGCCTTTGCCCTTTTTAACGGTATATGTTTTATTCTGACCGAGATTCGGCGGGGGAATCACTACCGTTCTCTGAGCAGGGGCGGTATATCCGTTCTGCGGCTGAGAAACAGGAGCATTTACGGGCGCTCCGCATGAAGGACAAACGTTTGCTCCGTTTTCGATATTGGCTCCGCAATTGTTACAAATCATTTTTTTTACCTCTTTCTTTATGAAATATGTTATTGACAAAGCATAAAAACTGTGCTATAATCATCCAAAAGTCAATATTGCTTTGGGGTACCGGAATTATTGAAGGTTGAGAAACACCCATTGAACCTGATGAGGTTAATACCTCCGTAGGAAAAGCAGATAATACGTCGTTTCATGTTCGCGGTATTTCTGCCGCGGATTTTTTGCTTTAATATTGATTTTAATTCTTTATAAAGGAGTTGCTTTTTATGGAAAGCACAAACAAGGCTTCGTCCTCTCAAAAAAACGGAAATACAAAAATCAAACGTCTTGTCCTATGCGCAATAATGATCGCGCTTGCAACGGTCCTTAGCATTTTTCCGACAATTAAGGCTCCACTCGGCGGTTCGATCACTCTGGGCAGTATGGTGCCCATAATGCTCGTCTCTTTCGTTTACGGACCCAAATGGGGTATTCCCGTTGCCGTTGGTTACTCCGTCATTCAACTGCTTCTTGATATTGCGGCTGTTGCGACATGGGGACTTACTCCGGCAGTTTTTGTCGGTTGCCTCATTATTGACTATATCCTTGCTTTTTCCGTTCTTTCGGTCTGCGGATTTTTCACAATGGGAAAAACCACTCTTCCCCGCGTAATACTCGGAACTTTGACGGCCGGTCTTCTGCGGTATCTTTTCCACATTATTTCCGGGTATCTCTTCTTCGGCGCGTGGGCGGAAGAAGGCTTCACTCCGCTAACGTGGGCATTCGCTTATAACGGTGCATATATGATTCCCGATATCGCTATTTGTATCGTTATCATGTGCGCCCTCTATAAACTTTTGCCGAAATTCAAAGAAATGTAATCATTTTCGGTATATACCGGACGGCGAAGAGCGCTGGTTACCGTATCGCGTCAGTGTTTGTCAATGAAACGACGGCAGACTTTGCACGAATGCGAGAACAGACTCTTTCGCCGTTTTTTTATTTATTCAGTCGTCTCTTTTCGACAGACTGGCTATCACGTCTCTGTAAACTCTGTAAGGATCGTTTCTGAATCCCGATATCATTATATCAGCCTGTGCTTTTGTCGGGGCGAACATAGTTACTTCAAAAAGCGGCGATCCTTCGTCCGTAAGTGCAAAATATACGTCAAAACCTCCGTCGGACCTTTCTTTGCATGATGAAGATATTCCCAGATCTTTTCTCAGCTTTGCCACTTCTTTAGCCGTCGTCAGAATAAGCTTTTCCCGCAGAGTAGGGGAAAGGTCTCTTCCCAGCGCGTCAACTATTTCTATGCCTGTTTTTTGAAGCACAGCATATTCCGTGTCTTCGTCTGTTATCAGCGCTACGTGCCCTCTGTCTCGAAGCTCATAAAGCTCTCCCGAGGTCCCAAGCTGACCGACACCGCATTCGTTCAGTATCTGAGCAACGGTTGAGCTCGGAAGGGGACATCCCGCAGAACGCAGGGAAAACAGGATCATCATTTTTATCTGCTGATTGTCGTCTATCATTTTTTATCCTTTATTTATATGTTTCATCGCCCGAAAGTCTGCGAACGGTGAAAATAGACGGGATCATCTGCTCTATTATACACTTGTCGCTTGAAGTTCCGTATGATTCCAATACTTCTACGGGAGACATGTTTGACAGATTTGAGTAAAGACTGTTGAGTACCGCGTCTCCGCCGTCAGGCCAGAAGCTGTATTTGCAGTTCTTGCTCATT
Source organism: Clostridiales bacterium (assembly GCA_016281915.1). Lineage (GTDB taxonomy): Bacteria > Bacillota > Clostridia > Oscillospirales > UBA644 > HGM12619. The sequence goes on from JAEEJO010000077.1 coordinate 32,763, forward strand.
TCCATCAGTATCTGATAATCTCTTTCGTCGCTGAAAACGTTTGTTTCATAATATCTTGCTATCGATTCCGCATCGGGGTATTCCTCGAGAGGAGACCATATCTCGTCTATCAGTATTGCAGAGCATTCTATCTCTTTTGCGTAGACGGGAATAGAAAGCGTTTCTGCTTTTTCGTAAAATCCGACGTATTTCGTCGCGTCACCGTAGGGACCCGAAGGGAACGGAAGAAGACCGAAATTGTTTACTTTATATGCGATCTTATCAAATATCTCTCCGGACGATGTGAGAAGCATAGCCGCTTCGTTATTCATAAACTGATTCGTATAGTTCCAGTCACCGTATCCTGTGTCGGTAAATTTGAACATATACTCGTCATAGTTTGCAATAACGTCTTTGACCCATGTAAGAGCTTCGATTCCTGCCTCAGACGTCCAGCCGCAGTGGTATTCCGAAACGTCGTCATTGAATTCTGCAAACGTTGTTCCGTTATTCAGAAGCGCGGAACGAATAAAATGCTTCAGGCACGCCGCAAGCCCGTATATAGGCGTCGCGCGCGTTTTGTCCGTGCAGTCTACCGCGACTTCCATCATCTTTTCGCGGGTCCATTCTCCCTGTTCATATAATTCACGCAGGTCGTAATAGCCGAACATTCCTGTTATATCGGAATTGAATACCATCGGGTAGAATATTGCAGGTCCCATATTCATCCATGATACGGGAACAACACCGCACATTTTACCTTTGCACATAAGAAATTCCCATACGTTCGGTGCGCCCCACTTTGACTCATCATAAATATTAATGTAGTCTGAAACGTATTCCATATCCAGCAGTCCGCCGAGGTTGCCAAACTCTCGTATCTGAGCAGGATCGGTAAATATGATGTCCGCAAGAGAGTCTCCCGTGGCGAGTGTTGCTGCAAGAAGCGTTTTGAACGTGGTGTCTGCGCCTATATACTTAAGATTGATTGTGCAGTTATGGCTGTCCGCAACGTTTTTCACTCTTGTGAGCGCGTTGTCAGCAAGGTTTGTGTCTCGAAGATAATACAGCGGGTGCTCGTCTATAACTGAAGTCTGCAGAATATAAAAGTCGTGTCCTGTCCAGTCTGCGTTATCCGTCGCTCCGAGGCTCTGTTCAAAAACCTCCTCGTTATTTCCGGCAGAGCAGGAAACAAGAAGTGTGAGTATCATTAATACGGCAATCAGAAATGCTGTTTTTTTCATACCGGAAATCCTCCCGAAATAATTTTGATCTGTGTATTGATTATACTATAAATATTATAAAATGTCAACATAAAACACGTGTAACAGACTGCTAAATCTTTACTTGACCGGAATCCATACCCTCATCTGATTCCTGCCTCTGTTGGCCCACAAGCTGTAGGGTATTCCGAAAAGCTCGGTTTTTGCCATTTCAGGCGCCTTATCACTGTAAAGAGCTGTCTGAGCTTCTCTTCTGAAGCCGGGAACGGTCATCGTCCTTGTTCCACCCAGTAACGATGGATCGTATCCGTTGAGAGAAGGACTCTTTTCTGTGTCGATATAAAGCGAAAGAACGTCTCCCTTATTGTCCACACCTTCAAAACAGTAAACAAGAGGCCCTGCGCATACAGCAGCCTTGCCCGAGAGCGCGGGAACTTTTTCTGAAGCATAAACATATCTCGGTGAAATATCAAGAGTCAGCGATATCTCGTCTCCGTCATTCACCTTAACGGTTACGTAGCCTTTTTCGAACGCCGCTTTGATTCCCGCACCATTTTTTGAAATTTCGTATTTTCTGCTCCAGCCCGGTATTCTTACAGACAGATTGCCGCTTCCGGTTACAGAATATTTAATATTGCCGGAATACGGATATTCCGTGCTGCAAATAACTTTCATTCCGTTGTCGAAAGATACTTCACCAGCAGCATAAAGGTTGCAGAAGACGGTATCGTCATTTTCTCCGTATGCGTATTTTCCTATCGAAGATATGAGCCGTGCAGCATTCGGGGGACAGCATGCGCACGCGTGCCATCCGAAACGTGTCAGCCTGATATGACGCTGTGTCTGAGCAACTTCTGAAATGCCGGGCACCGCTTCAAGAGGATTTACGTAGAAAAACTCCTTGCCGTCTGTCTGAATACCCGCAAGAACGGTATTGTAAAAGGCGGTCTCCATCACGTCCGCATACTCTCCGTTGATATCGTCTTTGAGCATTCTTTGTGCAAACATCATAAGTGCGATAGATGCGCACGTCTCGGCGTATACTGTGTCGGACGGCAGATCATAATCAGCAGAAAAAGCTTCTCCGTGACATGTGGAGCCTATTCCTCCGGTTATATACATGCGTTTTTGGGTAATACTTTCCCATAATCTTCTGCATGCATCCGACAGCTCTTTGTCATCCGTTTCATTCGCAACGTCTTTCATACCCGAATAAAGATACGCCGCCCTTACGGCGTGCCCTTTCGCGTCAGAAAGCTTCCTCAGAGGCATATCCGATTGCTGGTATTCATAATTCGACGGATTGTTTCCCCAGATATACCAGTTGCGGTTTTTTATCTCTTTTTCATAATAGTGGGGGTCTTCTCCGCGGCAGTCGATAAAATGTTTTGCAAGTTCAAGACAGTGCTTATTACCTGTTAAGTAATATAATTTCATCAGCGCAAGCTCAACTTCGGGATGTCCCGGATAACCCTCTGCTTTTTCCGAAATGAAATGATTGTAGATGTGCTCCGCATTCTTTAGCATAACGTCAAGAAGCTTCCTTTTTCCGGTCGCTTCATAATATGCGCATGCGGCTTCCATCATATGTCCTGCGCAGTAAAGCTCGTGCGCTTCAAGAAGATTCTGCCAGCGACGATCGTTCTGCAAAACGGTAAATCTCGTGTCCAGATATCCGTCGGAGTCCTGTGCGGCGGCAACTATGTCTACTACTTCATCGATCTTCTCTTCGATCTCTCTGTCATGAAATACCGCAATCGAATAAGACGCGGCTTCTATCCATTTCGCAACGTCGCTGTCCTGAAAGACCATGCCGTAAAAGTCGCCGTGTTCTTCTCCTTTGAGCGCTTTTGCCGCATTTATGAAATTTTCAATTGCTCCGCTTTTTTCTACGCCCTTGATCTCATCTTTTAAAACGTGGTACTGGTAAGGTATCATCTCGTCGTGAATGAGTTTCTGATAGCGAAGCATGAATCCTGCAGGATGATAGCTTTTGATTGATATATTTTTCATCGGTTAACCCCCACATTACCTGTCTTTCAGCTTTTTCAGCCTCTTCATTACGTCGTTTTCACCGCGTCCGAAATAATCGTGAAGTCTCTTGTATTCTTCAAAAAGCTCATCGTAAACCGCTTTTGCTTCTTTATTCGGAACATACTTCACGTCGCTTATCGATCCCATCTCATCCGCCGCTTCGAAAACAGAATCGTATCCGCCTCTTTCTTTGCCGGCAGCAACAGCTCCGAATATCGCCGAGCCCAGCGCAGGCGCCTGAGAAGATCCGCTGATCCTTATTTCAAGACCGGTAACGTCGGCATATATCTGCATCGTTTCGGGACTTTTTGCCGCTATTCCTCCTGCAGCATATAATCCTGTAACGGGAACACCGTGATTTTCATAGTTTTCGATTATCATTCTCGTGCCGTATGCGGTCGATTCAACGATCGCTTTATATATCTCTTCCGGCTTTGTTGCAAGCGTAAGACCGAGTATCATGCCCGAAAGATCGACGTCAACAAGTATTGAACGGTTTCCGTTCCACCAGTCAAGCGCTAAAAGTCCGCTTTTGCCCGCGGGTATCATAGCTGCTTTTTCCGCAAGGAGCTGCTGCGCGGAAAGCCCTTTTTCTTTAGCCTCTGCGGCATATTCGGCATTAAGAAGATTATCAGTAAACCACGCAAAACTGTCGCCTACACAGCTTTGTCCCGCTTCATATCCTATCATTCCGGGAAGAATTCCGTCTTCCACAGATCCGCATATTCCAGGCACATATCTGTCTTCGTCCGAAACAAGCATATGACATGTTGATGTTCCCATGATCATAAGCATATTTCCTTTTTCTTTCATGCCAAGCGCGGGAACCGTAACGTGTGCGTCAACGTTTGCTACAGCAACGGCTGTTCCTTCGCAAAGTCCTGTCAGCATCGATGCATCTTTCGTTATCTCTCCCGCTTTGGATCCGATCGCGGTAACGGGACAGGAAAGCTTTTCTTCTATAACGTTTTCAAGCCTTTTGTCAAGCGCTGCAAAGAATTCTTTTGAAGGAAATCCGTCCCTTTTGTTCCACATCGCCTTATATCCGGCAGTGCAGGAATTCCTCGTCTCTTTGCCGCAAAGTCTGCTTATTACCCAGTCTGCCGCTTCAACAAAAGAATCCGCAGCATCATAAACGTCCGGAGCCTTGTCAAGCGTCTCCCATATTTTCGGAAACATCCACTCAGAGGATATCTTGCCTCCGTAAGCATTTATCCACTTCTCGCCGCGCGCATGCGCCGTTTCGTTCAGCCTGTTTGCTTTATCCTGAGCTGCATGGTGCTTCCACAGCTTTACATAAGAATAAGGGTTGCACCTGAATTTATCGGTAAAGCAGAGAGGCGTTCCGTCTTTATATACCGGCAGCATCGTGCACGCCGTAAAATCGATACCGATACCGATTATATCTTTCGGGTCAACTCCGCTTTTATTGATAACGTCAGGTATCGTCACGCTCAATACGTCAAGGTAATCCTGCGGATGCTGAAGAGCGAAATCCTGCGGCAGCTCACCGAAAAGTTTTTTTGCAAAATCGGAATCTGCGGTAATTACCGCGTGAGGATACTCATATACCGAACAGCATATTTCATCCGGTGAACCTACTTTGAAAAGAGCGGTCCTTCCTGAAAGAGTTCCGAAGTCGGTGCCGAGAGTGTATTTCATAAAAACCTCCGAATTAGTGACTGTCTGTATTTCTTATGATATAATTATATCGTATTTTAAAAAAATGTCAATAGGAAAAAGCAGACAGGGGAAACATGCGTAAAAGTTTTGCATCCCTGAACTCCTCAATCCGTCCGATTAGGGTCAGATTTTAAATTTTTCTTTAATATCCTTAATATGCACTTGCTTTTTTCGGATTTTTATAGTATAATATGTATAATCGGGTTTATGTGTATTTTTAATATCCTTAATTTGAAAGGCGTTCGGTGTTATGACAGAACAAAATGAAATAATAAACGCATTTATCAAACTTTACGGTGGCGATTCATCGGATGTAAGAGTATTCTCTTCTCCCGGACGCGTAAATCTGATCGGAGAACATACAGACTATAACGGCGGCTTCGTTTTCCCTGCCGCGCTTTCCCAGTCATCAACTGTTGCGGTCAGAAAAACAGATACAGGCTGCATCCGTATAGCCGCAACCGATCTCCCGGACAGAGTCGTTCTTGATATAAACAAGCTTGCAGACTACAAAAACCTTTCATGGGGCAACTATCAGGCAGGCGTTGCATATGTCATGCAGCAGCAGGGTTATTACATCCAGTCTTGCGATATTCTTTACAACGATACTGTGCCTTTCGGCGCTGGACTGTCGTCGTCCGCAGCAATCGAAGTCGTTATGGCGCTCACGCTTGCTCAGTTTTCTTACGAGAAGGGCGTTACCGATATTCCGAATATGATCGAGCTTGCCAAAACCGCACAGAAAGCCGAAAATATATACTGCGGCGTCAACTGCGGCATTATGGATCAGTTCGCCTCCGCTATGGGCAGAAAAAACCATGCGATCTTCCTTGACTGCAAGGACCTGAGCTTCAAATATGTTCCGCTTGATCTTAACGGATATAAAATCGTTATAGGCAATACCAATAAAAAACGCTCTCTTGCCGAATCAAAATATAATGAAAGACGAGCCCAGTGTGAAGAAGCTCTTTCGCAGCTTAAACTCGCATACCCCGACGCAGAATGTCTAAGAGATATTTCGGCAGATCAGTTTGAAGACGCAAAAACTCTTATTTTGAACGATATCTGCCGTATGAGAGCTGAGCACGTTATCTTTGAATGCGACAGAGTGCTCAAATCGGTCGAAGCTCTCGATAAAGGAGACCTTCGTGCTTTCGGAAATCTTATGACCGCCTCTCATATATCACTTCGTGACCTTTACGAGGTAACCGGCAATCATCTCGATATAATGGTCGAAGAAAGCCTTGCGATCGAAGGATGTATCGGCGCCAGAATGACCGGCGCAGGCTTTGGCGGCTGCACGGTAAGCATCGTTGCCGATTCTGCCATTGACAGATTTATTTCTGAGGTTGGCAGAAATTATGAATCCCGCACCGGAATAGTTCCCGCTTTTTATATTACCGAAGCAGGGGATGGAGGCCGCGAAATCCTGTAAAAAAACGGCGACCGTATTAACGGTTGCCGTCTTTATACCTTTTATTCTGTTTTTGATATCTCGATCAGAGAAAAATATTTGTTTATACCTGCAACTATACCGCTGACTATCTTTTCCTGAAAACCCGGGTCATTCATCGCCTTGTCGTCTGAAGGACACGACGAAAAACCCATTTCCAGCAGAATTATCGGTACTTTGCAGAACGCAAACATCGACGATCTGTCTATCGGGTCGATACCTCTGTTTTTAAGCCCGGTAGCGTTTGAATATTCGCGCAATATTACCGTAGCGGCATGCTTTGAAAGATATTCAAGCCTTTCGCTTGGGTATCCGCTCCATATTTTAGGAACGAGCGCAAGCGCTCCGCTTTGCTTTGGATCTTCATCATATGAATTGCAGTGAAGCGATATCATAAGATCGGCATTGTTTCGGTTTGCTACCGCTGCTCTTTGTGATCCGGACAGCTTTTCCTCAATATCGGGATGGCTAAGATAAACAGTATATCCCAGTTTTTCAAGCGCCGCTTTCAGCTTGTCCGCTATCTCGTGAGTAGTCTGGTACTCCGGGATTTTCGTTTTGCTTCCTTCCGTACCTATTGTCAGCAGTGAATTGTGGACCCACGAAGAATTGTTTGCAGGATCAAGATACGGCGATAGCCATACGTCCGATTTTCGTGTATCTGTCTGATGCCCCGCATCTATTACGATCACTCTGTCTGTCCTGTTTGAGCCCAGAACAGGGTTGTCATCTGCAAATGATTTATACGGCGTGTTTTCGGTATAATAAACTTGCGGCAATACCTGATCTGCTTTATAATTCAGATCTATACTGTCGTTCGGGTCAAGTGTCGAAGGATCGATCAGAGCAGACAGATCGAATATGTCTACATTCTCGTTGCCTGTCTCTTCGTTTGATGTCGCTTCTTCGCCGTTCCATTCATTCGTGATAGGTTCGTCGGTTTTTGTGAGTTCTTTGGAATTGCGATCTATAAAGCTCATTATCATCCAGACAAGCAAAACGGCTATTATTGCAATCACAGCAAAAAATGCTATCTGTTTTATTCTCTGTTCCCGTCTGCGCTTTTTCAGCTGCCTTTGCCTTTCGGCATATTGCCTTCTCTGCCGTTCAAGCTGCTGTTGCCGTTGACCGGGAAGAGGAATACGTGTTCTTGTGTTCAAAATACAGCTTCCTTTATGACGATATATTTCTATACTGACGGTATTATATCAAATAATGACGACAATGTCAAGTTCTGTAATACTTCAAGTTATTACTGCAATTATAATAATTTACATCGGCGGTGAAACAATGGTGAAAAAATCCGATATTGTTCTTTCTTTTCTGTTTCTGATATTTATATTTGTTTTCGGCATTCTGTTTATAGCGTTACCTGATGCCGATTTTTCCGAAAGCGAAAACAGAATTCTGGCAAAAGCTCCCGAAGTATCTCTGAAATCTGTTTTTGACGGTTCTTTTGAGGTCGGATTTGAAAACTATCTTACCGATCAGTTCCCGTTCAGGGACTTCTGGGTCCGTTCAAATACTGCTGTTTCGATATATGCTCTCGGCAAAAAGGATATCAACGGCGTCTATCTGGGTAAAGACGGATACCTCTTTGAGAAATTCGAAAATATCGGAAAAGACAGAATGCAAAAACAGATCGACGCACTCACTGCATTTTCTCAGAGACTTAGTGCGCCTGTTTATTTCGCTATCGCGCCCAATTCCATAGCTATATTCAGCGATAAACTCCCTGCGTTTGCTCCGGCAGAAAAAGAATATGACGGTGAAATTCTTTCAAATCAGCGTAAATATATAAATCTTTTTTATTCGTCTCTTCCCGATACCGTCACAACCGTAGATCTTGCGTCCGCTCTTGAAAAACATAAAGACGAGTATATTTATTATCGCACCGACCATCACTGGACAACTCTTGGCGCATTTTACGCATATGAAAAAATATGTGAGGCGCTCTGCGTTGCACAAAATTCTGTCGATGACTATACTGTCACTCCCGTCAGCGACTCTTTTTACGGAACACTGTTTTCAAAAGGCAACTTCCCCGTATCTCCTGATACGATAACTCGCTTTGATATAAACACACCTGTAAATTATACCGTCGTATCGGACGGAGAAGAAAAACCGTCTTTATACGATGAAAGCTTCCTTGAAAAAAAAGATAAATATTCATACTTTATGTCCGGAAATCCTGCGCATCTTACTGTAAATACAGAAGCGGGAACAGGTAAAACAGCTGTTTTTATCAAGGATTCCTATACTCACTGCCTTCTTCCTTTCTTCCTTCCGTACTTCGATACCATTCATATGATAGACCCCAGATATATAAACGCAAATCTGACGGATTATGTTTCGGAACTGTCTCCTGACTGTGTGATCGTTATTTACAATGCAAAAACTCTTTCTGAAGATACAAGCTTTATAAAACTCGGCTATACTCCACGCGGCAGCGCTGCCGAATAAGAAATCGAAAGGAGATTATTATATGATAAACCGCCTCGTGTTCAGAATAGCTCTTTCCGCTATGTTTCTTGCTCTCGGTCTTGTTCTTCCCTTTCTTACAGGACAGATTCCTGAAATCGGTTCGATGCTTCTTCCGATGCATCTTCCCGTTTTCCTTTGTGCACTGATCTGCGGATGGCACTATGCCGCAATGATCGGTTTTGTTCTTCCGCTGCTTCGTTCCCTTATCTTCACAATGCCACCGATGTTCCCTACAGCTGTAGCAATGGCGTTTGAGCTTTGTGCTTACGGAATAATCACAGGGCTTGTTTACATCCTTTTCAAGCGGAAAAACATCATTTCTGTTTATATCGCTGTAATATCCGGTATGATAGCCGGCAGGGCGGTCTGGGGAATCGTCCAATACCTTCTTCTGTTTTCATCAGGTAGGGAATTTACGTTTTCAGCGTTTCTCGCCGGTGCGTTCGTAAACGCTGTTCCCGGCATCATCGTTCAGCTCGTTTTGATCCCGCTTATAATGTTCGTTCTTGATAAGTCAAAACTCGTCCCCTTTAATTCAGTTAAGTAAAAGAATAATAACAGTATAAAATATCTCCCGATCATTCGGGAGATATTTTTATCTGTTTATATATATTTATCGTTCTTCCCTGAAATAATTCGTTCCGAGCGATGCAGGCGGCTGGTTTTCGCGTTTCTTTCTCATACTTACTATAACAAGCACGATTATCGTTACAACGTATGGCAGCATCTGCATCAACGGCAGCAGATTCATCGATACCGATACGTAATTGAAAAGAATGTAAAGTCCGCCGAAAAGGTATGAACCGAGAATACTTACGTTCGGACGCCAGATAGCAAAAATAACTATCGCAATGGCAAGCCATCCTCTGTCACCGAAAGCGTCGTTTGCCCATATACCCTTTGAGTAGTCAAGAATATAATAAAGTCCGCCGAGACCTGCTATCATTCCGCCGATACATGTAGCGAAATATTTATATCTGTTAACATTTACGCCTGCTGCGTCTGCCGTTGCCGGACTTTCACCGACCGAACGCAGCTGAAGTCCTACTCTTGTGCGCTTAAGCACAAACGAAACTATGAGAGCTATGATCACCGCAAGATAAACCATAAATCCGTAAGAGAAAAACAGCTGTCCGAATAATCCGAGCTTGTTTGCAAACGGCAGCGTGGTGCGGTATGCGGCTGATATTTTCGAAAGAGCGAGATAGGGGGTGTCGCTGTTTGTTATTTTAATAAGGGAGCCCCCGAAAAAGTTTCCTATGCCTACGCCGAACGTAGTAAGCGCAAGGCCCGTAACGTTCTGATTCGCCCGAAGCGTTATCGTTAAAAATCCGTAGATCAGCGACGCAATAAGAGAACCGAGAAGACTGCTTAAAAGTGGTATGATTATCGCCAGAACGGTAATTATCTTTGCACCGGAATTCTGATAGAAAAAGCCTCCGATAACGCCGGAAATAGCACCGATATACATTATACCCGGAATGCCGAGGTTCAGATTTCCCGATTTTTCGGTAAGTATCTCACCGGTAGAACCGAAGAGCAGGGGAGTGCCTTGCATTATTGCCCTGACTATAAGTTCAACGATCTGTTCAATTATTGCCACTGTCCTCAGCCTCCTTACCGCTCTTTGCTTTTATGTTAAAGTGAATTTTATAGTTGATGAAGAATTCGCAGCCTATTATAAAGAAGAGGATTATTCCGGTCAGGATATCCGAAAACGACTTGTTCAGACCGAGTGTCATCGAAACGTTTTCCGCGCCTCTGCTGAGTACTACTATCAGAAGTGTTGTGAATATCATGATTATGGGGTTGAATTTTGCAAGCCATGAAACCATTATGGCGGTAAAACCATTTCCTCCCGCAAGGTTGGGGTCTATAGAATACGAAGTTGCGCCTACAAGAAGAACGCCGATCAGTCCGCACAGCGCGCCGGATAAAGCCATTGTCCTGATAATTACCTTTTTAACGTTAATGCCTATATATTTCGCCGTGTTTTCACTTTCACCTACAACTGCGATCTCATATCCGTGTTTGCTTCTTTTCAGGTATATATACATCATTACCGTCAGTGCGGTTACAACTATTATATTGAACATATACTGCTGACCGAAAAGAACGGGGAGTCTGCCGTAAAGAAGAAGGCTCGGACCTACAGTGCTTGAACCGCTTTTATCTGCGACTTTGAGAAAAAACTTTATCAGCTGAATGGCAACGTAGTTCATCATCAGCGTAAAAAGCGTTTCGTTCGTTTTCCAGTATGCTTTGAATACGGCGGGAATTATTCCCCATACAGCTCCTGCGGCAACGCCCGCTACAACAACAAGTATGCACGCAAGCCAGTGGGGAAGGGGCTGCGCATACATCATAACAAGTGCAGATGCAAGCGCGCCGATAAGAACCTGTCCTTCACCTCCGGTATTCCAGAATTTCATTTTAAATGCGGGAGTAAGGGCAAGAGCGATACCGAGAAGCATTGCCACTGCCTGTGCGGTTCCCCAGATCCTGAACTGTCCGAACGCGCCGTCAATAACCGTAGAAAACAGCTCTATCGGGTTCTCGCCCGTTATGAGAACCGTTATTATCGCCGAAAGCGCAAGCGCGGCGATTATTGCTATTACCCTGACGGCAATATTCCATTTAAGTGAGCTTGCATCACGTTTTGTTATCGTTATGAACGGAGCTGCTTTGGAATGAGTATGTTCTTTTTTTGAAATGGATATCGCTTTATTCATTTTCACTCACTCCATTCACTTTAGTCATTAATAATCCGATTTCTTCCTTTTTTGCAGTTCTTCCGTCAAGAACTCCAGACACTGTACCGGAACAAAGAACTAATATCCTGTCGCAAAGCTCGAGTAGAACGTCAAGGTCTTCTCCGACGTAAATTACAGCCACGCCGTTTTCTTTTTGCTTGTTAAGAAGATTATATATCGTATATGAAGAGTTTATATCAAGCCCGCGAACAGGATATGCGACCATTAGAACGGACGGGGCGGATGCGATCTCTCTTCCTACAAGCACTTTTTGAACGTTGCCGCCTGAAAGTCTTCGTACAGGTGTCTGGGCACTCGGAGTAACAACTTCAAGGCTGTTTATGATCTCTTCTGCAAGCTGTTTAGGCGGCTGTCTGTCAACAAAAACGGATTTGCCTTTCTTATAACTCCTCAGCATCATGTTGTCAATAATATCCATATTGCCTACAAGTCCCATTCCGAGCCTGTCTTCAGGGACAAATGATAACCTTACGCCGAGTTCGCGTATCTGAAGAGGCGTTTTGCTTCTCAGCTCAACTTTTTCGGAGTCAGAAGGCTTTATATAAAGAATATTTCCGCTGTCAAGAGTTCTCAGACCTGCAATTGCTTCAAGCAATTCTCTTTGTCCGCTTCCCGCAATACCTGCTATACCGAGGATTTCGCCCGATTTCGCGGTAAACGAGATATCTTTGAGCACTTTTACACCGTCCGGACTTGTCAGATTGATACCTGAGACTACAAGTCTGTCCTGAGCGTCTTTAGGGTCCGATCTGCCTATATTGAGCGATACTCTTTTGCCTACCATCATCTCGGTGAGTTCGTTTTCACTGGTCTGAGCCGTGTTTACCGTTGCGATATGTTCGCCTTTTCTTAAAACCGTTACTCTGTCGGAAATAGCAAGTACTTCGTGCAGCTTATGCGTAATAATAAGAATCGATTTTCCGTCATTTCGCATATTGCGAATAACATCAAACAGCTTCTCTGTCTCCTGCGGGGTGAGCACGGCTGTCGGTTCGTCAAGGATAAGTATGTCGGCTCCGCGGTATAATACTTTTATTATTTCAACGGTCTGTTTTTCTGAAACAGACATTTCATATATTTTCTTTTGCGGATTGAGTATGAATCCGTATTTTTCGGAGATTTTTTTGACCTCTTCTTCGGCTTTGGCAAGATTGTATTTTGTTCCGTCGTTTATGCCGAGAATGATATTTTCCGTAGCGGTAAACAGATCAACAAGCTTAAAGTGCTGGTGGACCATACCTATTCTGTATCTGAAAGCGTCTTTAGGTGAGTTGATAGATGCTTTTTCGCCGTTAACGTATATCTCTCCGCTGTCCGGATGGTATATTCCGGCGATCATGTTCATCAGCGTCGTCTTGCCGCTTCCGTTTTCACCGAGAATGGCAAGGACTTCACCGTAACGGACGTCAAGATCTACGTCTTTATTTGCAATTACCTTGCTTCCGAAGGCTTTTGTTACCTTTCGCAGCTGCAGCGCATATTTTTCGTTGACCGTTTCCGACATATGCTCAGATCCTCCATATTATAAAAAAGGCGGGGCAGATGTGCCCCGCCTTGATGGGGTTTTATTCAATTGCTGTAAATTAATACATCTCGTTGATGAATTCAATACCGTCTATTCTCAGATCGAAATAAGGAGCAGAACGGAATTCGGATTCATGGAAATAACCGTCGGATACAACTTCGGTATCGGGTGTGAACTCTGTGTCATATTCAACGTCTGCAAGGTAAGAGGTGAGGGTTTCTCCGCCTACCGTGAATGCGGATGTATCGAAAACATGAAGTGTTCCTGCTTTGAAGCCTGCGATAGCAGAGTCAACAGCGGGTTTCATCTTGTCGTTCATCGTTGCGGAGTTGAGACCTGTAAGGATTACAGAACCGGTTGCAATGTCGCCTGTCCAGTTTGCATCGATTGCGTTGCCGTCCTGAACCTGTTTGATGATGTAAGCAAAATAGGGAGCCCAGTCGATAGCGGAGGAGATAAGGAATGTGTTTTCGCCTGCGCTTATTGTGCTTCCGTTATAAGAAACATTGGGAACGCCTTCTGCTTCGCATGCGCTCGGTGCGCCGAGAGAGTCTGCGTGCTGGCTGATAAGAACGCATTTATCTGTCTTGATAAGAGCGTTTGCAGCTTCCTGTTCGGTAGCCTGATCATACCAGGAACCTGTGTATCTTACTTTCATTGTAACGGACGGGCAAACGGATTTTGCACCGAGGTAGAAAGAAGTAAGACCGGATATAACTTCAGCGTATGTAAATGCGCCTACGTAACCCATAACAGCTTCTTCAGCGGTGATTTTGCCTGCGTCGATCATTTCGTTGAGTTTGAGACCTGCAACGATACCTGCAAGGTAACGTCCTTCGTAGATAGCTGCGAATGCGTTGTGGAAGTTTGCAAGACCTTCGGTTGCTGCTCTTGTACCTGTTGCGTGGCAGAATTCAACGTCCGGATATGCCTTTGCAGCTGCGATCATATGTTCTTCATGTCCGAAGCTGTCAGCAAAAACTATGCTGCATCCGTTTTCGGCAAGCTCTTTTGCTGCGTCTTCGCATGCAGAGCTTTCGGGAATGTTGGTCTTTATAAGAACCTGAGAGTCGGAAAGACCGAGAGCTTCCTGAGTTCTCTTGATGGACTTGATGAAGTTATTGTCGTAAGTGGAGTTTTCATCATGCAGGCAGATAACGCCGATTTTGAAATCTTCGGATACGTCAAACTTCTCAATGTTGATTGCAGGAAGAAGGGAAGCGGTTTCAACTGCTTCAGCAGCGTCTTCACCGTTACAGCCTGCAAGTACAGCTACTGCGGAAAACATCATAGCGATGGCTATAACCGCAGCAATGATTTTTCTGTTCATGGGTTTGTACCTCCTGAAATTTATTTCTCTTTTTTTATAAAAACACACAAGGCGTTTTCTTACAAATGATCATTCGAAAACAATACCGTTTTCATCCATGGAGCTGATCTTGGCAAGTGATTCAACTCTTATGCCCATATCACGGATGATTTTTCCTCCGTCCTGATACGTTTTTTCTATAATGATCCCTGCTCCGACAACAGTAGCTCCCGCTTCGTTTACAAGTGAAAGCAATGCAGTCAGTGCGCTGCCTTTTGCGAGAAAATCGTCAATAATAAGGATTCTATCGGAAGGATCAAGAAACTCTTTTGAGATCCTTATCGTATAATTCCGTTCATGTGTATAGCTGTAGACCTGAGCGGTGTAAACGTCTCCTGAAATATTGTTTGTGGGCGTTTTTTTCGCAAAAACAACGGGTACACCGAAATGAACTGCTGCAAGGCAAGCAATTCCGATGCCGGAAGCTTCTATCGTTACTATCTTTGTGACGTTTTCGTCCTTGAAAAGCCGGTAAAACTCTTTTGTTACCTCATTCATAAAAGGTACGTCTATCTGATGGTTGACAAAGCAGTCAACTTTCAGCACGTTTCCCGCACCTATCTTGCCGTCTTTAAGAATTCTGTCTTCAAGAATCTTCATTCCGTTCCACCCGTAAATAAATATATACCATTATATAATATTTCTCTGTAAAAATCAACAGTAGAAATGTCTAAATAAAATCGTCAACTTTGTGTCGTATTTATGACATTTATAAAGGATACGAATAAACACTCAGGATTCGAAGTAAACAACCGCTGCCGCGAATAAAACCGCGGCAGCGTGTATTGTTTTTATCTGTATATCGGACCGTAAGCCTGGCAGTATCTGTAATCGGCTCCTTCTTTGTCCATGCCGAACGCAGCTACCGTTGAGGGACGGAATATCTTGTCGTCGTCAACGTTATGCATGCATACGGGAATACGGAGCATGGAAGCGAGCGTGATAAGATCTGCGCCTATATGACCGTATGTAAATGCGCAGTGGTTTGCACCCCAGTTTGCCATAACGGAATAAGCGTCCTTGAACGCTCCTGTTCCGGTAAGACGGGGAGAGAACCACGTCTGAGGCCACTGCGGGTCTGTTCTGTTCGCAAGAATTTCCTGAACGTCGTCGGGAAGCGCTACGGACCAGCCTTCTGCTATCTGAATTACAGGACCGAGGTTTTTGATATAGTTTACTCTTACCATCGTCATCGGCATGCCGTCTTTTGTCTTGAAGTTAGAGCAGAAACCGCCTGCACGGAAGTATTCGAGGTTTGCATTTGCAAACGGAGTTGCTGCCATGCATTTTTCTACTTCTTCATCGGTTATTTCCCAGAAAGGTTTGCATACGGGTTTGCCGTTTTCGGTCTGTTCGCCTGAAAGGTCAAGAGAGCATGCGCCTGAGTTTGTCAGATGGATTATACCTGTTGCAGCTCTGCCTTCGGGCTTCCATTTTGTTACTCTTTCGATCGATTCCGCATTCCAGAAAGTTCTTACGTCAGCAAATCCTGCCGCTCTGTCTGAAACAAGGTGAGAAAGAAGCATTGCAACGCCGTTGAGCGCATCGTTTTCGGTCGCTACAACGAAGGGTTCGCGGGTTCCGTTCCAGTCAAACGAAGAACAGAGCATAGCCTCAAGGAAGTCTCCGTTGGGCATATGGTCGGTCCACTGTCTCTGTCCCTGGAATCCTGCAGCAATAGCGTTGTGGCCGTTGCTTTCTTCTATCCAGCCGATCTCTGCGAGCTTGGGATTGCCTATCATAAGGTCTCTTGCAATAAGAAACATTTTTACGCAAGTTTCCCAGTTTTTATCCTTCTGCTCTCTTGTCAGCGGTTTTGCATTGATCTCAATGCCTTCCTTGCAGTGCTTTTTAACCCATACCATAGCTTTGTCGAATTCTTCGTGATCGTATATCTCAAGATCGATCCTTCTTCTGAATTCAACCATATCTATATATTCGTTTCTCATACCGAGATAGTTCTGGAATACTTCTTCGTTCGGTATGGAACCGCCGATACCCATGGCAACGTTGCCCATTGCAAGATAACTCTTGCCTTTAAGCGTTGCAACCGCAAGACCGGCTTTTACAAAACGGAGTATTTTTTCCTGAACGTCTTCGGGGATTGACGTGTCGTCCTTATCTTTAACGTCTTTTCCATAGATACCGAATGCGGGAAGTCCCTTCTGGCTATGGCTTGCAAGGGCCGAAGCGAGATATACCGCGCCCGGTCTTTCTGTTCCGTTAAAGCCCCAGATAGCCGTAGGAACTCCGGGGACCTGATGAGTCGTTTCCGTTCCGTAGCACCAGCACGGGGTAACCGTGAGAACAACGCCTACTCCTTCTCTGTCAAATTTATCCTGACATGCCGCAGCTTCCGCTACGCCGCCAATGCAGGTATCGGCAATTACGCATTCAACCTTTTCACCTGAAGCATGATGAAGATTAGACGTAATCAGATCGGCTGCGCTTTTGGCCATATTCATGGTTTGATCTTCAAGCGATTCACGCGGTCCGAAACGTCTGCCGTCTATACAGGGACGGATACCTACTTTGGGCAATCTGCCTTTAAGTCTGTTTGCCATAGCAGTAATCTCCTTAAATATAATATAATTTTATTTTCTTGTTTTATTATATCATCGTCAAAATTATTTGTCAAGCACTTTTGAAAATATAGTCCGATTTTTATATTTTGTTTTTTGTCGGTTCAATAAAAATTACACTTGAATTTTGGTTTGCGGTATGCTATAATAATATAAAATCTAAATGTGGATATTAATAAAGGAGCGGAAGTATGAAGATTATAGACAGACATTCCTCCGTTATGGAAATAGCGGTCCCAAAGAAAAACGATACCACCGAAAGAGCTGCGCAAATTCTGCAAAAGTATATTTCTGATGTTTCAGACTGTATGCTGCCTGTCGCAGAAAGAATATGCGAAAAATGCCTTAAAAACAAAATAGTGCTTGACTTTGAGCCTTTTATGTTTACACCGTGCGATTATCCCGATCTCGGCGAAGAGGGCTTTATTATCTGTGAAAAAGAATCTTCCGTGTTTATTCTCGCGGCAGGGGAATCTTCCCTTATTTACGGATGCTACGAATTTCTTGAGAAATATTTCGGCTGCTTATGGCTGACGTCTTCCGTTGACTATATTCCGCACCGCTGTACGGTCGAGATACCCGACGGAATGTTTGAAATCCACACCCCCGCAATAAACTACAGGGAGGTCTTTTATCGTGATGCATGGGATCCCGCCTTTGCCGAAAAACAAAAGCTCAACGGACAGTTTTCATACGTTAAAGGTAAAAAAATCCGTGAGGGACATAAAAACTGGGGTTTCTGGTGCCATTCCTTTTTCAGTCTTGTTCCTCCCGAAGATTATTTTGACGATCATCCCGAATATTTCTCTCTGGTCGACGGCGAAAGGGTCAATAACGGACAGCTTTGCTGCACAAATGACGAAATGATAAATGTCGCAATCGAAAATCTCAGAAAATTCATTGCGCAAAAGCCGGACGCTAAATACTGGTCTGTATCGCAAAACGACAACGGGCGTTTCTGCACTTGCGAAAAATGCAGAAAACTTGACGAAGAAGCAGGATCTCACATCGGCTCGATCATGTATTTTGTCAACAAGGTCGCAGAAGCTTTCCCCGAAAAGATCATTTCAACGCTCTCTTACTGGTATAGCAGAACTGCTCCTAAAAAAATAGAAATGCGCGATAATGTTCATATTATGCTTTGCAACATCGAGTGCGACAGGTCAAAACCTATTCCGGAAAACCCGCAGTGCGAAAGCTTCGTAAAAGATATGGCTGTGTGGCATAAATACTGCGGCAACATTTTCTTATGGGATTACGATATTCAGTTCTCAAACCTTATCTCTCCGTTCCCGAATTTCAGAGTTATAGGACCGAATATGCGATATTTTTATGAGAACAACGTCCGCTCGATCTTCAATCAGGGCAATCGCGAACAAAACGGTGATTTCTGGGCTCTTCGAGCATATCTTCTTGCAAAACTGTCGTGGGATCCATACTGTGATGTTGAAAAACTGAAGCATGACTTTATCTGCGCGTATTACGGCGCCGCTGCACCCTATATAGAAAGATATCTCGACCTTATGGCAGATGAGCTTGAAAAGTCAGGAGAAAGCTTGTCTATTTTCGGTCAGCCGCAGGACGAGAAATTCCTTTCAAAAGAGCTGATTCCCGCATATCTTTCTCTTTTCAACGACGCTGAAAATGCTGTTAAAGACGATAAAACCCTTCTTTTGCGCGTCGAAGAGGACAAGCTGGGTCTTGTTTATGTTATCCTGAAGGCAAAACTATACGACAGCGAGGAAGAGAAACAAGCATTGATGTCATTTTTCAGAAGAGTTGCCGATGAAACAGGTCTTGAAAAAGTAGAAGAGTGGACTGTCACGGTTGATATGTTCCTTGAATCAGTTGACAAAACCGGTAATATATGATTTAAATAATATTTTAAGTTTAGAGGTGGATTATGAAAAACAGACGTGTGTTAAATATCGTTTCCCTGGTTCTGTGCGCCCTGATGATCTTTCTTGTTTCATGCTCAGCACAACAGGCAGAGGAAATAATACCCGAATACTCTTCAGATATTACGGGCGATCTTGATCTTAACGGCAAAAACTTTGTTTTCGGTATGGTAAAGGATTATTTCTTTGAAGGTAAAGATTCCGTCCTTACTTTTATTTACAATACCGAATTCGGCGATCTTGCTCTTAAACGACTCCGTGACGTTGAAAACAAACACAACTGCACGATCGAATTCCGTTATGTTCCGAGAGCCGGAGAAGCTGCATATCTTGATGCGATGTCTGGTACGTATTCTCTCGATCTTATACAGGAAGAGTCATACTGGCTTGTCGGCTATATCCCTACCGGAATTTTTACCGATCTTGCTCTTCTTGAAAATATTGACGTTACAGACCAGGCAAAATGGGGAAACAAACAGCTCCTTCTTTCCACAATGTGGAACGGGGCGGTTTACGGAGTCGTTCCCGCCCTTCATCCGCTCAGAACTCAAAACTCGGTTGCCGGAATAATAGGTATAAACGAAGATTTTATATCTACCCTTGGTGTAACGGACCCGCGCGATTTCTATGAAAACGGTACGTGGAACTGGGATACTTTTACCGACGTCCTCAACAATTACACGTTCAGCGCAATGAGCGGAGACAAGGTTTACTCATTTGCATGCGATGCAAGCCGCTTTGTCAGGTCTGTCGCATTTTCTAACGGTGACGAGTATATTACATATAACAGTAAGGAAGATTCTTTCGAACTCGGTCTTTATACCGATACCGCGCTGCTTGCTCTTAACCAGTGGTATGAATGGATGAACGGACCGACGTCATATAACATCCTCAATGAGCCCGGACTCGACCCCCTTATAACGGGACGTGCGGTCCTCGGCAATCTTGATGCATTTGAGGTCCTTTCAAATACAGATTCCGTTGCGTATAATCTGGACAATTACGGCATAGTTCCTTATCCCAACGGACCTGACGCCGCTCCCGGATGGTATCAGGCATATAATGAATCTACCGATTTTACTATCTGTATTCCCGTAACGTCTCCCGATCCCGAGGCAACCGCCGTTGTTATGGACAGCCTTTATGAACCGTTCGAAGGATATACTACAAAAGAGGATATCATAGACTACCTCGATAAAAATTATTTCCTCGATCCCCGTGATTCAGCATTGTTCTATGAGCTTTCAGACGTAAAAAACACGTATTTCTTCGCAACTATGGACGGACTTTTCGATATCTGGAACGACTTCCTTGTCCGAACACCCTCTGAAACACTTGGAAAGTTCCACGATATCCAGTATGAAAAATCAGAGAAAAATCTTCTTCCGCGTCTCAGAACTGCATACGAAATATACGGAGAATAAACGAATAACAGCATAATAAAAGGTCCTCTTATACGTTGAATAAGAGGACTTTAATTATCAGATTATTACAACTTTCATTTGCCGCGTTTAAAACAAAGAAGGGTTCCCGTAAAAGATATGCTCAGAATAAGAGGGAAAAGAACGGAGAGATCGGAAGTTGACGGATTTTTTTCTGCCGTTGCTTTTTTATCATACGTTTCGAAGTAAAATAACTCATAATCATTTTTAAAGGTGGTTTGAGCTATTCTCCAGCCGTTTTCCGTGTAAAAAAAGCCTACGTAGAAATCATCATACGCTCCCACACCATCAAGGTCGTGCATATCGTTATCAAATTGAATAGTAACACGGTATAAATGCCATAATCCGTTTTCGGAAGCAAAAACCTCGGTAACAGCAAAATTTTCGGAGTCAAATGTGAACTGCGCAACTTTTCCGCCAATATCATAAAGCTCATTTCCGAATGAAG
The DNA here is from genome assembly GCA_016281915.1 of Clostridiales bacterium. GTDB lineage: Bacteria > Bacillota > Clostridia > Oscillospirales > UBA644 > HGM12619. The sequence continues at coordinate 53,657 of JAEEJO010000077.1, forward strand.
TGATAGTTGTGTCTTGAAGATAATGTTCGGCGATGTTTTTCGTAAATACTGTTTTCAGATAATCCGTAAATTTAGCGGCTGTTGAAAAATCATCAAGCAGGGGGTATTTTTCGATTCCGTAATCATTTATCGGAGTTTTTGTATAATCAAGTATTTCGGTGTTGTCGTAAAGGTCTGTTTTAAAAAGCCATAACCTTTTTGATATCATTGTTCTTGCTTCGTCCAAAGACAGGCCGGACGGTGTCTTCTCTGGAAGATAATTCATTATTCCGTCTTCGGAAATCTTAACTTTTACGCAGACGTCGATATAATCAATAGGTTCATTTCCTATATCCAGGCTTTTTATGGAAACTACGGTAAGAACGGCGTTCTCTGCATCATAGTAAAACTTGATTCTTTCGGCATTTTCAAATTGCCTGGAATTCGATACTACTTTTGATACGGTATCATTCATTGTTTCCGCGCAGAAAAACGAGGTGAACAGGAAAACAGAAAGCATTGCAACCGATACTGTCAGAGCAATGGTTTTAAGAATTTGTTTCATTTTTCCCTCCTTGTTATAAAATGATTATATCCTTTTTCCGAGAATTTCACGCTTACGGCTGTAAAAATCGTAATAAATACATTTGTCAAGAGCATTGCGTATGTCTTTCATAAGGTTATTGTAAAAATACAGATTGTGCATAACTGCAAGCCTCATCGCAAGCATTTCATTCGCTTTGAAAAGATGCCTCAGATATGCTTTTGTATGTTTTCTGCATGTCGGACAGTCGCATTCAGGGTCGATAGGGGAAAGGTCGTCTGAATATTTCTCGTTAATAATGTTAATAATACCCGCCGAAGTGAAAAGATGTCCGTGTCTGGCATTTCTTGAAGGCATTACACAGTCAAAAAAGTCTATACCGCGAAATACGCCCTCAAGAATATTGACAGGCGTTCCTACTCCCATAAGATATCTCGGTTTATTTGCGGGCATATACGGCTCAACGGCTTCAATTATTCTGTACATCTCTTCTGCCGATTCGCCTACCGCAAGTCCGCCTATTGCATATCCGTCAAGATCAAGTCCTGCGATGTCTTTCATATGCGAAACTCTTATATCTTCATATGTTCCGCCCTGATTTATGCCGAACAGCATCTGATTCGGGTTTACCGTATCAGAAAACGAATTCAGTCTTTCCATCTCATCCTTGCATCTGCATAGCCACCTGTAGGTCCGTTCCGCAGATCGTTTAACATAATCGTAAGGGGAGGGGTTTTCTACACATTCATCAAATGCCATTGCGATCGTTGAACCGAGATTTGATTGAATCCGCATACTTTCCTCAGGACCCATAAAAATCTTTTTCCCGTCGATATGCGATGAAAAATATACGCCTTCTTCTTTGATCTTTCTCAGCTGAGCAAGAGAAAATACCTGAAATCCTCCGCTGTCTGTAAGTATAGGACCGCGCCATCCCGTGAATTTATGCAATCCGCCAAGCTTTTTTATCAGAGTATCAGTCGGACGCAAATGCAGGTGATATGTGTTGCAAAGCATTATCTGGCAATTCAGATCCTCCAGATCGTAAGCGGAAATTCCGCCCTTGATCGCCGCGGCAGTCGCAACGTTCATAAATACCGGCGTCTGAACCGTCCCGTGAACCGACTCGAATATCCCGCGCCGTGCCTTTCCTTCTGTTTTTATTAAAGTAAACATAATAGCCTCTCAGATCAATGAATTCATCCTATAAACATCGCATCTCCGAAAGAGAAAAACCTGTATTTTTCTTTTACAGCTTCGTTATAGGCATTAAGGACGTTTTCGCGGCCTGCAAGAGCCGATACCAGCATTATCAGCGTGCTTTCAGGAAGGTGAAAATTCGTTATAAGTCTGTCTATGACTTTAAATTCATAGGGAGGATAAATAAAAATATCCGTTTCTCCCGACATTTCGGAAAGATTGAAATTGTCTTTTGTAAAACCAAGCCTGCTGCCGGCTGTTTCAAGCGTTCTTGTGCAGGTCGTTCCTACTGCGGTAACTCTGTGTCCGTTTCTTTTGGCTCTGTTTATTATCTCAGCGGTCTTTTCCGGCAGGATGAAAAACTCGGAATGCATCTTATGCTCTTCGATTTTTTCGGTTTTTACCGGTCTGAACGTTCCGAGACCGACGTGAAGAGTTACAAACCCGATTTCAACACCCTTTGAGCGAAGTTCGTCAAGCAGTTCCTCGGTAAAATGAAGCCCCGCCGTGGGTGCTGCGACAGAACCGTCGTATTTTGCATAAACTGTCTGATATCTCCCGTAATCATCCTGTTTTTCATGTATATACGGCGGAAGCGGGATCTCTCCTATATCATTCAGCTTGTCCCTGAAATCTCCTTCAAAATTAAAACGTACAGCCCTGTTTCCGCTTTCGAATACTTCCGTTACTTCTCCGGAGATCCCTTTAACGTCGATCTCCGTTCCCTTTTTCATTTTCCTTCCGGGTTTTACAAGACATTCCCATGTGTTCGAATTGTCAAGAGGTCTGAGAAGAAAAACCTCGATCTCCGCGCCGTCTTCCTTCCTTTTTGCAAACAGTCTGGCAGGTATTACGCGTGAGTCGTTGAGTATGAGACAATCTCCGGGAACAAATTCACCAAGTATATCTCTGAATGTTCCGTGCCTTATTGCGCCTGTTTCTTTATCGAGAAACATTAGTCTTGACATATCTCTCTTCTCAGCAGGATGCTGCGCTATAAGCTCCTGCGGAAGATCATAATAAAAATCTTTAAGATCCATTATATCCTCAGTTTCGGTTAGCTTTATGTCATTTGTTAAAATTTTTATTTTCGGTGTTGACATATCACTTAAAATCTGTTATACTTAATTATAACTTGATAGAGGCGCGTTGTCAATAAGTATTTCGCTAAATTTCGATAAAATTCGGATTGTTGTCCCTGTCAGCAGCGAAAGAAAGGTGCCATCGCCGAGGAGATGACTTAGCGGGAAAAGTCATTGTCCGGACGAGCAGTGAATAACTGCCCGGCTGTTACCGTAATCCGGTATTGAGCTATCTGTTGCAATATAATTTATGATTTTATTGACGACGGAGCTTTTTCCGTCGTTTTGCATATTTTGAAGTGGAGAAAATGGAATGAAAAATTATAAAGTAGGAATAATCGGTGCGACCGGCATGGTAGGACAGCGCTTTGCCGTTTTGCTCGAAAATCATCCGTGGTTTACAGTCACCGCGCTTGCAGCATCTGCAAGATCAGCCGGTAAAAAATACGAAGATGCCGTCAGCGGAAAATGGCTGATGTCATCGCCGATCCCGGAAAAGCTGAAAGATCTCGTTGTTATGGACGCTTCAGCTGATAAAGAAAAAATCGCGTCATCAGTCGATTTCGTTTTCTGTGCGGTCGATATGAAAAAAGAAGAGATCAAGGCTCTTGAAGAATCTTACGCAAAACTTGAATGTCCCGTAATGTCCAACAATTCGGCAAACAGATTTACAGACGATGTGCCCATGATAATTCCCGAAGTCAATCCTGATCATATTCAGATCGTAGAAGCGCAGAAAAAAAGACTCGGAACGAAACGCGGCTTTATTTCAGTCAAATCCAACTGCTCCATACAAAGCTATGTTCCCGCGCTCCAGCCGCTAAGGAAATTCGGAATATCAAGAATACTTGCATGCACGTATCAGGCAATTTCGGGAGCAGGAAAAAATTTCGATACGTGGCCGGAAATGCAGGATAATCTTATTCCGTATATAGCCGGCGAAGAAGAAAAATCCGAAAAAGAACCGCTCAAGGTCTGGGGCAGAGTTGAGGGAAACAGAATCGTTAGCGCAAGCGCCCCGCTTATTACCACGCAATGTCTGCGTGTTCCCGTTTCGGACGGACATTTTGCCGCAGTATTCGTCTCATTTGATAAAAAACCTTCCAAAGATGAGATAATTTCGCTGTGGAACGATTATAAGGGAGAGCCTCAGCTGCTTTCTCTTCCGTCCGCACCTAAACAGTTCATCCATTATTTTGAAGAGGACAATTACCCTCAGGCAAAGCTTCACAGAAACCTTGAAAACGGAATGGCTGTTTCAGTCGGCAGACTTCGCGAAGATACTCAGTATGATTATAAATTCGTATCACTGTCTCACAATACTGTTCGGGGCGCTGCCGGAGGAGCTATCGAAATGGCTGAGCTTTACGCTGCAAAAGGTTATTTTGACTGATATCGGAGAATGAATTATGAAAAAAACAGTATTTACCGGCGCAGGTGTTGCGATCGTCACACCTTTCAACAAAGATCTGTCCGTCAATTATAAAAAACTCGAAGAGCTCATAGAGTATCAGATAGCGAATAAAACCGATGCGATCATTATCTGCGGCACAACAGGAGAAGCATCCACTCTTACCGATGACGAACACAAAGACGTTATCCGTTTCGCGGTGGAAAAAACTGCGGGCAGGATCCCTGTTATTGCCGGTACGGGCAGCAATGATACCGCATATGCCATCGAGCTTACAAGATTTGCAAAGGAAGCCGGAGCAGACGCATATCTTAACGTCACTCCTTACTATAACAAAACAACTCAGCTCGGCCTTATCAGACATTTTACCGCAATTGCCGATGCTGTCGACCTTCCATGCATTCTTTACAATGTTCCGGGCAGGACGGGTATGACCATTAAGCCTGAAACGTATAAAGAGCTTTCAATGCACCCCAATATAGTTGCAACAAAAGAAGCAAGCGGAAACGTTGCGGATATAGTGCATATCCGTTCGCTTTGCGGAGACGACCTTGATATTTATTCCGGAGAAGACGGCCTCATCACTCCGATCCTTTCGCTCGGCGCCAAGGGCGTTATCTCCGTTCTTTCGAATGTCATTCCGAGAGAAACACATGATATATGCGAGAAATTCTTTAAAGGCGATACCAAAGCCTCCGCAGATCTTCAGATAAAATACAGTAAACTCATCGATGCTTTGTTTATCGAAACAAATCCCATCCCCGTAAAAGCTGCTTTGAATATTCTCGGTTTTGATGTCGGCGAATGCCGTCTTCCGTTATGTGAAATGAGCCCATCAAATCTTGAAACGCTGAAAAAAGCGCTTGAAATAATATAAATACCGATAGTGAGGAATAGATATGACTGATATTTTGCTGTGCGGATGCCTCGGTGTTATGGGAAAAATGATAACCGAAGCTTCTTTATCGACACGTTTTTCCGATAAATTGCGTATATGCGCCGGCGTAGACGTTAAAGACGGCGGAACAGATTCTTTTCCCGTTTTCAGATCCATATCCGATGTTGATTTTCCTGAAGGTGCGCTTATTGATTTCTCTCATCCGTCACTTCTTTCCGATATTCTCGGTTATGCCGTCAGATATTCCGTTCCGGCAGTTCTTGCAACAACCGGTTATACAGAAGAGCAGAAAACAGAGATCAGAAAAGCGTCCGAGAAGATACCGGTATTCTTTTCGCCCAATATGTCTCTTGGTGTAAACGTCCTTGCAGAGCTCGTCAAAATGGCTGCGGAAGCTTTCGGCGAGGATTTTGACGTAGAAATCATCGAAAAGCATCATAACCGCAAACTCGATGCTCCATCAGGAACAGCGCTTATGCTTGCCGATGCCGTTACTGAGGCGGAAAACAGGCCTATGAACCGCGTTTTCGACCGCTCTTGCGAAAGAAGGGCGAGGTCTAAAAACGATATCGGCATCCACTCCGTTCGGGGCGGAACGATAGTAGGGGAGCACGACGTTATTTTTGCAGGTGAAGACGAAGTAATAACAATAAGCCACAGCGCGGGATCAAGAAGGATCTTTGCAAACGGTGCGCTGCGCGCAGCGCTCTTTATAAACGGCAAACCCGCAGGTCTCTACACTATGCGCGATCTTATAAAATGAGGTAATGACTATGATAGACAATATACGCGAAATAATTACTTCCGTTAACGTTGAAAACGGTATTACTCTTGTTACCGCATACAACCTTCCGAACAATTCCGAAAGCGTCGCAGATATTTTTAACTGTCTTGCTGAAAAAGACGTCAATGTCGATATGATCTCTCTGAATCCGTCGTCCGGCGTCCATCAGACGGTATCTTTTTCTGCAAACGACGATGATCTGACAAATATTCTCTCTACGCTCGGAATGCTGAAAACCACCTATGCCGATCTTCGCATCGATGTTAACACTAATAACTGCAAGCTTACATTTGCGGGCGACGCAATGCGTGAAAAATGCGGCGTTGCAGCGTTTGTGTTCAATGCGCTCGGTGAAAAGAAGATCCCCGTTAAGCTTATCACAACGTCTGAAACGAAAATATCCTGTCTTATCGACGAATCGGACTATTCAGACGTATGTGACCTTCTTGATAAAACGTTCGGTATAAATGCTGTTTGATTATTTATAGAAAGGGAATAACATGTTCGAGTTTTATACTTCAAAAGAACTGAAGCCTAAAGGCTGGCTTCTTAAACAGCTTAAGATTCAGGCTGAGGGCATCAGCGGAAATCTCGATAAAGTCTGGCGCGATGTCCGTGACAGCGGGTGGCTTGGCGGAGACGCCGAGAGCTGGGAAAGATTTCCTTATTGGCTTGACGGCTTTATTCCCCTTGCATATCTTCTTGAAGATGAGGAAATGATTTCGCGCGCAAAATATTACATTTCCCGTATTGTAGCCTTGCAGAGACCTGACGGATGGATCTGTCCGTGCTCGGATGAGCAAATACCTAAATACGATACGTGGGTAATATATCTTGTTTCCAAAGTTCTTATCGGTTATTATAAGTGCTCAGGTGACGAAAGCATAATACCGGTCATTTACAAAGTCCTGAAAAACTATTACGACCTTTTGTCTTCCGGAAAAATAAGCCTTTTTTCCTGGGCTAAGTACCGTTGGTTTGAATGCTTTATAGCTCTCGACTTTCTGAGCGAACGCTACGATGAATCGTGGATAAAGGAACTGGGTCTTATACTTAAAAAGCAGGGCATCGATTACAATACACTTGTCGAAAGATGGAAAAGACCGCTTAATGCATGGAATTTCGAAACGCATATAGTAAACCTTACTATGATGCTTAAATCCGAGGCAGTGTCTCATAAGCTCCTCGGTGAAGAATATACCGATAATGCGGAATATCTTTACGATATCCTTTATAAATATAACGGCACTCCTGTCGGTCTTTTCACCGGTGATGAATGTCTTTCTGGACTTAGTCCTATTCAGGGAACCGAACTTTGCGCCGTAGTCGAAGAGATGTATTCCTTTGAAAAACTGTATGCCGCTACGGGAGATCCCAAGTGGGCAGAACGTCTTGAGTTGCTTGCTTTCAATGCTTTGCCTGCCGCAAACAGCGACGATATGTGGACTCATCAGTATGATCAGATGAGCAATCAGATAGCCTGCATTAAATTCCCAGGCAGACCGATATTCAGAACAAACACGGCAAACGCTCATATTTTCGGACTTGAACCTCATTACGGCTGCTGCACTGCAAACCTGCATCAGGGATGGCCGAAATTCGCTCTTTCCGCATTTATGAAGAGCGGTAATACAGTCATTAACGCTCTGCTTGTCCCGTCCGAACTGAATGACAACGGTATTGAAATAAAACTCGAAACGGAATACCCGTTTAATAACAAATTCAGCTATTTCATAAAAACAGATAAAGATTTCGTTTTCAAAATACGAATTCCTTCATTTGCAGAGAATATTCTTGTAAACGGCAACACAGCAGAAAATACCGGTGAATTATCTTTTAACGTCAATAAAGGCGAAGAAATATCGCTAGATATTTCGTATGACACAGTCCCGTATTTCATAAACAGACCGTATGATCTTAAAACAGTCCGTTGCGGTTCATTCGTCTTCTCTCTCCCGATCAAATTCGAAAAAAAGATGTATGAATACGTCGAAAACAAAGTCGAAAGAAAATTTCCTTATTGCGACTATGAATACATCCCGAAATCCGAATGGAGCTACGGTTTCTCCGACGGTATGCTTAAACAGTCATATCACGGAATATCAGAAATACCGTTTTCTTCAGAAAAACCTCCCATAACAGTATCTGCTAAAATGGCTAAGATCGACTGGGGGCTTGAAGACGGATTCGACACCGTATGCTCAAAGACGCCCCGTAATACAGAGGCGCTGGATAAAGAAGAGGAGATTCAGCTTTATCCATACGGTTGCGCAAAACTCAGAATGACAGAAATGCCTTTTGTGAAAAAATAAAATAACGACAAGAAGAGGGGAGACTGCCTGGTCTCTCCTCTTCTTTATTAAATAAAAAGAAAAGGTATAGCCGAAGCTATACCTTTTCGTATGTAGTTTAACTACAACTTATTTTCTCTTGAATACAGAGATACCACCGATAGCGGAAACAGCAGCGAGAGCGTAGAAGAGAACGCTTACGTCAGCAGTCTTCGGGTTGGTGTTGGTTGTTGTTGTGGGAGCCGGAGTTACTGTTTCAGCAGCGGGCTCTTCAGCAGCGGGTTCTTCTGCAGCGGGCTCTTCTGCAGCGGGCTCTTCAGCAGCAGGTTCTTCTGCAGCGGGCTCTTCAGCAGCGGGTTCTTCAGCAGCAGGTTCTTCAGCAGCAGCTTCAGCGAAAACGAGCATCGGAGAGTTTGTCGGGGTCTTACCAGCCCAGAGAACGCCCTGGCCCATTTCAGCGTAGAAGGAACCGTCAGAAATGAATGCTACAGAGATGAGGTATTCGTCGTCAACAGCACCGGCAGAACCGAGAGCGTCAGCGAGGGGGATAGCGATTTCATAGCACTGGTTGAGGCCGTCAACAGCGCATTTACCCATCATGCCTTCGTTAACTGTTGCAGAGTCAGCAGCATCGGGCATAGACTGTTCGAATGTGTTGAAGTAAAGCTCGGTAGCGTCCTGGTTACCGTTGATACCGAATCCGAGATGCGGGTCATTGTACATGTCGCCGTCACCGTCATCGAGACCAATGTAGAACTGGAAGCAGTCAGTGCCTGCAGACCAGAGGGCAGAACCGTCAACTTCGGAAGCATAAACTTTAGCAGCTTTGATAGCTACATAAAGATATTCTTCATCCCATTTGAACCAGTAGTCAACAGTAGCGTTCATAGCGTTAGCATCATCAAGGAATGTGCCGTCAGTCGGGTGAACGAGCTGAGGATCTTCCGCACGGCTGGAACCGATTACATGGATAGAGCTTTCGCCCCATGCATCTTCGATAACACCGTCAAGAACGAGTGCATTTGTACGCTTGGGAACTTTGATGAGTTCGGGGACGATTTCGTCTGTGCCCTGCCATACTTCTGCGAAAGCAGGAACAACACAGCAAATCATCATTGCAACAGTAATAACTGCAGCTAAGATTTTTTTCATAAGGTTTTTCACTCCTTTTAGTATTAAAGAGATTTTTCTCTTCATTGAATATTCTACACTAAAAACCTGTTTTTGTCAAGATGTAAAAATGAACAATTATCAACAAAAAATCTGTTTTCAGAGAGCAGAAATTTGGTTTTAATGCACAAAAATGTCTTATATTTTGTCCCGGCCGCCTCTTTTTACGTGTTTTCAGCCTGTATAAAACCGTTGATCAACTTTTTTTATTATGTTTATCGTTTTGTTTCCTGTAATGAAACATATTTTCCCGGTTTTCGTCAAAAGAGTTGCAGATCACGATTCATTATGCTTTGTTACGGTCATCTTTTCCTTATTTTGTCGGTACAGGCACATTTTCGTTGATTTGCTTCCTTAAAAATATAAATATTTAAAAAAGTACTTGAAAAATTAAAAAAAATGAGTTATAATATAAAATGTATATGTTTGTGCTCTTATCAGCATTTCGTATTTCAGATCATTTATCATTAATGTTTTACTTAAACGGGAACAGGAAATAATGAGAAACATAGGAAAACACAGCTCTGATTCTGATTCGAATATCTTTTCCGGAATTGCGGACGCATTCCGTTCATTAAAAAACGGATCTGCGTCACGTTCTGTCGGCAATCAGAAAAAAGAGAATGATTCTTCTTCGAAAGAAAACCCTGAATTTTCCGATAACTTATCCGGCAGCAATGAGCAGGACGCATCTGTCAGCTCTGATTCGGAAATTTTAAATGACGAAAGCTTTTCATCCGATCCGTCCATTTACGAAGAATTCAGCGATGTATTCAATACCGACGATTCCTCAGACGATGATTATCGGGATGAGTTTTCGAGGGATTACTATGCAAAAAATTCTGCTGATACCTCAGATGATAAGCCCGATCTTTCCGATTATTATTCTCCTTACGATATAGGGGACGGTGTATCGGACGGAGATGTCTCTCTGCCATCTGAAAATGAATTGAATGATATCGCCGCTGATGACGGCCGCGAAAACATATTTACTGATTCCGCCGCGACAGACGCCTTGTCTTTATCAGAAGCTCAGCCTCCGTTTACTGAAAACAGTTCAGCCGCTTCCGATATGACTGTCACCGCGTCTTTGGGTCCTCGCGCCGCACGACTTGCGCGTTTTAAGACCGAAACAGACTCTTCTTCGCATGACGAGATCCTGGCGTCCGAAGAGTCTTCCCGCACGTCTGAACAAAAAACTTCCGCCGCTCAGGTCGAAAATGAGAAAAAAAGACCGAATACGCGTGAATCCGTTGCCGAAAAACCGAAAAAATCCGATACACAGGTTTCTACGTCAAATAAGCAAAAGAAAAAAGGCGGAGTCGAAGTAGTGGAAGACGACCGTCCTCTGTGGGAGAAGAATCCTGAAAAATACAGAAAGAAGAAACCGTTTTTTATACGCCTTCTCGGCGGTATTTGGTCCTTTATATTTTTCTGGATCCTGACGGGCGCCGTTTTTGGAGTTATAGGCGTAGGCCTTGGCGTTACTCTCGTTTACTCGTTTACCGATCCCGAGCTTGACATCAAACTTGCAAGTCTCGATATCGATTATACGTCACAGATCCTTGCAACCGATTCGTCGGGCGAGATCGTTGTTTATGAGGAGCTTTACAGCACCGCAAACCGCGTCTGGGTTTCCATAAACGATATGCCCAAAGAACTTCTCGACGCCACCGTCGCGATTGAGGACAAACGTTTCTATGAACACAAGGGCGTTGACCTTGTTACAACCATCAGAGCTACTATATCTTATATTATTGACCGAATCCGAGGCAGGTCCGAGATCGGCGCCGGCGGTTCTACGCTTACTCAGCAGCTCATAAAGGTTATAACGCAGGACAATGCCGTCAAAGGAACCGCGGGACTTCAGCGAAAAGCCAAAGAGATCCTTCGTGCTTTCTATATTGAACGAAAATACAGCAAAGACCAGATACTTGAGTATTATCTCAATACCGTCAACTTCGGTTACCAGTATGAGGGCATTTATACCGCCGCAAAATCTTATTTCGGCAAGGAGCCCAAAGATCTGACTCTTGCCGAATGTGCGACCATAGTCGCCGTTACAAACTGGCCTTCATATTATAATCCGTATGAGAGTATGGAAAACAACAGATCGAGACGTCTTCATATATTATATGAGATGTTCGATCAGGGCAAAATATCCCGTGAAGAATATGAGAAGGCCCGCAACCAGGAAATCGTCCTTATCGGAAGAAACGCTTCCTCGGGTTCCTCATCCGGCGTCCAGTCGTATTTTACCGACCTTGTTTTCGAATGGCTTATAAATGAACTGATGGTGCAGAAGGGCTATACCCGCTCTTATGCTATCAATTATATATATACTTCCGGACTTCGCATTTACACAACCGTCGATCCCGACATCCAGAGATTCTGCGAAGATTACTTTTCCAACGAGGAAAACTTCTATACGAACAGAGATGACTACCTCGCATCGCTTGAGTCCGAAGAACCGAAGCAGGAGGTAGCGTTCCTTCTTGAAGACCCCAAAACAGGCAACGTAATAGCTATAATCGGCGGACGCGGTGAAAAGAAAGAGGCTCTCGGTCTTAACCGTGTTACGATGTCTCAGCGTCAGCCCGGTTCTTCTATCAAACCTCTTACCGTTTACGGACAGGCTATCGAACGAAATCTCATTACGGCAGCAACCGCCGTAGACGATGCTCCGATCAAAATAAACATAGACCCGAAAACCAAATACGAAAAATACAACGACTTCAGTATATCTTCGGAATACGACCTTTCTTCCCTTGTTTACACGTCATATCAGGGCTGGCCGCTGAACTACGACAGAAAATACAGAGGACTTGTAGACGTCAAAATCGCGCTTTCAAACTCATATAATGCGCCTTCAGCCCGTGTACTGAACCTTGTCGGTATAGAAGACAGCTTTAATTTCGCAAAGAATATGCTCGGGCTTTCAAGCCTTGTTGACGCAGACAAAAACGAGGCTCCGCTCAGCGTCGGCTCTTTAACATACGGCGTTACTGTTCAGGAAATGGTCTCGGCTTACACAGTTTTTGCAAATTCGGGGATCTATTCCGCTTCAAGATGCGTAACCCGCGTTGAAACCTACAACGGCAAAATAATTCTTGAAAACGACGTTGACCGCTCCATAGTCTTTACGCCGCAGACCGCATATCTTATAACCGATATCCTTCAGCGCGCCGTAACCGTCGGTACGAGCGCTGTTGCAAACCTCTATGACTCTGACGAAGGTATTTTTATAGATACCGCCGGTAAATCAGGTACTACCACTTCATTCAACGACCGTTGGTTTATCGGCTATACCCCGTATTATATCGCCGGAATCTGGTGGGGCTTTGATAAAAACACATACGGAACCACCGAAAACACCGAGCATATCCGCATGTGGCACGAAGTTATGAAATACGTCCATCAGAGCAAGGGCATAAACGAAGCAACGTTTGCCGTTCCGGACGGAATCGTTACCTGCTCATACTGCTCTGTAAGCGGAAAACTTGCGGGACCATACTGTTCTTCCGACCCGTCGGGTTCATCGACCGTAAAAACAGGTAAATTCAAGAGCGGAACTCAACCCACCGAAACGTGCGACGTCCATCATCAGCTTTACGTCTGCACCGAAACCGGCCAGATCGCATGCGATGCATGTCCTAACGCAAAACTTGCCACGTTCAGGGATATCATGAGAAGTTATCCTTATACTTATATTACTACAGGCGACTCGGAATACATTTGTCCGCCGCTTGCAAGCAATCAGATACTTTATAACAGTCAAACGCTTCCTGCATATTCCTATCTTGTTCCCGAAGGCGAGTATCCTACGCTTTCCAACGTATCAAAGAAATCATATAAAAACTGTATATGCTCTGTTCACGGCTATCAGGGCGCTCATTATTATATGTATAAATTCTCATCCGGAACTACTGATGAAGAAACATATGAAAACGTTGCTGTCCCGCCCGATCTGCTTACTCCTAAAGAGCTTGCTCAGGTGCAGAACCACGAAACTGATATAGAGCTTTCTCGTCAGATCTACACGATCACCAACGGTACTGTAATTGTTGACGGAACAGAAATGTATGAGCTTTTCCCTGACCTTTATCCCGCGCCGTCGAACTGATATTCAATTTTACATTATCTTTTTACACTTCTGACTCTATTTTAAATGGGAGGCACGTTATGGCAGAAGATCTCGATATGTTCAATGAAGACTACAATCACAGCTATTCCGAAGAAAAAAATTATGTAGCGCCTACAGATCCGCTTGTAAAGCAGAAACTCGAATGGTTCCAGGATCAGAAACTCGGCTTTATGATGCACTGGGGTCCTTACAGCGAATGGGGCTTTATCGAATCATGGGCGCTTCCTGATGAAGATACGTCATGGGTCAAATTTGACTACGGTCCCTTCGCATCAAGAGAAGAATTCAAAAAAGCATACGTCGATCTCAATAAAACGTTCAATCCCGTTTGGTTCGAGCCTGATAAATGGGCGCAGATCGCCGAGAGAAACTGCTTCAAATACCTTCTTTTTACAACCAAGCACCATGACGGCTTCTGTATGTGGGATACCGCATATTCAGACTATAAAATAACTGCGCCCGACTGTCCGTTCCACACCAATAAAAACGCCGATATCTGCAAAAACCTTTTTGAAGCGTTCAGAAATCATGGAATGGGCATTGCCGCATACTTCTCAAAAGCCGACTGGCATACTCCGTATTACTGGGCTCCCGGAATGGAACACAGCGCGTGGACAAGCAGAAACCCGACGTATGATACAGAGAAATATCCGTGGCTCTGGGAGCAGTTTGTAAAGTTTACGGAAAACCAGATACTTGAGCTTATGACTCGATACGGCAAGATTGATTCTCTTTGGCTCGATGCCGGACAGGTCCGTCCCGACAACCCCAGATGCAAACAGGATATCCGTCTTTCCGAGATCGTAGCAAAAGCAAGAAAGTATCAGCCGGGTCTTCTTGTCGCAGACAGAACGGTCGGCGGTGAAAACGAGAATTACGTCACGCCCGAACAGACTGTTCCCGCAAAACCCCTCGGTATTCCCTGGGAAAGCTGCGTAACTCTCGGAGGTTCCTTCGCATTCAACTATGACGATGAATACAGATCTCCGCGCGCACTTGTAAGACTTCTTGCTGATATAGTTGCAAAGGGCGGAAATCTTGCTTTGAATATCGCGCCCAGACCTGACGGCAAACTTCCCACAAAAGGCGTCAGAGCGCTTGACGGTTTCGGCGCATGGCTCCGTAAAAACGGAGATGCCATATTCAACACCCGTGTATGTGTTCCTTACAGGACCGGCAAATATGCATATACTCAGAATCTTAAAACAAACACATATTACGCAATCTATCTTGCGGATGAAAATGAGAAACCCGAGGAATTTGAAATCCCGTTCAATAAACGCGTAGGTAAGATCACGTTTAATGGCGCTGACGTGCCTTTCAGACACGAAAACAACAGAATTTCATTCAGTATCTCATCCGATTATCCCGAGGAAGAGGCATATGTATTTACAATGAAGGGCGAATAACGCCTTTTTCTGGAGTGTTTAACTTGAAAAACAACATTTCGAAAATCTTCTGTTATCTGCTTGTTTTTGCTTATGCAGCTGCAAATCTCACGTTTCTTACGCCGTTTTCTGCTGCTACGCCTTTATATCAGGCAGGATATACTTTTGACGACACGTCAAATCTCAAATGGGATCTGGGGGGCAAATACCCTTTGATCGAACGTGATTTCAGCCCGTTTGAGCCTATTTACGGTAAGTCCGGCAACGCGGTAAGCGCTTATTTTTCGCTTGATCAGGCGATGTTTTCAAAAATAACCGAACTTACTATGGGGTTCTGGATCAATTTCTCTTCATTTGACGCATATTATGATTCGCGCCTGTTTTATGTCGGCAACGGCAACGAAACATACGCATATCTCTCTCTTGACTATGTGTCAAACGACAGAACTCTCCTCCTGAAACTATTTGACGGTCGCTACAGCGAAACTCTTGTTGCCGATGTTTCTCCCGAAATCACACTTTCGGGGTGGCATCATATCGTTTTTACATTCGATTCAGCAGGACGCTCGAATAAGCTTACTTTATACGTTGACGGTTATACCCGTGCGTCAAAAACTGTCGACGCTACTCTTGAAACACTCACAAACAACGTTATTTTCTTCACCGACTTCGTTATAGACGATCTTTATATCTCAAACAACGCCCTTTCGTCTGAAAATGTCCTTCAGCTTACTACGATGAATCTTATGGATTTCTTTACTTCAATGGGCGGTGAGATAAGCGAAGTAATACCCGAAGAGCCCGAAAATCCCGGTGAACATACCGAAGATCCGAATCCTCAAGGTCCCGAAAATCCCGATGATCCGTTTACTCCTTCCGAAGAAGAGCCCGGAGAAGAGGAGGGGTGGAGACCTCCCGAAAACCTTGACAGGATCAAGTTTTCATGGCTTGCTTATACATTTGATTCCACATATGATATTTCAAGAGACCTGAATAAAACAACGTCGGCAGTGATCAATGAATTTGCCGTAACTAAAATATCGACAACAGATTACAAAGGTTCTTTTGGATACGGATTAACCAAAAGGAACGGCACTGCCCCTAAGCAGTATCTGAAGCTTAATCCCGGTCTTCTTTATCAGGCAGACGCCTTTACTTTCTGTGCATGGGTTTACAGAATTGCCGATAAAAACGACACTTTTTATCAGTATTCCCCTGTCAAACTTCTCGATTTCTCCGGCTACGGAAAATTCGAGTTTTCTCCGTTCAAAACATCTGAAGTTCCTCCTGAAATATACAACACTCTCGTTCCTTCCGAATCAACCGTCGACAACACGGAAGAAAGCACCCTGACACCGACAGTTACCGAACAGACTGCGCAGGAAGAACCTCTTAAAATCGATTTCACGGATGCTCCTGTGCTTGAATTCGCCGCAGACGCCGCATTCCCGACTACAAATCAGCTTTCCAAAACAAGCATAAACAGCATAAACGGCAAATGGGTCCATTATGCTCTTTCTTACAGTCAGACGGGTGAGGTCAAGATCTACGTCAACGGAAATTTGACTGATACTTTCCGCACCGGATATCCGTTTTCAGCTCTTCAGATAACCGATTTCAAGATCCTATCCGGCTCCGAGATATTTGACACCGGAAAATACGTCATAGATGAGATCTATCTTGCCTCAAGAGTAGTCGATGCATCGGATATCAGAAAGATCAGAGCATACGGAATAAAACGTTTTACAACGGAAGTCCTTCCCGATCCGTCACCCGAAAGCTCGTCGTCTCCGACATCCACACCCATTGAAAATAACGACCTTCGCCCTGATGATACAGATAATCTTGAAGATTCCTATACAGAGAAAGGCGAGATTTCCGGTTATATCGGCACGACGTTTGACGATACTTCACTTATCGGAAAAGACCTTAATAATTCCGTTATTGCCGTTATAAGAAACGCAAGCCTTTCTCAGGGCATAAAAAATTACGGTCTGACGCTTGACGGTATAAACTCTTATATCCGTTATCCTATCGGAATACTCGATACTGCAACCGAGCTTACTTTAAGCATTGCATATAACTGGGCAGGCAATACGTCGTCTGTAAATCAAAAGCTTATCTATTTTGCAAAAAAATCAAGTTCTATTTCAAAACCGTCCGCATATCTGCTTCTTGATATGGGCAACGGAACAGACGGTCTTTCGTTTGAGCTGTTTGACGGCAGCGTAAAAACGACACTTAAATCAAATACTTCACTTTCAAACGAGTGGGTAAGAGCAACCGTTACGCTCAAAGATGGCACAGCCCGACTTTATATCAACGGTGCGCTTGTTGATCAGGCGTCAACGTCCATAACTCCCGCTTCAATTGCACCTAACTATAATTATATAGGTAAGAGCGGAGTAAAAGGGGAGCCGCTTTTCAAGGGCGTTGTCGACGATATTTATATTTCTCCCACGGCGCTGACCGCCAGAGAAATACAGGATTTTGAGGAACACGGTATCGAACCGTATACTCCGACCGAAAACGTTGTCGAAAAAAATGAAGACGAAAACGACATCTGGGATACCATAATCAACGGCGTAGTTATTGCCACAGGCGTTCTGATCTTCATAATCATAATCGTTATCATAGTTACGATTTTCAAAAAGTAAAATAAAAATTCCATATATTAAGGAGAAAACTGTCATGTCCACAATCATGAAAAAAGAAATCTTTGAAGAACCTCAGGCTATGGAACGCTGCCTCAAGTCCAACGAGGCAACTCTCGATAAGCTTGCGGAAACGCTTAAAACGTCCGGAATAACTAACGTTATCGTTGCGGCAAGAGGAACCTCCGATCACGCAGGCATCTATGGTAAGTATATTATCGAAACAATACTCGGTATCCCTGTCGGATTATCCGCTTGTTCAACATCGACTCTTTACGGTTCAAAACTCAACTACAAAAATATGCTCGTGATAGGCATTTCCCAGTCAGGTGCTGCCGCAGATGTCCTCGAAATAATCAACGATGCCAAAGAAACAGGCGCTATAACTCTTACTATTACAAATAATCTGGAGTCTCCGCTTGCAGCCGCAGCAGATTTTCATCTTTACTGCGACGCCGGACATGAAGCAAGCGTTGCTGCTACAAAAACGTTCAGCACACAGCTCTATCTTATTGCAGAACTTGTTGCAAGATGGGCAGGAAGAAACGATATCCTCAAAAAGCTCGAAGCTGTTCCCAGAGGCGTTGCTCAGATACTTCTTCAGGACGCTGCAATCGCTCAGATCGCAACGCGCTACCGTTTCATGGAAGAAGCGTTCATTCTTTCAAGAGGCATAAACTATCCTCTTGCACTTGAAGCTACGCTCAAGATACAGGAAACTAACTACGTTCGCGCAAAAGCATATCCTATTTCAGATTTCCATCACGGTCCCTTCGCAATGGTAAGTGAAGGCATGCCTGTTTTCATGTATATGTCAGACGGACCTGTAAAAAACGATGCAATGGTCATGATAGAAAAACTTCAGAACGTCGGCGCAGACCTGTTTATGGTTTCTGATGACGACTCTCTCCTTGCCCAGGGCGATCTCGGCTTTAAGATTCCCGAAACCGACAAGGAAGATATGATCGCATCGTTCTATTTCGCAACGTTTGCTCAGCTCTTTGCCGCAAATCTTGCGGAAGTAAAAGGTCGCAACCCCGATGCGCCGCGAGGACTCAAAAAGATTACAGTTACAAAATAAAACCGTAATTAGATAATAGGAGTATTTATTATGGAACTCAAAATAAAAGCACCGCTCGACCCCGGTTTTGAACCGATGTCTGTTGTCTGCCGCGAGTTTGCAAAAGCGGTTGATGCCGAAGGCGGAGAAGATATCGTTATCGGCGTAGTAAGAAACAAGGGATATATCTCAACGTATAAGACCCGCATATTCAAAAACGGACATGAAAAAGAAAACAATAAATACGTTGAAAGAATCGTAAAAACCATGCTCTGGATCAAGGGCGGTTACAAAGTAATAATTGCCGGTCCGAAGGCAGTTGCGGATTATATAAAATCTGCGTATTCCGAAGGCGGTCTTCGTGATTTTGACGCTAAATTCATGGCGCGTGTATACGAACATCCTTTTGAGGTAGAGCACGTCGCGCTTGAAAGCGCACCTGAAACATATGAAACAACAAGCCCTATCGGCAGACATCTTGACGGATGCAGAATCGGCTTTGATGCAGGCGGATCCGACAGAAAGGTCAGCGCTGTAGTAAACGGTGAAACAGTTTATTCCGAAGAAGTTATCTGGCATCCTAAAACACAGACAGATCCCTCTTATCATTACAACGGCATCCTTGACGCAATGAAAACCGCTGCTTCAAAAATGCCTCGCGTAGATGCCATTGGCGTTTCTTCCGCAGGCGTGTATGTCGATAACCGTATAATGGTCGCATCTCTTTTCATCAAGGTCAATGATGATGACTTCAACAGATGCGTAAAAGACATGTATATAAACGTCGCCAAAGAAATAGGGGAGAATATACCTCTCGAAGTAGCCAATGACGGCGACGTTACCGCTCTTGCAGGCGCGATGGACCTTAATGATACCGAGGTTCTCGGCGTTGCAATGGGAACGTCCGAAGCGGGCGGATATGTAGACAGCAAGGGTAATATTACCGGCTGGCTCAACGAGCTTGCTTTCGTTCCGGTAGATTATAATGAAGCTGCTATGGTCGACGAGTGGTCCGGCGACTACGGATGCGGCGTCAAGTATTTTTCTCAGGACGGCGTTATCAAACTTGCACCCGCTGCAGGAATCGAACTTGACGATTCACTCACTCTTGCAGAGAAGCTTAAATTCGTCCAGGGTCTACAGAAAAACAACGATCCCCGCGCAGCAAAAATATACGAGACTATCGGCGTTTACTTCGGCTACGGAATTGCATACTATGCGCAGTTCTATGATATAAAACACGTTCTTATCATGGGTCGAGTAACTTCCGGCGAAGGCGGAGTTATCCTTCTTGATAAGGCAAACGAAGTCCTTAAAACCGAATTTCCCGATCTTGCAAATAAGATCCAGCTTCACATTCCCGATGAATCAAGCCGCCGCGTAGGTCAGTCTATCGCAGCAGCATCTCTCCCCGAAATCAAATAAATCAACAAAGAGGTATAAATTATGAAACTTAATGATAAAGCCGAAATATATATCTGGGACGGAACTCCCGAAAAAGAAGCTCTTGCACGCACAACGTGCCTTGGCATTTCAGCACACCAGGACGATATAGAGCTTATGTCATGGGCAGGCATTCTCGACTGCTTCGGCAAAAAAGACAAATGGTTTTCCGCAATTGTTACCGCTGACGGCGCAGGAAGCCCGAGAACAGGTCTTTATGCAGACTACACTAACGAGCAGATGATGGAAGTCCGCAGACTTGAACAGAAAAAGGCAGCATTCGTCGGCGAATACGCAGCTCTTGCTCTTCTCAACTACACCTCCTCTGCAATCAAAGACGGCTCGAACCGTGACGTTATTGAAGACTATAAAGAGCTTTTCAAAGCAATGAGACCCGAAGTTGTTTTCACTCACAATCTTGCAGATAAACACGACACACATATAGGTGTCGTAACAAAGGTTATCAAGGCTATCCGCGAACTTGATCCTGAAGACAGACCGCACAAAGTATACGGCGGTGAAGTCTGGAGAAGCCTTGACTGGGTAAATGACGAAGAAAAAACAGTATTTGACGTAACAGCCCATCAGAATATGGCAGCTTCACTCGTTTCGCTTTTCGACTCTCAGGTCGCAGGCGGAAAACGCTATGATCTCGCTACTCAGGGCAGGCGTGTCGCAAACGCAACGTATTATGCATCCCACGGCACCGATACCGCAGAAAGCCTTATGTATGCAATGGATCTTACCCCGCTTATAGAAGATCCCGATCTTGATATCGTTGAATATGTCAATAAATATATTGACAGTTTCAAAAAGGATGTCAACGACCGCATACTTAAGGTGACCAAATAGCTTATTCCTTTCATATCGGGGCAGATATGCTCCGATATGACGCCTTTTTTCAACGCACTCAACTGCCGTAAGCATTCATATAAAGGAGATTGTTAAAATGAAAAAAGCTCTTGTTTTCCTGTTTATTGCAGCCATCGCTTTTTCGTTTGTTTCATGTGCACAGGGCAAAGAAACAGAGATTTTCGATTACGATTTTAATGCAGAAGCAGAAGAATCGTATGATTTCCACGGTAAAGAACTGGTATTCATCGGCGAAGAACGCGAAGGAAGAATCGAAGTTAACCCTTATGAACACTATGAAAACTCAGAGTGGACCGAAAGACTCAGACAAAGATACAAGGATATTGAAAAAAAGTATAATATCAAGTTTGTGTTTAAAAAGAGCCCCGGCGGCCTGGCGGCTACTCACGCGGCCGGACTTCACTGGGCTGATCTTTATGATGCGCGGTCGGATGCTCACTGGCCGAATATGGATGCAGGTCTTTATAACTCCTTAACTCTTGTTCCCGGATTTGTTGAAGGAATCGAAGAAGGACAATGGGGCCCTGTCCGCCTAGTTGAATATTTCAAGCGCGGCGATGATTATCAGGCGTTTTATCCCGGCTTTCACGGAATTCCTTTCCCTCAGATGGGCGGCGTTTTTTATGCAAATCTGACCGTATTGCATCAGTTCGGTTTTGATCCGTTCGAACTGATTGAAAGCGGTGAATGGACCTGGAATACTTTCAGACACATTCTCGAAACAATTGGCGGAACGCCTAATGATCCCAACAGCGTTTTCGGAATGTATTACCAGACAAGCTTTCCTGATTATTTCCTCACCACACTCATTCTTAATAACGGCGGATCTCTTGTCAGACGCGATGAAAATGGCAGATATGTTTGCAATCTCGATTCCAAGGAAGCTGTCGAGGCAATGGAATGGGCACAGACGCTTTACAAGGACGGTGTCGTTGCGATCCAGAACGACGGGGAGAAATATCCTACGTTTATAGAAAACAGACTTGCCTTTATCTACGAATATACCTATGTCGGAACAGTTGATGCATCCGACAACGGATTTATGTATAACGATGTTGACTTCGCTATCGTTCCCTGTCCTGCAGGTCCATCTGCAAAATACGGAGAATGGAAGTCATATCTCGGATATGCAGACAGACTGATTGCTGTTCCTATAACTGCCGATATGGATATTATCGACGCTATTCTGACAGATCTCTATTCTCCGCTTGGCGACGATCCGTTTGAATGGCGCGAAGTATATGCAAGGCAGAATTTCCTTCATGAAGAAAGCGCTGAATACTATTTCACCATGTATGACAACGCAGAGCCGGACTACTACAGAGCTATGAATCTGTTCCAGTGGTCAAGCGTTCTGAATGCCCGCAAAGGAATAGCCGAAGCTATAGATGGCTCAAGGGATAATATTCAGGCTGTTCTTGACAGAGATTTCAATAAAAACTAATATTAACTTCATTACCAATACTTGATACTTAGGAGTAAAAATATCATGGAAATTAAGATTACTAAAGATATGATAATATCAAAGGTGCTCAGCATAGCTCCAGAAACCGTTGATATTTTCGTCGAACACGGTATGCATTGCGTCAACTGCATGGCAGCTGCCGGAGAAACGATAGAGGAAGCATGCGAAGTTCACGGTATAGATGCCGATGATCTCGTAGATGCGCTCAATGCTCAGATATCCTGATGACTCTTTCTCCGAGACTTAAAAAAATAGTTGATTTTACGGAAAAGTGCGGGGTTGTTGCCGATATTGGCACCGACCACGCACTCGTTCCCGTTTATCTTGTAGAAAACGGAACCGTAGAAAGGGCTTATGCCTGCGACATACGCACACAGCCCTTGAAAAGAGCGGAAGAGTATATTGCATCACGCAATCTTTCAGATAAAATCACTGCGATTTTGTCTGACGGACTTCAGAATGTTCCAGATGACGCCGAAACAATCATAATCGCCGGCATGGGCGGGGAAATGATAGTAGATATAATTTCTCATAATATTGTTCACAGCAAAGCGAAATATGTTCTTCAACCCATGACAGCAATTGATTTGCTGCGTGAATACCTTTATAAAAACGGTTACGTTATCCGTGACGAAGAAATTGTATCGGAACACGATGGCGAAAAACTGTATTCTGTTATGAAGGTTGAAAAAGTCGACTTTTTAATGCCTTACTCTGAGCTTGACGTCCTTTTGTCACCTGTGCTCAGAAATAAAAATACAGCTGAAAAACGGCTTTATATAAAAAAACTGATAAAGATCAGAACAGACATTCTGGAAAACATGAAAAAATCACCAAACATCAATGAAGATTATAAAAAAAGGCTTCTATCCGAAATTAGCCTTTTGAAAGGGTGTATATAATGACGGAAAACACAGTAAGAGTAATAGATATTTATAATTATATCGATTCATTCGCACCGTTTTCATCGGCTATGGACTTTGATAACGTCGGTATACTTGTCGGAAATAAAGAAAAAGCAGTAAATAAGGTCCTTACCTGCCTTGACATCACTCCGTCAGCCATAGAATCGGCTCTTACTGTCGGCGCGCAGCTCATAGTGTCTCATCACCCCGTAATTTTTGACCCGATAAATTCTGTATCTGCAAATTCGGCAGTATACAAGCTCTGCAGAGAAGGAATAGATGCAATTTGCGCCCACACTAATCTCGATGCGGCAGCAGGGGGGGTAAACGACGTTTTATGCAATATAATAGGCTTGCAAAATATCGAGATATGGGAACCCGAAAAGATCGGAAGAATAGGGTATACAGAGTCTGATTTAAACGCCTTTGCAAAAACGGTCTCCGATAAGCTTGGAATAAAAGCGGTAAACGTTGTTGACAGCGGAAATCCCGTCAGAAAGGTCGCCGTAATGGGGGGATCAGGCGGTGGGGATATAAACAATGCGATTTTAGCAGGAGCAGATACGCTGCTGACAGGGGAAATGAAACATTCACGGTATATCGAAGCACGGTCAAAAGGGCTGAATGTTGTAACCGCAGGGCATTTTGATACCGAGTTTCCTGTGATCCCTGTGCTGTCTGAAATGCTGAAAAACAGATTCCCTTCATTGGAAATCACCGTATTCAGAGAACCCTCATATACTGTATGCATCCGATCTTGATGCCTTGAAATTCCCGGAAGGGAATCAGCTTTACATGCCGTTTTGTCGACTGGTGTATGCCTTTACGGGACACGGTGTCACCTCGAATTATCACATTGTTATCACGATTAGTGTGTGATTTTTATGTGACGTAAAGTTGTCTTTATTTTAAATAACCGCTTAGTTGTGGCAAAATTTTATATCTTGACAAACACGTTAAAGTATGATATAATAGCAACACGCCTCGGAAAGTATGTTTGCTTTACATATATTTTTATCACAGGTTGATATTTCAGCTTTTCATTTTTATGTCTGTTGAATCAATATGAAAGGGTGGTGAGGGTATGTCTTTCTTTAGCAAGATGAATAAAAAGGACAAAAAGATTTTTAACCATGTCCTTGTTGTCGCTATGTTCATTTGCGTAACCATCGCATCCTTTTTTATTTACGATATCGTTCTTGATGCAAAAACAGCGGATGAAAAAGCAGAAGATTCCCCCGAATCCGTTCCCGATATCATTATTGACGTTACCGAACCTGTATACAGAGAACCTGAAAAAATCGTTGTAAGTGATAAGATAGTTTATCTTGCTCATCTTACTGCAGACAGAAAAGATTATACTTTTCCGTTTCTTGTCGAAGATAACGCAACTGTCGCCGATCTTCTTGAACGTGCCGGCGTTACTGTTTCCAAAGATGATTATATCAATAAGGGCTATACTCCCGAAACGCCTCTTTTTGAGGATATTTATGTTGAAATAGGCAGAGTAGAGTATAAAGAAGTCGTTGAAAAAGTATCTATTCCATTCAAAACCATCGAAATGCCTATGATTTATTCTATCTGGGCAGGGAAAAAGGTCAAAGATAATGAGAAGGGCGAAAACGGCGTAAAGGAAATCACGTACAGGATCAAATATGTCGACGGCGTTGAAGTAAGCTCTTCAAAAATCAGTGAAAAAGTTACCAAAAAACCCGTTACAGCAAAAGTTTATGTAGACAGAACAGATCTTCTCGATCTTCGCAACGGGCCGCCGTCAGAGTATATAACGGTCGTTGATGTTAATGTCACCGCATACACCGGTGTTGAAGAAGGCGGACTTATCACCGCAACAGGCGATCCGACACAGGTCGGCTACGTTGCTGTCGACTCCACAGTTATTCCTCTTTACTCAAAACTGTATATCGTTCTTAATAACGGTTTTGTATACGGTTATTGCACTGCAATGGACGTCGGTGGAGGTATCAAAGGTAACGATATCGATATTTTCCTCCCGGACTATGACGATATGATGAATTTCGGCAGAAAAGCGGGTAAGTGTTATATCATATCATACGGTAAAGGTAATTAATTCTGCGGGAAAGAGAAAATTCTCTTTCCCGTAATTTATTGATCATGGTGATAAAATGAAAAATATTCTTCTTATCGTTTGCGACGAAATGCGTGGCGACTGTCTCGGTATAGCAGGTCATCCTGATGTAAAAACACCTTATCTTGATTCTCTCGCTCTTGACGGACTCCGTTTTGACAATGCATACAGCGCCTGCCCGTCCTGTATTCCCGCCAGAGCAGCGCTTATGACGGGTATGTCTCAGGAACACACCGGCAGAGTAGGTTATCAGGACGGGATCAGGTGGGATTATAAGCATACTTTAGCAGCGGAAATGACAAAGGCAGGATATCAGACCCAATGTGTCGGTAAAATGCACGTTCATCCTCTTCGCAATTACCTGGGCTTTCAGAACGTTTTACTTCATGACGGATATCTTCATTACTATCGAAACAGCGAAAGACCTTACTATGAAAACCAGAAGGTCGCAGACGACTATCTCTGGTGGCTGAAACATGAGCTTGGTCCCGATGCTGATATTACCGACACCGGTATAGACTGTAATTCATGGCTTGCCCGTCCGTGGCCGTATGACGAAAAATATCATCCCACCAACTGGGTCACATCAGAATGTATCGATTTTCTTCGCAGAAGAGACAGAGACCGTCCGTTTTTTCTGATGGCTTCATACGTTAGACCTCATGCACCGTTTGACGCCCCAGAACCCTTCTTCAGAATGTATGAAAATATGAAGCTTCGTCCTCCCGTCATAGGCGACTGGTCTGCTGAGATGGGAGAAAACAGCAGGTACCTTTCTTCGTCAGAGGGCTGTTTTGACGATGAGATGCGAAGAAGAGCCATGATCGGATATTACGCCTGCATCTCGCACCTCGACAATCAGATCGGTAAACTTCTTGACGGACTGTTTTTTGAGAATCTTGCCGCCAATACTCTGATCATATTCGTTTCCGATCACGGCGAGCTTCTTTTTGATCATAATATGTACAGAAAAAGCAGACCATATAAAGGCTCGTCAAACATCCCGCTTATTATATCGGGTGCAGGTCTGCAAAAGAGGGGAGTATGCCACTCTGTTGCGGAACTGCGTGACGTTATGCCAACAGTTCTTGCCGTGGCAGGAGCGGATATTCCGGATACGGTAGACGGTAAGAACCTTCTCTCGGACGGCTTTGAACGTGAATATCTTCACGGAGAGCACAGCGGAGGAAGCATAGGCAATCAGTTCATTGTTACCGAACGGGATAAATTCATCTGGTTTATGCAGTCAGGCAAAGAGCAGTATTTTAACCTTGAGTCCGATCCGCACGAACTGCATAATGCAATAAACGATAAGGAATACTCTGACAGAATAGCTTATCTTCGTTCCTGTCTTATAAACGAACTTAAAGGCAGACCTGAAGGATATACCGACGGTGAAAAGCTTATTCCCGGCCGTCCGCAGAGAACCTGCCTGTTTTAATTTCTGATAATAAAAAAGATGACCGTTTTTCAGGTCATCTTTTTGTCTTTTTCTCTTGTTATCTTTGCACTCTTCCGCTGCCGTCGCCTTTCATGAGCTTCAATACCTCTGAAACAGAAACCTCATTGAAGTCACCTTCGATCGAATGCTTCAGACAGGATGCTGCCACCGCGAATTCTATAATATCCTGATCGCTGTATTTTTCGGATATCGCGTAAATAAGACCTCCGCCAAAAGAGTCTCCTCCTCCGACACGGTCAACTATATGTATCGCATACTCTTTTGAGAAGTAATAGTTTCCGTCTTTATAAAGCATTCCGGACCAGAGGTTGTCCGACGCTGATATGCTTTTCCTTAAAGTGATTGCGACGACCGGAATACCGAATTTTTCATTCAGCGCTTTCGCAACATATTTGTAACCTTCATTTGATAATGCTCCCGAAGAGACGTCTGAATTCGGGGCGGATATACCAAACACCTTTTCGCTGTCCTCTTCATTTGCAATAAGAACGTCTACATACGGCATGAGCTTGCTCATCGTTTCACATGCTTCTTTTGTTGTCCATAATTTCGAGCGGTAATTCAGATCACAGCTGACCTTTATTCCTTTGCTTTTTGCCGTCTGGCAGGCATCAAGGCATATCTCGGCAACGTTTTTGCCGAGGGCAGGGGTAATACCAGTAAAATGGAACCACTCTGCTCCGTCCAATATTCTGTTCCAGTTGAAATCTTCCGTAGTCGCTTCAGATATCGAGGAATGTTTTCTGTCGTATATTACGGTCGACGGTCTTTGAGATGCGCCTTTCTCAACAAAATAAAGTCCGAGCCTGTCACCTCCGAAAACGATGTCGTCTGTGTTGACGTTGTGTGCCTGTAGCGATCTGATCGCTGCCTGCGTAATAAGGTTGTCCGGCATTTTCGTTACATAATGTGCGTCTTTGCCGTAGTTTGCAAGCGATACTGCCACGTTGGCTTCACCGCCGCCGTACGTTATTTCAAAGTTATCGGTCTGAACGATCCTCTTATATCCAACAGGGTTTATTCTACCCATTATTTCTCCGAAGCAAATAAATTTCATACCTGTTCCTTTCTATTAAAAAAGCAGTGATTTGTAATAATCAAACCACTGCTGTAATGATGGTGGACGGTAAGGAACTCGAATCCCTGACCCTTCGCACGTCAAGCGAATGCTCTACCAGCTGAGCTAACCGTCCGTGTAGCCGTCTTTCATCACGGCTTTATTATTATACATTATTTATCAAATCTTGTCAAGTCACCTAACTGTTAATTTATTGTGACAGTATCAGTATCCATCAGGCAAACTGAAGCCAGATATCTTCCATAAGCCATCCTCGAATGAGAAGCTGACAGTGCAGTAAGCACCTTCCTCGGGCGATTCCATAATAGTTAATGCGACTTTTACTGTCGTATCGTCTATGTATTCCCGGTCGTCTGTATTGATGCCATAGTATCCGTAGCCGCGCGCTTCTCTTATCAGTCAAAGATTTCCGTCAGACTCGGTAAAACCATTCTCGACATCATTTTCGTCATAACCTGTCTAAGTAATATACCTTGCCAGATATTCTTTTACCTCATCCTTAGTCTTGAAATTCGTTACAAGATAATAAACATTCATGTCATCCGATGAGTATTCCTTGCCGGGACCGAATTCGCACACGGCGCCAAAGGTTTCATCCAATACCGCTGTATACACATTTAGCAGCGTTTCGACATCGTTTCGCCTATTCTTGATTGATTTTCTGCGTTTGAACAACTGCAGATCAAAAGGATAAACAGGCTTAATAACAACAATAATGATTTCTTCATATGAATCTTTCCATTTAGCTTATTTTGTCTGTTTTGACCCGCTCAAGCAGTTTTTCAGCGTTTTTGAAAAGAATCTTTTCCGTGATCTCCTGGCTGAATCCCAGCTGTTCTATATATTTCAGTTCATCCGAGGCATACCACATCGGAAAATCGGAGCCGAATAAAAATCTGTCTTCACCGTGACGTTTTATCATCTCTCTTGCTTTTTCTATAGGCAGCGCAAAAAACGATGATGATGTATCAAAATAATGGCGTGTGGCAAGATATTCATCGTCGATCTTGTCCCATTCGCTGTATGCTCCGAAATGCGATGCTATAACTATAAGTTCAGGAAACAGCTTTGAAAGTTTAACAAATTTATCCGGATTGGAAAATTTATACCTTTTGTCTCCGGCATGAAACATTATCGGTATTCTGTCGGCCTGTGCTTTTTCATATACGGGGAATATTCTCGGATCGTCGATCGCGAACTTTTGAAAATCGTTGTGGAATTTAATGCCGGTAACTCCGTTCTTTCTGATCCTGTCTATTTCTGCAATAGGGTCTTCCGTCTCAATATGGATTGTCCCGAATGCGGTAAATTTATCCTTGCTGTCCTTTATTGTTTCGATAAGAAAATCATTTATTGCCTGAACCTGGTTTTTAGTAGTCGCGGTTGAAAGAAGAAAACAGTGTCTTACGCCTGCTTTTTTCATCTCTTCCTCAAGTTTTTCTTTCAGTCCTACTGATGCCATTGCAAGACCGTAAAAATTACCGATCGATGCGGTCGCTTTTTCCGCTATTTTCTCAGGAAAGATATGCGTATGTGCGTCAATTATTTTTCCGAAATATCTGTTCATTTGTTGCCTTTCGAATCCGAATCATCATTGTAGATTTTATGAAGCCTGTTCAAAAACAGGATTCCGCAGATAATGGGGAGATAGAATGTAATGAATCGCCAGATGAGCATCGCCGTCGATATATATTCATTATCCGTAAAATACATGCTGAAAAATAAAAGAAAACTTCCTTCTGCGCCGAGTGCGGCTCCCGGCAACGGAACAAAAGATGAGATCATCAGCACAAACGAACTTGAGCAGAGAACGTTGAAAAATGAAATATCATTCGCTCCGAGCGCAACGCAGATAAAAAACGGTATCGAGAAATACGCGATTAGCTGAACCGCAGTAAGAAGCGTCATTTGGAATATCACTCCGGTATACTGTTTCAGCTCACACATGTTTACATAAAAAAGGTCGATCTGATCGTATGTTTTTTGAATGAGTTCTTCTTTAGATTTTACGATCTTTATTTTACTCAGAAGGGAAATAATGGCTTTGGCTGCTTTTTTTGTTCCGTTTCTGAAAAACGCTATCATTAAAAGTCCGCCTACTACGGCAAAATTAACGAGAAAACCTATGAGAACTATATATCCGAGTGACGATATGTGCGAAACAAAGAAATTAAGCCTGAATATCAGAGCGATTATTGAGAAAAGCGTCAGGACAATCTGATATATGATGAAGCGTGAAAACAAACTGAATGTCGCAAGACCTGCAGGCATACCCCTCTGAATAAGCACAAAGGCCTGCATAGGCTGTCCTCCGGTTGCAAATGGAGTGATGCTGTTGAAAAGCTGCCCGATCATAACTGTTTTTATTGAGTTTTTCAATCGGTGGGGCGGGTATACCTTTTTCGCGATAACGTATACCGTAAACGATTCCATCATCCAGTATACCGCCATCATAAGAAAGGCGGTGAGCATCGGGAGAAGGCTGGCATTCTGAAAAGCCTTAATAAAACTGTCTATGCCGTCTACAAAAAACAGATAAAAAACAAGAAGCAGCGTTACTAACACTAAAATGACGATATTTATTATCATCATCTTTTTTTTCATTAAAAATACAC
Source organism: Clostridiales bacterium (assembly GCA_016281915.1). Taxonomy (GTDB): domain Bacteria; phylum Bacillota; class Clostridia; order Oscillospirales; family UBA644; genus HGM12619. Next base: position 84,210 of record JAEEJO010000077.1, read on the forward strand.
CTCCTGTTTTTTCTCATGTTCTTTATTATACTACATTCGCAAATAAAATTCAAGTACTTTTGAGCCAAAAAAAGATTTATTCTTATTTTCTGCCTAATTATTATTAGAGCTGCGACATAAATGTAAATGACGGCTTCTATTGACTTTTTATATAAAATATGATATAATATAACAGAATAAACTAAAATGAGAAAATATTGTCTGCAAAGATAAATGCACGATATATTTTGAGTCTTAACGAATTAAAACCTAAAAAATAAATAAAGGGGATAAGGAATCGTTTTATGAAAATTACAACAATCAAAGAGCTTCTTGACGCAGAAGTACTGTGCGGCGAGGAACTTCTTAATACCCATGTTTATTCCGCATGCGGTTCGGATATGATGAGCGACGTTCTTGCTTTCGTGAAAGATCAGGCTGTACTGCTGACCGGTCTTGTAAATCCGCAGGTCGTCAGAACCGCTGAAATGATGGATATCCATTGCATCGTATTCGTAAGAGGAAAAAAACCGGACGAAATGATACTTTCTCTTGCAAGAGAAAATAATATCGTGGTTCTTGCAACAACCGAAAGAATGTTTCCTGCGTGCGGAAAGCTTTACGCGAACGGTCTTATCGGTACAAAAACAGTAAAGTAATCTAATATGGAGAGTATCAATGGCAGATGTTTTTAAACTTCGCTACGACGTCGACGGAGATAACTTCATGGCTGCCGGCGCCGCTTCTTCGGATGTAAAAAAAGTTCTTCGTCAGCTCGGTATCGGTGCTGAGGCAATCAGAAAAGCAGCTGTTGCGATGTATGAGGGCGAAATAAATATGGTCATTCATGCAGGCGGCGGAGTCGCAGATATTACCGTAACTGACGATTATATTGAAATAGTTCTTTCAGATAAAGGTCCCGGTATACCTGACGTTGAACAGGCTATGCAGGAGGGCTGGTCCACCGCTCCTGACAATATAAGAGCCCTCGGCTTCGGCGCTGGAATGGGCCTTCCAAATATGAAAAAATATTCTGACGAAATGAAAATCGATACGGTAGTGGGAGAGGGGACCACAATTACCATGCGGATCAATATCTGACGGTAATTGATAATTTCGCCGGAAAGATCGGAGTTGATCAAGTGAATACAGTTTCCAGCCATTCCGTTATGCTTGATTCTGAAAAATGCAAGGGTTGCATCAACTGCATGAAACGGTGCCCTACGGAGGCTATACGCGTCCGTAACGGTAAGGCGCATATTATAGACGATCGCTGCATAGACTGCGGCGAGTGTATAAGAATTTGTCATAACCATGCAAAGAAAGCTGTTTATGACAGCTTTGATATTATCAACGATTTCAAATATAAAGTGGCTCTTCCCGCTCCGTCACTTTATGGACAGTTCAACAACCTTACGGATATCGACTATGTCCTTACCGGACTTAAAAACATCGGGTTTGACGATGTCTGGGAAGTATCCCGTTCAGCAGAGATTATTTCCGACCTGACACGCAAACTTCTCAATAAGGAAAACATAGTAAAGCCGTGTATAAGCTCCGCATGCCCCGCTGTTGAAAGGCTTATTGCGGTCCGCTTCCCTAATCTTTGCGACAATATCCTTCCCGTTCTTGCACCTGTCGAGATAGCAGCCAAAAAGGCAAGAGAGGAAGCAGTTAAAATCTCAGGACTGAAACCTGAAGAAATCGGTATCTTCTTTATTTCCCCGTGTCCGGCAAAGGTAACGTCTGCAAAGTTCCCGATCGGACATGACGACAGACTTATCGACGGTGTGCTCAGTGCAAGTGAAGTCTATTTTCGCCTCGTTCCCGCTATGAGCGAAATAGACTTTCCTCAGCAGCTTTCATCTTCAGGTCTTGTCGGCATAAGCTGGGCATCTTCGGGAGGGGAATCATCCGCACTTCTGCGAGATAAGTATCTCGCGGCAGACGGTATAGAAAACGTTATCAAGGTTCTGGAAGAACTTGAAGACGATAAACTGAACGATCTTGAGTTTATCGAGCTTAACGCCTGTGCAGGCGGATGCGTAGGCGGCGTTCTCAATATTGAAAATCCCTTTGTCGCTCGCGCCAAGATACAGTCGTTAAGAAAATATCTTCCTGTTTCACTCAACAGATTCGATCAGAGAGATAATTCCGTCGATGATTTTATGTGGACAACTCAGCTTGAGTACACTCCCGTCTTCCGTCTTGACAACGACAGATCCGTAGCATTGCGTAAACTCAGAGAAATGAATAATATCTGCGAGTCTCTTCCCGGTCTTGACTGCGGTCTGTGCGGTGCTCCGACCTGCCGTGCATTCGCAGAAGATATAGTTAATGAAGAGGTAAGTATAGATCAGTGCGTAAAGATGCAGATACAGGGAGGCAAATAGTATGAAATACGATAAACCTTTTTCCGTCAAAGATCTTATAGCTTCCGGCGGAGCAAAGGCTGAAATGATAGAGGACGAAGACCGGCTTATTACCGGCGGTTTTGCTACCGATCTTCTCAGCCATGCTATAGGCAATGCGTCAAGCGGAGACGCGTGGCTGACGGTGCTGACAAATCCCAATATCACTGCTCCTGCATCAATAGCTGACGTTTCATGCATAATTGTGTGCGACGGCACTCCGGTTACCGAAGCATTGAGATCCAAATGCGAGATCATGGGCATCTCTCTGCTATCGTCTTCGCTACCCATTACAGATTTATCCGTATTTTTATATAAGCTTCAGGAAGGTCAGAAGTGAATATCACAGATAAAGGGCTCGAACTGTATTACGATTTCCATATCCATTCGTGTCTGTCTCCGTGCGGTTCAGATGAAATGACTCCGCAGATGATCGTTGATTGCGCAATTGCAAAAGAGCTTGACTGCATTGCTTTAACAGATCATAATATTTCGGGCAATTGCCTTTCTGCTATCAGCTACGCTCAAGGAAAGGACCTTATTGTTCTTCCCGGCATGGAACTTCAGACGTCGGAAGAAATTCATGTTATCTGTATATTCCCGGATATAGAAAGAGCCGTTCCGTTTGAATCATATGTCAGATCAACTCTTCCTCCGATCAAAAACGATATCCGGTATTTCGGCAATCAGACCGGCGTTCGTCCGGACGGAACAACTTATGAAGAGGAACAGATGCTCGCTGTTTCTTCCGATATCCCTCTTTACGGACTTTATCCTCTTGTAGAATCATACGGCGGCATGGCGATACCCGCACATATAGACAGAACGTCTTTTTCGATAGGCTCAGTCTTAGGTATGCTTGATAAGAGCATGGGCTTTCCTCTCGTTGAGGTCTGGAAGGATCCTTCGCTTGCCGATGCGGCAGGTATTCCGTATATTCAGTCTTCTGACGCACACAATATCGACGCGTTTTTTGAACGTGAATATCATTCGTTTATCGCCGATGAAAAATCTGCCGACGGCATCTTCAGGGCGCTGAAAAATATCGGCGCAAAATGATTTTATGTGAATTTGTTTTATATTCAGAAGGAGCAGCATATGCGCGACGTTAAAAATGCGAAAACGGATAAGAAATTATCCGAAAAAAAATTGGCATCGGTTTCAGCAGTTTCAACCGATTCCGATTCTGACGCTCGCATTTCTCTGAAAACAAAAAAAGACATGAAAAATCAGTATAAAAAGGCTGAAAAAATAAAGCACCATTATTTCCGGACTTTTTATTACTCATTTGCGATCACTTTTATAATCCTCGGCGCCATAGCGATCCTGTATTTTATGTACCAGCAGGATAAAAACGTTTTCGGCTTTGCAGATAAGTATTATGATCAGGCTGTTTCTCAGATGGAATCCGGCAACATGTCCCAGGCTGTCGAATCTTTGAATGAATGCCTTGATTACGATCCGGGACACACTCAGGCGCGTCTGCTCCTTGCCCAGGTTTACGAAGATCTTGCCAGAACCGACGATGCAGTCAGAGTTCTTTCTGACGGAATAGAGATTTCACCCCGTAATGAAACGTTTTATCAAAAGAAAATACAGCTGCTGACAAAAACCGATAAAATATCCGATGCTATGGAGTTTATCAATTCCATTTCATCGTCGTATATCATCGTCAAGCTTTCCGACACTCGTCCCGCAACCGTTGCCATGACACCCGACCCGGGAACATACGATTCATCCGTTCAGATCGAGCTTGTCAGCACGGGAGGCGCAACTATCTATTATACTCTTGACGGTTCTGCTCCAACCACAAAAAGCCGCGTTTACGACCCCGCTCATCCAATAGTTATCGAAAAGGGCACCGTGACAATCCGTGCGTTTGCGATGAACAGTCAGTATATGATAAGTGATGAATACAGCGCAACCTACCGTATTTACAGCGCAAACTCTGCTTACATCTTCCTTGACGACAAGGTCGAACAGATGGTCAGGACCTCAATCAACAAACCAACGGGAACGATATATTACCGTGACCTTCAGAACGTCAAACGAATTTCAAGCGAAGAAAAGGGCGATGTAAAGTATACAGGCAATATCACAACTCTTGCAGACCTTGTCGAAATGGCAAACCTTAACGAGGTAGTGCTTGTCAACGAACCGTATATAGAAGATTTTTCACCTCTTCTTCAGCTTAAATCCATGACGTCTCTCAACGTTTCGGGATGCGGACTTGACGACGAAAAGGCAAAGCAGATCTACGCAGTTTTGTGGCTCAATATCCTTAAAATGGATGATAATCTTCTGTCGAATATAGACAATGTTCGCAATATGTCGGCTCTGCGTGAATTTTCGGCGGCAGGCAATGCTCTGAAAGACGTTTCCGTAATAGGCAATATGACGCTTTTGCGCGGACTTAATCTTTCTAACAATCTTATAAGTGATATCTCTTCGTTCTCCAATCTAACTTCGCTTAAAACGCTTGACATCTCAAATAATCTCGTAAGCGATATATCGTCGCTTTCATATCTCACGATGCTTACTGATCTTAATCTGAGCACAAACAGTATAAAGCAGCTCAATGCGATTTCACGTTTGCAGAATATCGAAATTCTTACACTGAGCAATAATCCTATCCAGTATCTTTTACCCATTGAAGGGTTTACTGCACTTAAAACTCTCAAAATCGACGGAACCGGCGTTACCACACTCGGCGCACTTTCGGATCTTGTCAACATCGAAACGCTCGACTGTTCAAGAACGTCGATTACCGACTTTACATCGCTTTCAAAGATGAAAGTCAATACACTTATTGCCCAGCAGGCAGGCATATCGGATCTCAGTGCTATCTCGCTCGCAAATTCCGTTAAAATGCTTGATATTTCGCTGAATACGATTTACGACGTAGCGCCTCTGTCTGCAATGACAAATCTTAACATTCTCAATATTTCAGGAAATCCAGTATCAAATTTCAGCACATTGCAGTTTTGCACCACGCTCGAAAGTATCACCTGTGCGGGCGTTCCGATTACGTCTGCAGATGAAGCGCTTTTCGCCGGAACAGGTATAAAACTGATCAAATAATCATTTTAATTCCATAGAAAGGACCAAAGATGGACGAAGTAATTACAATTAAAGGCAAACCGAAGCTGAAATATGCATGGCTTTTACTTGTTGCAGTTGTTATTATAATCATTGTTTCAACAAGTATTTACACGGTAGGAGAGACGGAGAGGGCTGTCGTAACTACATTCGGCAAAGTAACTTCAGTAAACGGAGCGGGACTTCATTTTAAGCTTCCTTACCCGATTCAGTCTCTTGAAAAAGTTGACATGACTACTCAGAAGCTCACGATAGGCTATATCGAAAACGGCTCGACGCTTACCACAAAGCAGGACGAATCAAAAATGATCACGGGCGACTATAATGTTGTATCCGTAGACTTCTTCATGGAGTGGAAGGTCAGCGACCCGCAGAAATACCTTTTCAATTCCGAACAACCTGTCAAAATACTCAAAAATATTGCCCAGGCTGCCGCAAGAGACGTTATGGGCTCCAAAACGGTAGATGACGTGCTGACTACCGGTAAAGTTGCGATACAAACCGAAATAAAAGACATTATGGTATCCCGTCTTGAGCAATATGATATCGGCGTTCAGATAATTGAGGTAAAAATACAGGATGCCGAACCGCCTACGGAAGCAGTCATAGGCGCATTCAAAGCAGTAGAAACCGCAAAGCAGGAAAAGGAAACAACGATCAATATCGCAAAGGCATATGAAAATTCCGTTATTCCCGAGGCTCGTGCCAATGCCGATAAGCTTCTTAAAGAAGCAGAAGCATATAAAGAGAAAAGGATAAACGAGGCAACCGGCGAATCTGCAAAATTTACCGCTATGTATGAAGAATATATTCTCAACAAGGATGTTACGCGCAGAAGAATGTATCTTGAAATGATAGAAGATGTCTTCCCCGCTGTTGAAGTATATATAGACAACGGTTCGGGAATGGAAAAAATAATGGTTGTCGGTGAAGAATCGGATGTTCCCGTTCTGACCGGAGGTGCAAACTGATGAACAGAAAAAAGATCATATCCACAGCCGTTGTGGCTGTCCTGGTATTATTGGCGGCGATCGTCCTGTTCTCTTCGATGTATACAGTCAGAGAAGATGAATTTGGCATCGTTAAAATGTTCGGCAAAATAACCACCGTTCGCAGCGAAGCCGGATTGTATTTAAAGGTTCCTTTTGTTGAAGAAGTATCTTCTCTTCCGAAAAACAAGCTTATGTATGATGTTCCCTCAAGCGAACTTCTGACAAGCGACGCAAAATCACTCGTTGTTGATAATTACGTTATCTGGCTCATAGACGACCCGACTCTTTTTACACAGCGTGTCGGCACCGTAAGTGAGATGGAAAAACGACTTGACGCTACTATATACAGCGTAGTTAAAAATACCATGGGTACCAAGCTTCAGACAGAGATCATTTCTGCCGGTGAGGGTAACAGAAACGAAGTCAACAAACAGATAACCGCGCAGGTCAATTCTAACCTGAGTGCAGAATACGGTGTCTCTGTCCTGTCTGTCGAAATAAAAAAGCTCGATCTTCCTTCCGATAATGAGAGCGCAGTATATGCAAGAATGATATCCGACCGCGAGCAGATCGCCGCAGCTCTCAAAGCAGAGGGCGAACTTGAAGCGGCAAAAATAAGAAACGAAACCGATAAACAGGCCGCAATTATCGTTAGTGAAGCAAAAGCAGAATCAGATAAGATAACCGGTGAGGCAGAGGCAGAATATATGCGCATTATGTCAGAAGCATATAACAGCGCAGAAAAACAGGAATTTTACGAGTTTATCCGTTCGCTTGACGCCGCACGTTTGTCTATGTCTGACGGAAAAAAGGTCCTTATCCTTCCTGCTGAAAGTGTTATCGGAAGAATTTTCATAGGCGAATAAAGTATTTTTAATCTATACGAGGTGTTATTATGAACTCCAACAAGTACGCAGCGCAGCTTTACTGCTTCAGCAGTGTTACAGCTCCTGATCTTCCCGAAAAACTTGATGCTCTTGCAAAAGCAGGTTATGAAGGAATTGAATTCTGCGGCGGTTTTGACAAAGATCCCCAGGAACTCAACGCAATAATGAAAAAAGCAGGGCTTAAACTGATCAGCTGGCATATAGGAATTGAACGCATTCTCCCCGATCAGTTTGATGCTACGGTAGCTTATCTTAAAGCTCTTGATTGTCACAGCGCAGTTGTTCCCGGACTTCCCGGTCATATGACCGGCGATGCTGAGGCTTGGAAAAAAACTGCAGAACTATTCGATCAGCTCTCAGAAAAACTTAAACCGCACGGAATCAAACTCGGCTATCACAACCATCAGTGGGAATTCAGTAAATATCCTGACGGTACGTGCCCGTTTTCTGTATTTTTTGATAATACAGACTCTTCAATTACCTGTCAGGTCGATATCGGTCATGCTCTTAACGGCAGGGGAATGTCTCTTGATGAAATATTCAGCCGTTATCACGGTAGATTCAATTCCGTTCATCTTAAACCCTACAGCCTTTCACTAGGTGCTGAAGACCATGGAAAAGGATATCAGACATATGTCGGTGAAGACGATATTCCGTGGAAAAATGTTTTAACAACACTTAAGAATGACGGAAGCGTTGATTGGTATATAGTTGAACTTGAATATTCCGGAGAAAAGGGTCCCATCAGAGTTCTTACCGATGCTATAAACTATCTGAAAAACTGCGAAAAACAGATCTGAGTGAAAAAAACGGATTTCCGGTGATAACCGTGAGATCCGTTTTTCATTTGTTTCCTTCGCAGGCAGTTTCCAACCTGAACTGCACCGAAAAAGTCCGCTTGATAATATATGAGAAAATACCGACGTATCTTTCTGTAAGATCATCGGTATTTTTTTGCGATTATTTGATTTTCATGTATAGTTTCATGTATTTTTCATTTTAAGAAATTCATATGCTTCTGTTACCGTTGCGTCACGGTAGGTGTATGCAATATAAACTCCGATTACCGGTATCAATAAAGCCAGCAAATACCAGCCCGCGAATGAAAGATCCAATGTAAATAATCGGAACTTGTAGCCTTTTGTGATCTCCTTGCTCTTTTTCAGCGCATCTTTCCAATCCATGCCATTGTACTCTGCGATGATCTGGGGAACAAAATAATAGGCATATGAATAATAAATTCCCGGTATTATAAGTAATGATCCGCATAACAGTATCAGATTTCTCATAAGCATTGTTTTGAATACGTTTGGATAGAAATCGTTCCTGAAAACTACAAAAACACTTGATGCTCTGAATGTGTCCTTTTTTGCATTCAAATAATAATTGGCTTTCGCCGCATGCATAGGTCCGACGAAGAAAACAGAAAAAACGATAAGCAGCAAAACGATTGCTGTCATTGAGATCGCATAGAGGAAATCTCTGTTTACAGTGTCGGTCGTAAATCCGATCCTTTCAGGTTTAAAATAAATATTATTCGGATCATAAAATATGAAAGTCAAAATAAAAGCAAGGTCGGCACCGAATCGTCCGGTTACTGTATGAAACACAAATGAGAAAAGGACTGCGGAAAAAAAATTCTTACTTAAAACTTTTTTTGCGTTTGATTTTAATTCGCTTCTGTTCATTTATATCTCCTGAAGTAATAAAATAAATCGGTCACCTACGAATAAGTAGATGACCGATTTATGGTCCGAGCGGCGGGAGTTGAACCCACGGCCTCTTGAACCCCATTCAAGCGCGCTACCAAACTGCGCTACGCCCGGACAGGGGAAAATGGAGCTGATGACCGGAGTCGAACCGGTGACCTCATCCTTACCAAGGATGCGCTCTACCTACTGAGCTACATCAGCACTAATCAGTTGGGTCTTTTAGAACGCTTTGACATTATACTACATTTTTTCCCTTTTGTCAACCCCTTTCCTGAAAATTTTTTATTTTTCGTTATAACATTCCTCGATTTTAACAAATTGTGAATTTTTATTCGCACAACTTGTATTATATCTGAAAATATGTTATAATTTCGCAGAATCAGAAATGCGGTAGTTATATACGCAAAAAAATCATACTGTGAATTCATACTATTCCAATAAGTGTAAGGAGATCATTAATATGGAAAGAAGAGTCGGAACCGTTTCACGCGGAATTCGCGCCCCGATAATACGAGAAGGCGATGATCTTGTGTCTATCGTTGCAACCTCCGTTCTTGAGGCGGCAAAAAGCGAAGGGTTTGAACTCAGAGATAAAGACGTTGTTGCCGTAACCGAAGCCGTAGTTGCAAGGGCGCAGGGAAATTATGCTTCCATAGACGCTATAGCGGCGGATGTTTCCGCAAAACTCGGTGGGGGAGAGATAGGCGTTATATTCCCTATACTCAGCAGAAACCGTTTTGCTATTTGTCTTAAAGGTATTGCAAAGGGTGCAAAGAAGATTTATCTCATGCTCAGCTATCCTTCAGATGAAGTCGGAAATCATCTTGTAGACGTTGATATGCTTGATGAAAAAAACGTAAATCCTTATACCGATGTTCTTACCCTTGAAAAATACCGTGAGCTTTTTGGTGAAAACAAGCATCCCTTTACCGGTGTTGACTATGTTGATTACTATTCTGATCTTATTCGCTCATGCGGAGCAGACGTAGAGGTAATCTTTGCCAATAATCCTAAAACGATACTTAATTATACAAAAAAAGTTCTTGCGTGTGATATCCATACACGTAAACGCACAAAACGCCTTCTTAAGGCAGCAGGTGCAGAAACTGTTCTCGGACTTGACGATATTTTAACTGCCCCCGTAAACGGAAGCGGATTCAACGCTGAATTCGGTCTTCTCGGTTCAAACAAAGCTACTGAAGATAAGGTCAAGCTCTTCCCGAAAGACTGCGCCGAATTTGTCAATGCCGTTCAGGAAAAGCTTATAAATGCAACTGGCAAACATATCGAGGTTATGATTTACGGCGACGGTGCATTCAAAGATCCCGTCGGAAAGATCTGGGAGCTCGCCGATCCTGTCGTATCGCCTGCATTTACTTCAGGACTTGAAGGAACGCCGAATGAAATCAAGATCAAGTATATCGCCGATAATCAGTATGCCGATCTTAAGGGTGAAGCGCTCAAACAGGCGGTAAGCGAATATATAAAACATAAAGATTCAAATCTTGTCGGCTCTATGGCATCTCAGGGAACGACCCCCAGACGTCTTACAGACCTTATCGGTTCTCTTTGCGACCTTACGTCAGGCAGCGGTGATAAAGGAACTCCGATAATCCTGATTCAGGGCTACTTTGATAACTATACAAACTGATATGAACCAACATGAGGATGAAGCGCGGGCTTCATCCTCTATTTTTTTGAACATTTTTAGGAATCTGAAAAAAAGACTTGAAAAAAAATTTTTTTTATGTATAATACTTAGTTAGTTAACTAACTATATGACGAAAGGAGTATCTTCTTTTGAAAAAAATCGAAAACGGACCGCATGACTGTGAATTGCGTGACGGCATGCCGCTCGGCATGATGCTTACCAAGGTCGCGCACTGTAACGATAATGTCATCAAGGAAGAGCTTGATGCCATAGGCGCACAGAAAGCGTTCGGCGGGGTATTGATGCATATAGCGCATCATGACGGGATCATGCAGTCGGATCTCGCCAAACATATGAATTTTACCGCTCCAACAATCAGCGTTACGGTTCAGAAGCTTGAAGAAAACGGTTATATCGTTCGTGAAGCCGATGTGTCAGATCAGCGTAAATTCCGCATACGATTGACTGAAAAGGGAATCGAAATGACAGAAAAGATCCGCCGGACTTTTGCAAAATGCGAAAACGTTCTTGCCAAAGGTTTTTCCGATGAAGAGCTCCGCACGATCCGCGCTCTTCTAATAAAAATGTATACAAATATCTCGGAGGATAAAACAAAAGAATGAAATTATCAAAATATATCAAGCCTTATATCGTCTTCATGATACTTTCGCCTCTGTTTATGCTTGTCGAAGTATTTATGGACCTTCTCCAGCCAACGCTGATGTCCGTAATAGTGGATGACGGTATTCTTGCCATGAATGAGGCGGGTCAGATATCGTCTGATATGAATATCATTATTTTTACCAGCATAAAAATGCTGATATGCGCTCTCGTCGGGATGATAGGGGGCGTTGGCTGCACTTATTTTTCATCTGTTTCTTCACAGAACTTCGGCGCAGACCTTCGCGCAGATGTTTTCAGAAAAATAGCTCATTTTTCATTCGCAGAAACGGATAAATTTACAACCGGTTCTCTTGTTACAAGAACCACCAACGATGTTACTCAGCTTCAGAATCTTGTAATGATGGCTTTACGTATGTTCGTCAGAACCCCAATGCTCTGCTTCGGCGGCATTGTAATGGCGCTCTCCATTAATCTCAGATTCGGTCTTATTCTTCTTGTCACTCTTCCTGTAATGATTCTTCTTATTGCCCTGATAATCAAAAACGCTAATCCGTTTTTCACAAAGGTGCAGGAGAAAATTGATAAGCTTAACGGTATAATGCAGGAAAATCTTTCGGGTGTCCGCGTAGTAAAGGCGTATGTCAGAGAAGACTACGAAACAGAAAAATTCGAAAGCGCAAACTACGATCTTGCAAAAACAACGCTTACCGTTTCACGGCTTATGGCTGTTCTGTCTCCTGTTATGATGCTCATTATGAACGCCACAACGATTGCCGTCATCTATTTCGGTGCGTTACAGGTCAATGAAGGTATTATCGGCGTCGGCGAAGTAATGGCGGTAGTAACGTATATGGCTCAGATACTCATGAGCATGATGATGATGTCCATGATGTTTATGGCTGTCTCAAGAGGTAAAGCATCGTATGACAGAATCAAAGCCGTTATGGAAACAGATCCGTCTGTCGTATCCGGTTCAAGCGATGCAACGGTTAAAAACGGAACTATAGAGTTCAAAGACGTGTCTTTCAGATACCCATTCGCAGTTGGAGAACCTGTGATCAGGCATATCAACCTCAAAATAAACGCAGGCGAAACGGTAGCGTTTCTTGGTTCGACAGGTTCGGGAAAAAGCTCTCTTGTAAATCTTATTCCGCATTTTTATGATGCTACCGAAGGCGCAGTCCTTGTCGACGGAGTAAATGTGAATGACTACAATCTCGATAATCTCAGAGCGGGAATAGGTATGGTTCTGCAAGAGGCAGTCCTTTTCAGCGGAACTATCATGGAAAACATCAAATGGGGCGATCCTGACGCAACCGATGAAGAAGCTATCGAAGCCGCGAAAACTGCGCAGGCTGATGATTTTATTTCATCTCTTCCGGACGGATACAATACAATGCTCGGTCAGCGCGGCCTAACGCTTTCTGGCGGACAAAAGCAGCGTCTCTCAATTTCAAGAGCAGTTCTGAAAAAGCCTAAAATCCTGATCCTTGACGATTCTACGTCAGCGCTCGATATGGGTACTGAATCGCGGCTTCAAAGCGCTCTGAAGGTCAAGATGAAGGGCATGACGTCTTTGATAATTGCACAGCGCATATCATCTGTTATGTATGCCGACAAAATCGTAGTACTCGACAAAGGCGAAATTTCCGCCGTCGGCACACATGACGAGCTACTCAAAACAAGCGACATTTATAAGGATATTTACGATTCTCAGATGGGACAGGGGGGTGCAGACAATGTCTGAAAACAGAAATAACAATTCGTCCAGAGCTTCTGTTCGCGGTCCCGGAGTAGGTCCCGGAATGAGAGGACCGTTGCAGGTTGAAAAGCCGAAGGATACCAAAAACACCCTCAAAAGATTATTCAGATATCTCGGCGCGAGCAGATATAAGCTTCTCGCTCTTGTGATTCTTGTTATTTTGACAGCTCTTACACAGCTCGTCGCACCTATATTCCAGAAAAATGCGATAGACAGCATCGCAATAACTGAAAGCAATCCTTCAGTTAATTTCAATTCTCTAACATTCTCGCTGATAGGAATGGCAGGCATTTATCTTATCGGTGTTGTGTTCAACTTTTTACAGGGTTGGATAGGCGCAGGTCTTTCTCAAAAAACAGTACGGATTCTCAGAAGCGATATGTTTTCCAAGATGTCAAAGCTGCCGGTAAAATATTTTGATACCAATACCCACGGCGAGCTTATGAGCCGTCTGACAAACGATATAGATAACGTCTCAAACGCTCTTTCGCAAACGATAACGTCTATAATACAAAGCGTTATCACCATTATAGGCGCGTTGGCTATGATGCTCTATTACAGCCCGATCATGACTATTGTTTCTCTCCTTGTGATCCCGCTTGTTCTTTTTGTAACACGTTCCATCGTCAAGAGAACACGTGTTCTCTTCAAAAAGCAGCAGGAAGCTCTCGGCAGATTGAACGGTCACGTTGAAGAGATGGTTACGGGACAGAAAACGGTAGAAGCATTTTCAAGAACAAATATCGTAGTAGCTGAATTCGACGAAATCAATAAAGATCTTCGCAAATACAGCGTCAAAGCCCAGATTTTCGGCGGAACGATAGGTCCCGTAATGAATGTTATAGGCAATATCAGTTTCGTGCTTGTTGCAATCTCCGGCGGTGTTCTTGCAAGCATGGGAATGATCACAGTTGGCGTTATCCAGGCATTTGTTCAGTATTCAAAACAGTTTACGAGACCCATAAATGAGGTGGCAAACCAGTACAGCACCATTCAGTCTGCTCTTTCGAGCGCAGAACGTGTTTTTGATGTTATGGATCAGATACCGGAGAGCGATGATTTCGCCGATAAGCAGTTTGATGTTGCTTCCGTAAAAGGAGATGTTGTTTTCAAAAACGTCAACTTCGGCTATACTCCGGAAAAACAGGTTCTTAAAGACTTCACCATCAACGTTAAGGCGGGTCAGAAGATCGCTCTTGTCGGACCTACCGGCGCAGGTAAAACCACAGTCGTCAATCTGATCACCAGGTTTTACGATATAGATTCGGGTGAGATACTTCTTGACGGCGAAAATATTTTTGAACTTCCCAAAAAAGGACTCAGAAGCTGTATAGGTATAGTTTTGCAGGATACCGTTCTTTTTACCGGAACGATTAAGGATAATATCCGTTTCGGCAGACTTGATGCAACGGATGAAGAGATTTATGCCGCTGCCAAAACGGCAAATGCCGACAGCTTCATCAGAAGGCTTCCCGACGGATACGATACACAGCTTTCCGAGCAGGGATCTAACCTTTCTCAGGGCCAGAGACAGCTTCTTTCAATTGCAAGAGCCGTTCTGGCGGATCCCAAGATTCTTATTCTCGACGAAGCAACATCGTCGATTGATACAAGGACCGAGATGAATATTCAGAAGGCAATGATAAGGCTAATGAAGGGAAAAACAAGCTTTATTATAGCACACAGACTTTCTACGATTCGTGATGCCGACGATATCCTCGTTATCGATGCGGGCAGGATCGTTGAGAAAGGCGACCATAAATCTCTTCTTGAACAGAAGGGTCATTACTGGCAGCTTTATCAGTCTCAGTTTACTCGCAGCGATGCGGTATGACTTGACGTTTTTGCTATGACAAAAATGTGAATCTTTCTATTTGGGATTGACAAAGTATTATCGTTGTGGTATTATTAATAAAGAAAGTCGAATCTCATGAACAGTGAGGTGAAGTGGATTGAACGGAAGATCTCTCAGCGAACCGATGACGATCGGCGTAATCGCCGTCGTTTGTGTTGCGTTTGTTCTTTCTGTTTTCTGCTTCGCCTCTTTTTTCGTTTTGAACAGGCCTGAAACAACCGATAATAATAATCAGAACGATACAAACATAGTCAACCAGGATCCTGTAAACGAGTATGAAGGCGTGGATCCCGAAACCGTTGCTAAAATAGAGGCATTAAAGAGTGAAATTGCCGTATACGATAAAATTCTCGCATCAAAGTATATGCTACTGGTAAATAAAGAGCATCCGATTCCTCAGGATTTTGCTCAAACGTCTCTTATAGATACGGAATCGAACCCCGCACTTAAGCTTGATGCAGTTGCTGCAGTTAAAATACAGGAATTTATCAATGCGGCTAAGCAGGAAGGGTATACGTGCAAAGTCATAGCGGGATACAGAACGTATTCCGATCAGGAATCTGCTTATAACTATGCATATCAGAGCGAGATCAACGCTGGCTATACTGCAGAGGAAGCTGAGGCACGCATAGGACTTTCTGTTGCAAAGCCTGGTTACAGCGAATTTGAAACTGGGTATACCGTATGCATTGCGGAAAATTCTTCTGTGACCAAGGATGAAATGGTTTCTTCCGAACTGTATAAATATATATCCGAAAATATTTATAAATACGGCTTCATTTTACGTTACCCTGAAGGCAAGCAGGATATTACAGGATATGAGTTCGACCCGTTCTGCTACCGATATATCGGTGATGAGGGTGTTTCAGAGGGCGTTTTATCAATGAGTCATGCTCAGTATATTTATGAAAAGAATTTCTCGTTTGAGGAATATATTGATTATCTAACTGCCAAGCGTGCATACGCTGTGCAGAATCTGAATGTATCTTCTGCTGATATAGATCGGCATTAAGATTATAAATAAATCATTTTTTTAAAAGAAGGTGCTCTTATGGCTATTAAACTCGGTATCATCGGATACGGCGGAATGGCTCACTGGCATAGAGACAGCGGTCTTAAAAATGTTCCCGGCTTTGAAGTTATCGGCGTTTACGACATCGATCCCGCTAAAATCGAAGAAGCGCGTTCGCAGGGAATGATAGGTTATAACAAGCTCGAAGATATGCTTGCCAACCCCGATATCAATCTTTGCCTCGTAGCTACACCTAATCAGGTACATAAGGAACTTACAATAGCTGCTTTAAATGCAGGCAAGAACGTTGTTTGTGAAAAACCCGTCACACTTTCGGTTAAAGATCTCGATGAGATGATCGCTGCTTCCGAAAGAAATCATAAATTGTTTACCGTTCACCAGAACAGACGTTGGGATGCAGACTACCTCGTTGCTAAACAGGTCTTTGACAGCGGCGTTCTCGGTAATGTATTTACCATTCAGTCAAGACTTCACGGCACAGGCGGCATTATGCACGGCTGGCGCGCTCTTCCCGAATGCGGCGGCGGAATGGTTTACGACTGGGGCGTACATTTTATTGACCAGATCTGCAATATGGTTCCGGGTAAAATCACAGATATCAGCGCAGATCTTCACAGCGTCAAGAATCTTCTCGTTGACGACTATTTCATGACTCAGCTCAAATTCGATTCCGGTGTTCAGGTCATGATCGAAATAGGTACATTCCTTCTCAAGCCCACACCTCGTTGGTATATGGCAGGCAATGCCGGCACATTACAGCTTGATGACTTCAGCGGCGTAAATGGCGGAATAACCAAGGTTTCTAAGCTTGCCGAACTTATTCCTCCCGTTATTGTCAATACTCCTGCCGGACCGACAAGGACATTCGCTCCTCAGCCTCCTGAAACACTCGAACAGCTTCCTCTCCCTTCATTCAGCGGCGGCTGGTCTGATTTCTATAAGAACGTTGATGCTGCGATTGAAGGCAAAGAAGAGCTTATCGTTAAACCCTGTCAGGTCAGACGTGTTCTCGGCGTTCTTGAAAAGATCTTCGAGTCCGCAAAGACAGGTCATTCTGTTAAATACGAATAATATATCATTAATCTTCTGGATTTATATGATTATTCAAATACGTCGGGCAATCTCTTGCCCGACGTATTTTATATGCTGTTAAGTTAAATGACTTCTGAGATACAGTCAGCTTTTGCAGTAATACTTCAGATACGCTTTCAAAACTGCTGTCTGTGTTTTTGCATCCGGAATTTTGCCTGAATTGATCTCCTGTATAAGATCATTCAGGTTTATTTTTATAACCTCAACGAACTCATCTTCGTCAGGGTCCTGCTTTTCAAAATGCAGTCCGGTCGCAAGATACATATGTATCACTTCGTCAATTATGGCGGGGGAGGTGTAAAGAGGACCGAGATATTCGTAATTATCTGCAATTATTCCGGTCTCTTCACGCAGTTCTCTCTTTGCACCTTCAAGAGGCGTTTCTCCTGCGTCAAGCTTACCCGCGGGAATCTCAGTTGTTACGGCTGCAAACGGGTATCTGTATTGTCTGACAAGATAAACATTTTTATCATCGTCAATAACTGTAACACATACTGCGCCCTGATGCCTGATAACTTCTCTTGCAGCATTCTTTCCGTCAGGTAAAACGACCTCATCTTTATATAAATGAACGATTATCCCGTCATATATCAGTTTGCTCGATAAAGTCTTTTCCTCGAATTCCATTTTACTTTGATTCCTTTGTCTCATTCTGTTTTACCGGGAAAACTTTACTGAGTATCCATATTATTCCCATTATTATTCCGATAACAATAAATATGCCGAGCATACCTAATCCCATTATCGGAAGTGAATCAAGCAATGCATCAACGTTAAACATATCATATCTCCTTATTTATATCTCTACAAGAGTCAGAATCAGACCACCTGCTACAACTGATGCTATCTGACCAGAAACATTGGCTGCCGCCGCATGCATAAGAAGGAAGTTTTGAGGATCTTCTGCAAGTCCCATTTTATGCACAACGCGCGAAGACATCGGGAATGCCGATATACCCGCTGCGCCAACCATGGGATTGATTTTTTCTTTCAGGAATATATTCAACACCTTTGCGAATATAACGCCTCCTGCCGTATCGAAAATGAATGCGATCAATCCGAGTCCCATAATCATCAGTGTTTCCCATCTCAGGAAATACTGCCATTGCATTTTGGTGGAAACTGTAAGACCGAGAAGAAGAGTAACAAGGTTTGCAAGCTCATGCTGAGCGGATTCTGAAAGCGAATTTAAAACACCGCATTCGCGTATAAGATTACCGAACATCAGAAATCCGACAAGTGCAACGGATTTCGGAGCAAAAATACCTGCCACAACAGTTATTATTATCGGAAACAGTATCTTTGTTGTTTTTGAAACTGATTTCGGTCTGTAAGGCATTCTTATCATACGCTCTTTTTTTGTTGTGCAGAGCTTGATTACCGCAGGCTGTATGATCGGTACAAGAGCCATATATGAGTATGCGGCGATTATTATCGGTCCCACGTAGTTGGATTTGAAAAACTGTGAAACGAAAATGGAGGTGGGTCCGTCTGCAGCTCCGATAATTGCGATCGAAGCAGCGTCCTTAAGCTCAAATCCGAGGAAAGAGGCAAGACTTAAAGTAAAGAATATTCCAAACTGTGCTGCAGCTCCGAAAAGCATCATCTTCGGATTGGAAAGGAGCGGTCCGAAGTCTATCATTGCTCCGATGCCTATGAAAAGCAACAGCGGAAACAGCTCATTTGCAATGCCGGCGTTAAAAAGAACGTCAATCGGACCTTCTTCTGCTCCAACCTGGGTAACTGCTCCGGAAAAAGGCAGATTTACAAGTATTGCACCAAAGCCCATGGGCAAGAGAAGGGTAGGCTCCATATTCTTTTTTACGGCAAGATATATCAGAACTCCCCCGATTATCCACATTATAACCATAGGCCACTGTGTTGACCAATCGATTTGAAGTAAATTTGAAAATAACTGCGCCAAAAATGTCACTCCTATTATAAAAAAATTCAATACTATATATTAACCCGTATCATCGAACACGGTCTGTTGACCGGATATGTTCTATGACACGGTGGTATTTCCGTAACAAATAACAAAAAAACTGAATCCGTCCAATGTGTCTTCAGGCGCGTAAACCGCAGAAGAGTATAAATCGGTTCCCCTCTGAAAAACATCAGGCAGTATCTTCGGATTGTTATCGGTATTAACTGCAAAAACGCATTTTTCCCCATTGCTCACACGCGCGAAAATCAAAAGCCCGTTTTCTGCCCATAATGGAACAAATCTTCCATCTTTCAAACAGTTTATGCTGTGGCGTATCTTGTTGATTTTGGCGAAGAACGTTATCAGCACATTGTTTTCGTTTCCCCACGGAAAACACATTCTGTTAAGAGGATCTTTCCCTCCGTCCATTCCGGTCTCATCACCGTAATAAATTGTGGGAAGTCCCGGTAGAAAGGCAAGAACGGCATATGCAAGACATACGGGTTTTTCATCACCTAATACGGTTTTTATCCTTTCGGTATCATGTGTTCCGAGAAAATTCATAAGAACGTTCAGAACAGGCGAGGGGTAGTCTTCGCATATTTCAAGAACTCTTTCACAAAACAGTTTAGCTGACCTGTTTTGGATAAAATCGATTACGGCATTACGGAAAACGTAATTCATCACACTGTCGATTTGTTTGCCATGAAGGTATTTACGGCGTTGTCCGTAACTGATTTTATCAGCAGCGTTTTCCCATACTTCGCCTATGATCAACGCATCTTTCTTTTCAGCTTTTACCGAACTCCTGAATTTTTCAAGAAATTTATCCGGCAGTTCGTCGGCAACGTCAAGCCTCCATCCGGCAGCTCCGTATCGTAACCATTTGCGGGCTATACCGTTCTCTCCTGTGATAAATTCAAGGAAAGAGGATTCTGTTTCGTTTGTGTTCGGCAGAATTTTAACGTCCCACCAGCATTCGTAATCGTCGGGCCAATGTCTGAATCGAAACCATGGATAGTATGCCGATTTTTTGGACTGATAAGCGCCGATATCGGAATAATTACCGTATTTATTGAAATACTTACTGTCTGCTCCCGTATGACTGAATACTCCGTCAAGTATTATTCTGATACCGTAATCGTTCGCCTTTTTACAAAGCGCCTGGAAATCGTCAACGGTTCCGAGCATGGAATCTGGCTTCTCGTAATCTCCCGTATCATAACGGTGGTTTGATGCGGATTCAAAAATAGGGTTCAGATAAATAACGTCAATTCCGAGGTCATGCAGGTATTCGAGTTTAGACTCAATTCCCTTGAAATTCCCTCCGAAAAAGTCGGTAGTATTGAGCGTGCCGTCTGTGTTTCTGATATGATTTGGCGTTTCTCCCCACTGCTTTAAGTTTGAGTGCTTTGATGCGTCAGGCACTCCGGCTTTACAAAACCTGTCCGGAAAAATCTGGTATATATTGGCACCCTCATAGCATTCGGTCGCTGTAAAGCTGTTTATATATACGGTAAGCTTCCACGGTGAAAAACTGTTTTCATCAAAGGGATTCGACAGATTGTTTTCGCCTATTTTATGCGTTTTTCCGCTTGTGCTGCGTATTTCGAACCAGTAAAAGTATAGCCCTTCACTGTTAATATCAAAAGTAACCGAATAAGCTTCATATGCCCCGTCAGTGTCTTCGAACTGTAAAGGAATCGAGAATTTTATTCCGTCACTTTCAAATACGGCATTAACATCAAATGCCGATATACGTCTTGAAACGAGCAGACGGAGCGTTATATCTTTTTCGATTTCTACAGCCCCGAACGGATTTTTATAAAATGCATCTCTCGAATTAAACTTTATCATAGTTTACAGGTTTTACGTACCATATTTTTTCTGCATACTCAGCGATGCTTCTGTCTGATGAGAACTTACCGGCTTTGGCTATATTTATAAGCGATTTGCGGTTCCACGCGGCAACATCGTTGTAATCCGTATATATTTTACGGTGTATCTTTTTGTATGCGTCAAAGTCTGCAACTACCATATACGGATCTGCAAAACCAAGGTCCATAGTCAGATAATTTGCTATGTCGGAAAAGTTGATTCCATTTATGTTATCGTTCAATATAGCGATTATTTCCGAGAGAATCGGGTCTTTGATTATATACGAAGCAGGGTAGTAGCCCTTTTTATATAGTTCGGAAACCTCTTCGGTTCTCATTCCGAATATATAAATATTATCTGCGCCTACCTCTTCGCATATCTCGATATTTGCGCCGTCATATGTTCCTAGAGTCAGCGCACCGTTTATCATCATTTTCATATTGCCCGTACCGCTTGCTTCGGTTCCCGCCTGGGATATCTGTTCACTGATTTGCGATGCCGGCATGAGATATTCTGCCCATGTAACGCTGTAATTTTCAAGGAATACAACGTTGATCATTTCGGACGCCCGCTTGTCTTTCTTTATCATTTCCGAAATGGAGCTTATAAGCAGTATTATACGTTTTGCCATATAATATGACGAGGCGGCTTTCGCTGCAAAAATAAACGTTGTTTTCGGTATCGTGAATGTCGGATCGTTTTTTATCTGTATGTATAAATACAGTATGTGCAGCGCGTTCAGAAGCTGACGTTTGTATTCATGCAGCCTTTTTGCCTGAACGTCGAAAACGGATAAAGGATCTATCGTCGGATCGCCGAGTTCTTTAATAAATCTCTTCTTGTTTTCAAGCTTGATCTCGGCAAGCGAGTTCAATACCGAAGAATCGTCTTTGAATTTCAAAAAGTCGCAAAGCTCTTCCGAACGACGGATAAATCCGTCTCCTATACATTCTTTGAGAAGGGCGGTAAGTCCCGGATTCGCCTGACACAGCCAACGTCTGAAATCGATTCCGTTTGTGACGTTTTCGAATTTTTCCGGCATCAGGTCATAGTAGTCTTTGAAAACGGAATTCTTGAGTATCTCGCTGTGAAGTTTAGATACTCCGTTCACTTTTTTCGCTGCTATTACGGAAAGATTAGCCATTCTTACTGTATCGTAAGCAAGAATAGCTACCCTGGATACCTTGTTCCAGTTTCCGTCTGTTTTCTCGAAAACTTCCTGACAAAACCTTCTGTTGATTTCTTTTAAAATCGAATGAAGTCTCGGAAGAATAGATGCAAATATCTGCTCGTCCCATTTTTCGAGGGCTTCGGACATTACTGTGTGATTCGTATATGCTACCACGCTTGTTGTAATGCTCCATGCACGGTCCCAGCTGTATCCGTAATCATCTATCAGTATTCGCATAAGCTCGGGTATAACAAGCGAGGGGTGAGTATCATTGATATGAAAAACAGCTTTTTGCGGCAGTGAATCAAGGGTTCCGTAGCGCTTCATATGGCGCTTTATTACGGAGTGAAGCGATGCTGAAACAAGAAAATACTGCTGCTTTAATCTTAACGATTTGCCTTCGATATGATCATCCGGCGGATAAAGTATCTTCGAGATCATTTCAGCGCGTGTCGATTCCTCACTTGCCTGAATATAATCTCCCTGTGAAAAGAGGTGCATATCTATGTTCAGCGAGCTCTTAGCTTTCCATAGACGGAGTTTGGAAACTCCCTGCGTATCATATCCCGGTATCATCATATCATACGGGATGGCATGGACAACCGTTTCACCCGTATGGTTAAGTGTCATCCTGCCGTTTTCCCAAACTTCTTCTATCCTTCCGCCAAAACGGACGTCAACTGCCTCATCCAGTCGCGGAACAAGCCAGCATTCACCGTTAGGCAACCATACATCCGGCAGCTCCATCTGCCATCCGTCAACAAGTTTCTGCTTAAACATACCGTATTCATAACAGATGCTGAAACCTGTTGCAAGATAGTTTTGTGATGCGAGCGATGCCATAAAGCATGCAGCAAGCCTGCCCAGACCACCGTTTCCCAGACCCGGATCAGGCTCGCAGGCATAAAGGTCTTCCGGAGTCAGACGATATTTTGAAAGCGCCTGCCTGAAATTACTGTCAAGTTTTCCGCAATATATTGCATTTTTCAAAGCTCTGCCTAACAGAAACTCTATACAAAAGTAATAGACCTCTTTTTCTCCGTTTTTTCTTGCCTTACTTTTGAACTGTTTACGCCTTGCCGAATACATATCGCGCAGCGCCGCTACTGTTGCCTTGTAAAAATGTTCGGCTGATGCTTCTGTCCAGTCAATACCGAGTTTTGATAAGTTTTCTTCAATTATTCTGTTGAAGTCCGCAGCGGAAAACTGCGGGTTTTTCATTATATCGTCCATTTGCCGGTTTCCTTTTTAGCTTTTGTATAATTCGTAATATTTCTTTGCTGAGGATTTCCATGTGAAATCGGAATTCATAGCGTTTGTTCTGAGCATATTCCATTTTTCCTTGTCTGAGTATGCTGCAAGAGCACGGTTTATCGTATCAAGCATATGATGTGCATTATAATCGTTGAATACAAACCCGTTTTCACCGTCAGTTATGCTGTCTCTAAGACCGCCCGTTGCACGGACTATCGGCAGTGATCCGTATCTGCATGCAACCATCTGAACAAGTCCGCACGGCTCTGTTTTCGAAGGCATGAGAATTATGTCTGCGCCTGCATAAATTCTTGATGCAAGTGCTGTATCGTACATGATCTTAACAGACATTTTGTCCGGATACTGAGAAGCGACCGTACTGAAAAAGTCTTCGTAATGAGCGTCTCCCTTTCCCAGAATTACAACCTGAACGCGTTCTTCAAGAAGCTGTCTGATAATGCACGCAACAAGGTCAAACCCTTTATGCTCAACAAGACGCGATATTATTCCTATTACCGGTATATCGGGTTGTGCAGGAAGACCGAATTCTTTCTGAAGATCTTCTTTGTCTTCTTCTTTTCCATCAGGTGCCTTTGCCGAATAACGTTTAACGATATGCGGATCCGTCCACGGATTGTATCTTTCAACGTCTATCCCGTTAAGTATACCGCTTATCTTGAAGCTTCTTTCGTTGATTATGCTCTCAAGACCGTGTGCGTAGTATGCCATTTTGATTTCTTCGGCATAGGTTGGGCTTACGGTATTAACGGCATCAGCAAGTTCGATCGCGCCTTTCATAAGGTTGATGGCACCGTCATACTCTACTGCGTTTACGTCGGCAGTATCGATATCAAGCACGTCAGACATTATTTCTTTGCTGAAAACACCTTGATATTGGATGTTGTGGATCGTGAAAACCGTTCTGATGCCGGAATATTCGGGGCGCTTTTTATATATCAGCGATGCATATATAGGAATAAGCGCCGTATGCCAGTCGTGCGCATGTATAACGTCCGGGATAAAATCTATATGCGGCAACATCTCAAATACCGATTTGCTGAAAAAAGCGAATCTTTCCGCGTCATCAAAATGACCGTAAATTCCTTTTCTCTTGAAATAGTATTCATTATCTATCAGGTAGTATTTGATACCGTCGATTTCCGTAAAATGAATCCCGCAATACTGATTTCTCCATGACAATTTTACAGTGATGCTTTTAACAAAATTTATTTTGTCTTTTATATCTTGAGGAATATCGGAATACAGCGGTAAAACGACCCTAACGTCATTGTTTGCGTTCAGCTTTTTCAGAGCTTTGGGCAGTGCGCCTATTACGTCGCCAAGACCGCCTGTTACAACAAACGGAAAACATTCTGCAGCTGCAAAAAGTATCTTCATATCATTTCCTCCCGATCAGTTTTTGATTCGTTTGTCAGTATCATTAAACTATGCTGCCTTTTGCAAGAACAAAGGGGTAGGAGGCGTAGCCTGCAAGCACTCTGCCGTTTTTGATTACGCACTGTTTGTCTATTATGGCATAGCTTATGTCTGCGTTGTCTCCTATAACAGCTCCCTGCATAATAACGCAATTCTTTACCTTTGCGCCTTTGCCGATATATACTCCACGCGAAACTACACAGTTTTCAACGCTGCTGAGTATCTGAGATCCGTTTGCGATCAGTGAATTTCTGACAGTAACGTCTGATGCGTATCGCGTCGGAGCTTCATCCCTGACTTTTGTATAAATAGGATTGTTTTTCCTGAAAAGTTCATCTCTGATGTCTTTACTGAGAAGGTCCATATTGGCTTCGAAAAGCGATCTGTTGGAATCTATTTTCTTTGCATAACCGTCGAATTTGTATCCGAAGATTTTAAGGGAGTGCGCGCGTTTGGCGATTATGTCCTTTTCAAAGCTTAACTGACCTACTGCAACAGCTTCGTTAACGAGAGCTACAAGAAGGCTGCTTCTGATGATCCACATTCCGAGTGAAATGTTGTTTTCACCGTCAGGCGCTATGCCTACGTATGCAGTCGTAACTCTTCCAGTTTCGTCAATGTCATAGATAGTGCTGTTAAGGGATTTGTCAACAACACATTTCCGTTGATAGATAACGGTGATATCCGCATTGACAGATTCGTGATATTTTATTATTTTGCTGTAATCCATGTTGCATACCGTGTCACAGTCTGCAAGAACAACGTAATCATCGTTGATTTTTTCAAGAGTTGAAACAATGCTTTTCAACGCATCAAGGCGTCCCGCATAAAGCCCTGAACCGCTTGAAAAACTATACGGTGGAAAAACTGCAAGTCCGCCGAATTTTCTTGAAAGATCCCATTCCTTGCCCGATCCAAGATGACTGAGAAGGGACTGGTAATTGTTTCTTGCTATAACACCCACCGATGTTATACCTGAATTTACCATGTTGGAAAGAACAAAATCTATTAACCTGTAACGACCTCCGAACGGAACTGAGCCGAGTGTTCTTTTTTTCGTTATTTCAGGAAGATTGTGATCGTGTATTCCCGAAAAAATAATACCAGCAGCTGACATGTCATTTATTCCTTCCTTTCTTATATTATCGGTTCATCAGAGCGGTCTACCATAGCGCCGGGCTCTATTGTTTCATTATCGTCTATTACCGCTCCGCTGCCTATAACTGCAATCTTTCTTCCGTCGGCATCTTCTTCGCCTCCGATTATTGCATTTTCACCGATCACAGTATGGTCTCCGACGATTGCGTTTACAATGCGTGCGCCTTTTTTGATTACGGCATCCTGCATGATTATAGAATCTTTTATATATACGTCTTTATCTACAAAAACTTTATAGAATATTACGGAATGGTCTATCGTTCCGTATATTTCGCAGCCCTCAGATATTATTGTATCCTTAAGCGAGGCGCCTTCGCCGATATATTGCGGAGGACAAACAGGATTTCTCGCATAAATTCTCCAGTTGGGATTATTGATTATATCGCTTGTACCCTCGTTGAGAAGATCCATATTCGCTTCCCATAGGCTGTCTATCGTTCCAACGTCCTTCCAGTATCCGTCAAACGGATATGCAAACATCTTTTCTCCGCTGTTGAGCATTTCCGGAATAATGTTTTTTCCGAAATCGTTTGAAGAATCAGGTTTCGCATCGTCTTCAATGAGATATTTTTTCAGCTTTTCCCAGGTGAATACGTAAATACCCATTGATGCTTCATTGTTTTTCGGTACCTTGGGCTTTTCTTCAAAGCTGACTATATTGCCGTCGGGAGCGGTGTTCATAATGCCGAATCTTGATGCTTCGGACATAGGAACTTTTATTACCGCAATTGTTGTGTCTGCTCCCTTTTCTTCATGGTATTCTATCATTTTCGAATAATCCATCGAATAAATATGGTCACCTGAAAGAATGAGCACGTAATCAGGTGAATACTGCTCAATAAATCTTATATTCTGATAAATGGCGTTCGCTGTTCCCTTATACCATGCAGCGCCGCTGTTCTGCTGATACGGAGGAAGAATATATACGCCTCCGTAAAGTCTGTCAAGATCCCACGGAAGACCGTTTCTGATATAACGGTTGAGCACCAGCGGCTGATATTGGGTAAGAACACCCACAACGTCAATGCCGGAATTGATACAGTTAGACAGCGTGAAGTCTATTATCCTGTATTTTGCTCCGAACGGAACAGCCGGCTTAGCTATGTTCTTTGTAAGAACGTGCAACCGGCTTCCCTGTCCGCCTGCGAGAAGCATTGCGATACATCTGTTTTTTTTGATCATAAATTGTTCCTCCTTATTTATGATTTATATTCAGCTGTTTTTTTCTGTTGCAGACAAATCATTGATATCGGCGGCACGGTTAAAGCGATCTGCTGAGGCATTCCGTGCTGGTAAAACGGATATACGTCCGGCGATCCGTTTGTTATACCTGTTCCTCCGAATCTCGTTTCATCGGACGAGAAAATTTCTGTGTATTCGCAGTTTTCCGGTACCCCGATCCGATAATCGTATCTTGTGACAGGCGCAAAATTAAAAAGGAAAATCAATGATTCTTCGTCACATTGTCTAATGAATACTATTATGTTCTGGTTTACGTCGTTATTTGAGATCCATCTGAAGCTTTTGTTTCTGTCGTCGTCTTTCCAGAGGGAAGGATGTTCTAGATAGAAATAATTCAGCTCTTTTATATAATAAAGCAACCGGGCATGATCGTCATCGTAGAGAAACTGTCTTTCCTGTTCCGCATCGTGATCCCATTCTTTTTCGTATCCGAATTCATTGCCCATAAAAGTCAGTTTTTTTCCGGGAAAGGCAATTTTGTAGCCAGCAAAAAGCCTTAATTCCGAAAATCTGTCTTCAGCGTTTCCTGCCATTTTTTTAAACATGCTCTTCCTGCCGGCGGATACGTCGTCATGCGAAAAGGGGAGGATGAAAGTTTCTGAAAATGCATATGACGCAGGGAAAACTATATTCTTATGATTGTTTTTCCTGAAAAAAGGATCTGTTTGCGCATATTCGATGGTGTCGTGAGACCATCCCATATTCCATTTAAAAGTAAATCCTAAACCGCCTGCCTGCTCTGCTCTTGTAACCATCGGCCATGCGTTGCTTTCTTCCGCAATGGTGAAAACATCGGGATAATTAACGGATACTGATTTGTTTAATTGCCTGAGAAAACCGATCGCATCGATGTTTTCACGTCCTCCGAAATCGTTTTCGTTCCACTGTCCGGGATCTCTGCCGAAATCAAGAAGCAGCATCGGAGAAACTGCGTCTGTCCTGAGTCCGTCTATGTGATATTTATCAATCCAGAAAAGCGCACTCGAAATCAGAAATGAGCGAACGCTTTCCTTTGATAGGTCAAACATGCACGTTCCCCATACGTGCAGCTCTCTTCTTGATTCATCGGAATATTCGTAAAGCCAATCGCCGTTGAACCTGTATAGCCCTTGTTCGTCTTTCGGGAAATGGCACGCCTGCCAGTCGAATATTACCC
The DNA here is from genome assembly GCA_016281915.1 of Clostridiales bacterium. GTDB lineage: Bacteria > Bacillota > Clostridia > Oscillospirales > UBA644 > HGM12619. The sequence goes on from JAEEJO010000077.1 coordinate 112,530, forward strand.
CTATGCCGTGGCAGTGGCAGTAATCTACGAAGTATTTCAGCCCGTCAGGAGATCCGTAACGGGAGGACGGGGCAAAATAACCGGTTATCTCATACCCCCAGGATCCGTAAAACGGGTGTTCCATAACAGGCATAAGCTCTATATGAGTATATCCGTTTTCTTTTACATAAGGAACAATTTCTTCGGCAAGCTCACGGTAGCTCAGAAATGATCCGTCCTGTTTTCTTTTCCATGATCCGATATGACATTCGTAAATGTTCATCGGTGATTTCCGGATTTCTTTCTTTTTTCTCGATTCAAGCCATTTGCTGTCGTGCCACAGATATGACGTGTGATCGTAAATTTTAGAGGTAAAAACGTCGTTTACGTCCGTGCAAAAAGAATACGGATCAGCCTTTTCCAGCTTTCCGTTTTTTGTGATAACAAGATATTTATAAGAAGAAAAAAAGTCGATTCCTTTTTTTGTCAATTCGAATTCTCCGGGAACACCGTTGGGCTTCATTTTGAAGTCGGGATCTTCCTTGACATAGCCGTTGAAATCGCCGAAAACATATATATCCTTAACGTCCGGCGCCCATACGCAAAAAACGCATACACCGTCTGTGATATGCGCTCCGTAGTATTCATAATTTCTGCCGTTGCTATTGTTTGTCTCGGTTTTACATTCCATCGGTTGACCCTTCCGGAGTGATAATACTTTTATTTCTTTTTATATTTTACCACATATCTTGTGATTTTTCAATCTTAATAAGTGAAAATTTTTCTAAAAAAATAAAAATAATAATAAAAGTGTTGAAATCTAATTTAAAATGTGCTAAAATAACTATAACAGGATTAAGGGGGCATGAAAGTGGAATTCGTTGTTTTGCTTATATTTATTATTGCGTTCATTGCCTTTCTCATAGTGATGGGCGAACGCATTCTTGTGTCTTCCATAATTCGCCCTAAAAAGTCCGTGCAGAAAACGCCTGTACCAGAAATAAGATTTCAGAATGAAAGACGGTTTACCGTCAATTCTTCGTCAGGTGTTCCTATATCTTTCCTGTATATTCCTCTCAGCGATGACGGCGCAGCTCCTGAGAAAATAGTTTTCCTTTTCCACGGATACAATTCTTCGGGAGAAGCTGTGAAAAAATACGCCGAATTCTTCTTACGTGAAGGTTTTTCCGTCATTATTCCGGATAATCGTTTCTGCGGACACAGCGGCGGCGAAAATCTCGGATTGGCAGTGCTTGACGCCAATGATACGCTTGCGATTTTCAACTGGATAAAAGACTGCTTCCCCGGAAAGATTCCAGTCGGTCTTTTCGGAGAATCGTTCGGCGCAGCGCAGGCGATCCTCCTTGCCGCATCATCACAGATTCGTGATATTTCTTTCGTTATTTCGGACAGTTCATTTTCCGATCTTTACACTTTCCTCAAGGAACGCGTTCGTGTTGACTATAGGATAAAGGCGTTCCCGCTGCTTACGATTGCAACCGTTATTCTTAAAAAGAAATACGGTATCGATGCAAAAAATACAAGCCCTCTCAGATCGCTTTCTAAATGCGGCGAGATCCCCATGTTTTTTATACACGGAGAAAACGATACCTATATTCTTCCGCAGATGTCCATAGATCTCTATAATGCTAAAAATTCCGGATATAAAAAGTTTTTCCTTGCTGAAGGAGCCGGACATTGTGCTGCATATGAATCAGATCCGGATACATATGAAGAAAAGCTGAAAGAATTTCTCGATAAAATCAATATATAAAACGTAATAAATAACAGGGGATTTCATGACTTTTGATCTTATTGCTACCACTGCTTTCGGTATAGAGCCAATTACCGCAAGAGAACTTGAAAATTTAGGATTTTCCGATCTTAAAGTTGAAAACGGAAGGATCACTTTCAGGGGCGACGAGCGCGATATTGCGCGCTGCAACATCAATCTTCGCACTGCCGACAGAATCCTTATCAGAGCCGCCGAATTCAAAGCTGTCACTTTTGAAGAGCTTTTTCAGGGGGTAAAGGCGATTCCATGGGGAGATTATCTGCCCGAGGATGCAGAAATGCATGTAGTTGGCAGATCTGTCAGGTCAGGACTTTACAGCGTTCCCGATTGTCAGTCTATTACCAAAAAGGCGATAATCGAGAAGATGAAGGAAAAATACAATAGGACTGTTTTTGATGAGACCGGTCCTAAATATAAAATTGAAGTCGCCCTGTTGAAAGATATCGTTTCAATCACCGTTGATACTACCGGTGCCGGGCTGAACAAGCGTGGATACAGAAAAATCGTAGGCGAAGCTCCCCTGAAAGAAACAATGGCATGCGCGCTTCTTTTGCTGACTTACTGGAAACGAGGCAGAATCCTTGTGGATCCTCTTTGCGGATCAGGCACCATTCCGATTGAGGCTGCAATGATTGCCAAGAATATCGCACCGGGTGTAAACAGAAGCTTCGTCAGTGAAACATGGAAAGACTTTGATTCCGGCATATGGAAGGCTGTCAGAGAGGAAGCAAAGGCGGGCGAAATCCGGGATATTCCCCAGACGATTTTCGGAAGCGATCTTAATCCTAAGTCCGTTGATTTAGCTCTTCTTCACGCTAAAGAAGCGGGAGTAGGGGACGCTGTCTCCTTCAAACAGATGAACGTTCTTGATTTATACTCAAATGATAAATACGGTTTTATCGTGACCAATCCTCCGTATGGGGAACGTATAGGCGAAATGAGGGCAGTCGAATCTCTTTACCGTGATCTCGGTAAGGTTTATAAGCGCCTTGATACATGGTCTTTTTACATAATCACCTCTCATCCTTCATTTGAAAAACTGTTCGGAAAAATTGCAGATAAAAGAAGAAAACTATATAACGGTCAACTGCTGTGCCAATACTATCAGTATCTCGGACCTAAACCGCCAAAGAACATAGATTTAACAACATCAGAAGATCGTTAATTCCGAATTTTTTGTAAATTTTCGTATTTATTTATTACATTTCACGAAATCACTTGCTTTTTTTGTATAAAATTGTTATAATACAAAAGATAGATAATAGAATTTGCTTTTCATCTGCTAATCTATTTATCTATCCGCTTGGGAAGAAATAATGAACGTTCTGAAAGCAGACTGTGTTGTTGTCGGCGGCGGCGCATCGGGTTTGATGGCTGCAGGTTTTGCGGCAAAAGCTGCCGAGAATAAAAAAATTGTCCTTATCGAAAAGAATAACAGCCTCGGAAGAAAACTGTTGATTACCGGGAAAGGTCGATGCAACGTTACCAATAATTGCGATCTTGACACTTTTATGCGTAACGTTGTCAATAACGGCAGATTTCTTTATTCTGCAGTTTCATCATTTTTACCTTCTGATACCATATCGTTTTTTGAGTCACTCGGTGTAGAATTGAAGACGGAACGTGGAAACCGTGTTTTTCCCGTTTCAGACCATTCTTCGGATATCCTCAATGCGCTGAAAAGGCATTGCTCAGGAAAAAACTTATCGGAATATCAGGGAATTTTGTCCGACATTATCACAGAACAGGGCCATGTGTCGGCTTGTGTTCTTTCTGACGGCACTAAAATAGAATGTTCGGCAGTCATACTGGCAACAGGCGGCAAGTCGTATCCGCAAACTGGTTCAGACGGTGAGGGATACAGGATCGCCGAAAAAAACGGACATAAAATCGTCCCCGTAAAACCTTCTCTTGTTCCGATAGATGTTGAAGAATCCCGAATATGTGCAGAACTTGAGGGTCTTTCTTTAAAGAATACCCAGCTTGGTCTTTACCGTAACGGAAAAGCCGTTTTTTCCGATTTCGGCGAAATGCTTTTTACGTCTTCAGGTCTTTCCGGTCCAATTGTTTTATCCGCAAGCGCCCATGCGCAAAAAGGTGATATTATCAGTCTCGATTTAAAGCCGGCGCTTGATGAAAAAACGCTTGATGCCAGAATTCTATCCGATTTTTCCAAATATGCAAATAAGGACTTCGTTAATTCACTTGACGATCTCCTTCCGAAAAAAATGATTCCTGTTATTGTTGGTCTTTCACAGATCCCAATACATAAAAAAATCAATTCGATTACCAAATCAGAACGTTTATCTCTGTTGAAACTGCTCAAAAGCCTTGATTTTACCGTAAAAGGATTAAGACCGATTGAAGAGGCTATAATAACATCAGGCGGAGTTTCCGTTAAAGATATCGATCCGAAAACGATGCAGTCAAAGATAGTTGAAGGTTTGTTCTTTGCGGGTGAGATTATAGACTGCGATGCCTATACAGGCGGTTTTAATTTGCAGATAGCGTTTTCTACCGGCAGACTTGCCGGATTATCGGCAGCAAGACAATTATGAGGTAATATTATGCAGGAAAAAGGTAGCAGGGACGTTGCCCAGGCAGCAGTAAGGATGTCTGCCACATCAACACGTGAAGAGGAATCTCTTCTTAAATCATCCTTGGTTTCATCCGATATAAACGTAGGCGCAATAGATTTCGGCGGCGATTATGTCTCCTCGATCAATAAAATTATCGACCGTGCAGTCTTTCTTGCGAAAAGAGAAAAAATAATCGGCGATACTCATGAAGAGGAAGGCTCCGTTGCGGGAGCAGCTCATGAGGCTGTGATTCAGATAATGCAAAAAGCGATGGGTATGAATATCGGCGGAAAAATCGCAGTTGCAAGAAGCGGTGAACACGTCGCCGTGGCGGTTTTCTTCGGCATCGGAATGCTTCATCTGAATGAAGTCGCTATCGGACTCGGACACAGAGCAATAAAAGAATACAACGAATAAAAGTAACGGTAAATAAATGAGAACAGTCAATATAGCAATAGACGGTCCTGCCGGAGCAGGAAAAAGCAGTCTTGCCAAAGCAATTGCGTCAAAGCTCGGCTATACATATATTGATACGGGCGCACTTTACAGAGCAGTTGCGTATAAAACTCTTAATTCCGGCTATTCTCCATCCGATAAAGATTCAATCACCTCAATGCTTTTGCATACTTCGATTTCGTTTCGTCATATAAACGGTAATCAGCGCGTTTATGTTGACGGTGATGACGTAACGGATAAGATCAGAACTAATGAGATTTCATCTGCTGCATCAACAGTATCTGCAATTTCTGATGTACGTGCGTTTTTGCTCGGACTGCAAAGAGATATTGCCGCAAAAGAGAATACGGTAATGGACGGAAGAGATATCGGAACCGTTGTTCTGCCCTCTGCGGATGTCAAAATTTTCCTGACAGCCTCGGCGGAGGACCGTGCAATGAGAAGATATACGGAACAGAAAGACACTCCTCATTGTGTTTCCTATGAAGAAATCCTCTCAACCATGAAAAAACGTGATAAAAACGACTCGGAGCGCGCCGTGGCTCCTCTGAAACCTGCTGATGATGCGATAATACTTGATAACAGCGGGTTTGAACCTGAACAAACTTTAGCCTATGCGCTACAAATAATAGAGAACAGATTAAATGCTTTATAAAATTGCCAGAGTATTATTTAATATATACTGTCATCTTTTCAATCGAACCCGAATTTACGGTCGTGAAAACGAACCTCAAGAGGGGCCTGTGATCCTGTTTTGCAATCACCAGTCGATGTTTGATATTCTTCCTTTGAATATTGCCATCAAAAGACAGATCAACTTCATGGGCAAGGCTTCTCTTTTCAAGGTTCCCGTTGTAAGATTCTTCGCAAAAAAATACGGGGCTTTTCCTGTAGATAGAGAAAAGGCAGACCTTTCTGCAATAAAAAACTCACTTAAAACTCTTAAAAGTAAGAATATTTTAGGTATTTTCCCTGAAGGTACAAGAGTCAAAAACGGACTTACAAAAGACGGTCGTCCGCCGGAGATCAAAGCGGGATTCGTAATGATAGCAATGAAGTCCAAAGCAACTATGCTGCCTGTCCGTATAGACTATAAAAGAATGTTTTTCCTTTTCAACAGCATAAAAGTTTACATCGGCAAGCCATTTACTATTGATGAGGAATTCAAAGACGGCGTCAAACCTGAGGAAATGAGCAAAGCCGGAGAATTATTGATGAATAAAGTCTATTCTCTCAACGAAGACAATATATGAAAATATATAAGACCAAAACAAACGGCTTCTGCTTCGGAGTTAAACGGGCGGTCGAGCAAACTTTCGATATTCTGAAAAACAGGCAGCTTCCTGTTTATTTGATAGGCGAGCTTATTCATAACGATAAAATCACAGAGCAGCTTATATCCCTAGGTGCCGTAATTGTTGAGTCAGCTGACAGTATTCCGGACAATTCAATTGCCGTCATTCGGGCTCACGGAGTATCTGCCGCAGTTGAGGAAAGTCTGAAGGCAAGAAACATATCATTCTATGATATGACCTGTCCGAAAGTCAAGAATATCCATAGAATCGCATCACAGTCAGATAACCTGATAATTGTCGGTAATCCCGAACATCCCGAAACAATCGGTATCGCCGGACATGCTAAGAATAATTATGTCTTTGCCGAATCCTTCGAAGATATAAAAACGCTTGTTTCTGATCCTGCTTTTTCCGGTATCGGAACGGATTTAGTATTTCAAACAACGTTTATAGTATCTGAGTTTAGAAGAATAAAGGAATTTATTGCTGATTTTCCGTATATAACAATTCACAATACTATTTGCAATTCAACGGAAATCAGACAAAAAGAGGTTGAAGAACTTTCCCGGAACGTCGATTTATTCATTATTATCGGTTCTCCTAAAAGTTCCAACACCAGAAAGCTCTATGAAATCGCATCACGGAACTGCAAGGCGGTTTTTTATGAGCAACTTGATTCGTTACCAAATGGCATCCATATATACGAAAAAATAGGACTGGCTTCCGGTGCTTCATGCCCTGAAAGTGCAGTCGAGGAGGTTTTTAACAACATGAACAACGAAAACGACAACAAAAATCCGATGGTAGAAGAGGATGTTAATTTCCTTGAAGCCGTCGAAGCATCGATTAGAACGATCCGTAACGGACAGCGCGTTCAAGGTGTTGTAACGGCTATAAACGGAACGGAAGTGCAGGTCGATTTAGGACTCAAATATGCCGGCTTTATCCCTGCGGCTGAATTTGAGAACGATGAGACACCGCTTAAAATCGGCGATGAGATCGAAGCATTTGTTGTCAAGGTCAACGATGCGGACGGAACGGCGCTTCTGTCTAAGCGTAGCCTTGATATCGCTCAGGGCATGGATAAAATCATCAAGGCAAACGAAGAGGGTGCCGTAGTAAGAGGAAAGGTCGTCGAGGCAGTCAAGGGCGGCGTAGTCGTTCTTGTCAATAAGATCAGAGTCTTTGTCCCCGCATCACAGGCGTCTCTGAAACGTGAAGAAAACTTTGATGCACTCGTTGGCACAGAAGTTAATCTGCGCATAATTGAAGTTGATAACGATAAGTCGGGAAGACGCAAGAGAATTATCGGCTCTATAAAGAGTGTTCTCAGAGAAGAAAAACAGAAAGCAAATGAAGCTCTTTGGCAGTCTCTCGCTGAAGGCAATGAATATCAGGGCGTAGTTAAATCCGTTACTGATTTCGGTATCTTTGTTGATATCGGTGGTGCAGACGGACTCGTTCACGTAACCGATATGTCTTGGGACAGAGTATCCAAACCCGCAGATCTCGTTAAAGTCGGTGACACTGTCAAGGTTAAGGTAAAGAGCCTCAACCCCGAAACAAAGAAGATTTCGCTTACCATGAAGGATGAAAACGAGAATCCCTGGAAGATACTTACGGAAACATATAAAGTCGGTGATATTATTGATGTAACCGTTCTTAAGATCATGCCTTACGGCGCTTTCGTTTCGGTTATCAAGAATATTGACGGTCTCGTACATATTTCTCAGATTGCTCCCCGCCGTATCGCAAAAGTATCCGATGTGCTTGAAGTCGGTCAGCAGGTAAAGGCGCAGATCACTGAGATCAACGTTGAAGCAAAACGCGTCAGCCTTTCTATCCGTGCGGTAGAAGAAGCAAATTCCGATGCTCCCGCTGCGGAAGAAATCGTTTCCGACGATGTTAATATTGTATCGGATGAAACGGCTTCTGAAAATACCTCGGACGCCGAATAATTCAATTTTCGAAACATAGGAGTCAGATGGTCTTTTCGGACCGTCTGACTCTTTGCGGAAATACTTTTTATTTTATCACTAAACGGAGATAAATGCAGTGAGCCAAACATACAAGGTTTCTCTTTCCGAGATAATGAAAGACACTTTTTCCACCGCCGTTTTTTTACCCGAAGGCGAGAAAAGCGACACATCCAAAATCTTTATCACTACTCCGCTTGTAAACAGACCGGGACTTCAGCTTGCGGGCTTTTATGACTATTTTGACGATAAAAGAATACAGATTATGGGAAGAGAGGAAATCTCTTACCTTAAATTGTTTCCTTCTGAAGAGAGACTTGAAAAACTTGAAAAGCTTTTTTCAACAGGTATTCCTGTAGTTATTGTTTCCCATAATCACGAAGTGCTCCCCGAGCTTCTCGAAGTCGCAAAGAAACACAGTATTCCCGTATTAAAATGCGAAGACTCATCATCTAATCTGCTTCATAACCTTATAAGCTCTCTTAATGTCTATCTTGCGCCGAGAATTACAACCCACGGTGTTCTGGTGGAGGTTTACGGCGAGGGCATACTGATGATAGGCGACAGCGGTGTAGGTAAAAGCGAAACCGCTATGGAGTTGCTTAAAAGGGGACACAGGCTTGTTGCCGACGATGCCGTTGAGATAAAACGTGTGTCAAACAGAACTCTTGTTGGAACTGCACCAGAAATGATACGTCATCTGATAGAGCTTCGCGGAATAGGTATCGTTGACGTTCGCCATATATTCGGTATGGGCGCCGTCAAGGAATCTGAAAAAATCGATCTTGTTATTCAGCTTGAACCCTGGAACCCCGAAAAACAGTATGAACGACTCGGCCTTGATGAAAACTTCTATGAAATACTCGGACTGAAATGCCCGACCGTAACCATTCCTATCAAACCGGGCAGAAATCTTGCCATTATTATTGAAGTAGCGGCAATGAATAACCGCCAGAGACGTCTTGGCTATAACGCAGCCGCAGAACTTAATAAGCGCTTGATGGAAAGCATGAATAATCCGCAGTAAGTCACAAAAGCAACAATACGGTGGTTATATGATTGACGTTCTCAACTATTGCAAGGAAAACAACATCTTTTTTAAAAACGATCTCGAAACAAAATCGATATCAACATTCAGGATAGGCGGGATAGCACCTTTAGTCGTATATCCTGAAAACACAAATCAGGTTTCGGGCTTATTGAAGCTCTTAAATTTAAACGGAATAAAATATAAAACAGTCGGCAACTGCTCAAATATTCTGTTTTCAGACGATATATTAGATTTTGTTCTTATAAAAACAGACAGACTTTCAACTCTTCATATCTCTGAGAATTATATTGAGTGCGGCGCGGGAAATTATCTTTCCGCTATTGCATCATCAGCTCTGAAGGAAGAGTTGTCAGGAATGGAAAAGCTCTTCGGTATACCCGGTTCTGTCGGCGGTGCGGTAATAATGAATGCCGGCGCATTCGGTTCTCAGATATCAGATGTCGTCGAACAAACCGAATATGTTGATAAAGACGGCAATATATGCGTTGTAAGAGGCGAAGAGCACTGCTTTGGTTACAGACAGTCTTGCTTCAACGACACTGACGTTGTCACAAAAACACTTATAAAGCTTCATAAAGGCTCCTACAGTAGTATTCGCAGTGAAATGACTGCGGTAATGGAAAAAAGAATATCTTCACAACCGCTTGATTTACCGAGCGCAGGCAGCGTATTCAAACGCCCTGAGGGCTTTTTTGCCGGAAAACTGATTGAAGACTGCGGACTTAAAGGCGTAACGGTCGGCGGTGCTCAGGTAAGCGTAAAACATGCGGGTTTTATTGTTAATACCGGTAATGCAACCGCTTCTGACGTTAAGGAACTCATTAAAATCATTCAGTCCGAAGTCTTTCGTAAATTCGGAGTTACACTTGAAACGGAGATTAGAATTTTCTGATGTCATATACTGTAAAGGTTAAAGAGTCTCTTTGTCGAAAAAATACTAACCTGTGTTGTAAAAAGGCAGAACTATACGGTTTTCTGCTCTTTTCCGGCATTTTTTCCGGAGATCGAATTTCTTTCAGGTCCGAAAACGAATGTATTATAAAGAGATATGAAGATTTTTTTCGCCATTTAGATTTTACCGACTTCAAAATCAGCGAGAAACAAACGAAAAATATAAATTATTATATTGATATATATTATCCTCATACGTCTGATCTGATAACGAAGATAGGGGACGTAAGCGTTGGTCCACCGTTAAGGATAGATTATTCCGCTTTTGAAAATGATTGCTGTCCTTCGGCCTTTCTCCGCGGAGTTTTCATAGGAGGTGGATTCCTGTGTTCTCCCGAAAAATCATATCATCTTGAAATTCGTACAGGGCATCAGATGCTGGCAGACGATCTTATCCGCTTCGCGGAGGAATACGATATTCATTTCAAGAGCGTTCTCCGCAAAGGAGTTCGTGTTCTTTATCTTAAGAATCTGGATGGGATTCGCGATTTCCTCGCATATATTGGGGCGTCATCATCAGTCTTTGATTTTATTAATGCCGAATTCGAAAAAAGCCTGAAGAATAACGTAAACAGAGCTGTAAACTGCGAAAACGCCAATATTGAAAAAAGCATTTCCGCGTCTCAGAAACAGATCAAAGCTATCAATAAATTAAAGAAAAAAGAGTATCTTAACGTCTCCTCAGAGCTTGTTGAACTTGCTGAAACGAGATTGGCGTTTCCCGATCTGACCCTCGAGGAACTCGGTAAAAAAATGACCCCCGTTCTGTCTAAATCGGGAGTAGCGCACAGAATGAAAAAACTGATAGATCTAACAAAAAAAAGGTAAACAATATGGGATTTGTCCATCTACATGTACATACTGAATACAGTCTGCTTGACGGAGCATGCAAAGTTAAAAAAATGCCTGCTCTGATAAAGGAAATGGGGCAGACTGCAGTTGCCATGACTGATCACGGCAATATGTACGGAACAATATATTTTTATAAATATGCAAAAGCTGCAGGTATAAAGCCTATAATAGGTTGTGAAGTTTACACTGCAGCAAGGACCCGCTTTGACAAAACAAAAGAGCTGGACGGTAATAACGGACATCTTATACTTCTTTGTAAGAACAACGAAGGTTATAAAAATCTTATCGAGATGGTATCGCTTGCCAATCTGGAAGGCTTCTATTATAAACCGCGCGTTGATATGGAGCTTATAGAGAAATATCATGAGGGGCTTATCTGTCTTTCTGCATGTCTTGCCGGAGATATTCCTCAGCTTTTGCTTGCAGACAGGTATGATGATGCAAAAGCTCTTGCGTTGAAATATCTTTCCATATTCGGCGAAGGTAATTACTATCTTGAGCTTCAGGATCACGGAATTGAGGAGCAGAAAAAGGTCATGGACGGGCTTTTGCGCATCCATCGTGAAACAGGTATTCCTCTTGTCGCTACTAACGATGCTCATTATCTTCAGAAAAAAGACGCACATGCACAGAAAGTTCTTATCTACGTTCAGATACAGAAAACGATAGATGAAGAAAGCGGCATGGGCTTTTCCACAGACGAGTTTTATCTTAAATCCGAACAGGAAATGCGTTCGCTTTTTGAGTTTGTGCCTGAAGCGATCGACAATACCGTAAAAATAGCTGATCAGTGCAACGTCGTTTTCCCTGAAATAGACGATCCGAAAAAAAGAGTTTATTTCCTTCCCGTATTCAAGTGGACTGAAGGATTGTCTCACTACGACTATCTGCGCAAGCTGACTTTTGAAGGCTTTGAGCAAAGATATACGCCGGAGCAGAGAACAAAAGAGCTTGTTGAAAGGGTAGAATATGAGCTTGATATTATAAACAGAATGGGCTTTGTAGACTATTTTCTGATAGTCTGGGATTTTATCAACTATGCCAAATCTCACGGAATCCCCATCGGTCCTGGCAGAGGTTCCGGTGCGGGAAGTATCGTTGCATACTGCACGAGAATTACCAATATTGAACCTATTCGTTATAACCTGATCTTTGAAAGATTCCTTAATCCTGAACGAATCTCCATGCCGGACTTCGACGTTGATATGTGCCCGGTAAGAAGAAACGAAGTTTTTGAATATGTTCAGCATAAATACGGCGAAAAGAATGTCGCCAATATTGTAACGTTTATTACATTAAAAGCAAAGGCAGCCATAAAAGACGTTGCCCGTGTTCTCGGTTTTTCCGTAGGTGAGGCAAACCGTCTTACAAAAATGATCCCCGATAAAATGACCATTCGTGAAGCAATAAACAAAGTTCCTGAACTTAAAAGCCTTTACGAATCTGATGACAGGATCCGAGATTTGCTTGATACTTCCGAAACCATCGAGAATTCACCACGTAACCCCTCAGTTCATGCATGCGGTATAGTAATTGCGGAAAATCCGATCTATACATATGTTCCTGTCGCTGTTAACGACGGTGTAACCGTGTCTCAGTTCGATATGAAGATTGTTGAAGAAGTCGGTTTGGTTAAAATGGACTTCCTCGGGCTGCGAAACCTCACCGTTATTGAGGATGCATGTAAACTGGTCAGAAAGAAAGTTCCTGATTTCAATATCGAAAAGGTCGATATCGACGATCCGGAGGTTTATGAGCTTCTTTCTCGCGGTGAAACAGACGGCATATTCCAGCTTGAATCAGGCGGTATGAAGCAAACCCTTGTATCTCTTAAGCCGAAAAGTATTGAAGATATTACGGCTATTATATCCCTTTACCGTCCCGGTCCGATGGATAATATCCCGACGTATATCAACAATAAATCACATCCCGAAAGTATTCAATATAAACATCCTCTTCTTGAAAACAGCCTGAAAGTTACGTACGGAGTTATGGTTTATCAGGAACAGGTAATGCAGATCGTAAGGGAGCTTGCTGGTTACTCATACGGTCGTGCCGATATCGTTCGCAAAGCCATGGGTAAGAAACAGATGGATGTTATGGCGCGTGAACGTGAATATTTTATAAATGGGAAAAAACGTGATGACGGGTCTGTCGAAATTCCGGGATGCGTAGCTAACGGAGTTCCAGCCGACGTAGCAAACGAAATATTCGATGATATGATAAAATTCGCCGAATACGCCTTTAATAAATCTCATGCCGCGGCGTATGCATATGTTACGTATTATACAGCCTTTTTAAAAACGCATTATAAGCGTGAATATATGGCTGCGCTCCTTACAAGCGTTTTGGGAAAAACAGATAAAATGGTAGGCTACATCAATGAGTGCACTAAGCAATCTATCGATGTTATGCCGCCGGATATCAATGAATCGGAAGATATTTTTACCGTATCACAGGATAAGATACGCTTCGGCCTTTCCGGTGTAAAGAGTGTCGGTCAGGGTGCTATTGCTGATATACTGAAAGAACGCGGTGAAAACGGACCGTTTAAGAGTTTCTACGATTTTTGCAGCAGAATGTTCGACGGATATTCAGTAGATTCCAAAACAGTTGAAAGTCTTATACGATGCGGTGCCTTCGACTGCTTCAATCAGCCGAGACAGCAGCTCGAAGTAAGCTTTCCTGAAATCAGAAAACTAGTTGCCGAAGATATAAAAGAACGCGAGGAGGGGCAGATGAACCTCTTCGGAAACGTTGAAGAAGAAACCCAGCCTTATGTATATCCTGATGTTCCGGAGTATTCAAAGCGCGAAAAACTCAAACTTGAAAAAGAAGTCACAGGCATTTATCTTACCGATCATCCTATGAAAGAGTATCATGAAGAGTTTTTACGTTCCGGTGCAGTTGAGATTTCAAGCATTTACTCGGATGTAAACCCATATCAGAATAACGATAAGATTCGCGTCTTCGGCATACTGACGAAAGTAACCAAAAAGATGACGAAGAACGATAAGCAAATGATGATTTGCGTTCTTCAGGATTTGTCGGGATCGATCGAAATACTTGTATTTGGAAAATCCTACGATGCATTTTCATCGAAACTTGTCGAAGATAAGATCGTTATCATTGACGGAAGACTCAGCATTAAAGAAGATATGTCAAGAGCTTCTTCAGATGATGACGACGACAGCTCATCGCAGCTTACTGCCTCGATCGTTCTGAATGATCTGACTGAAGTCAACGGTCATGATACTCCTGCGCCCACCAACGAAGTTTATATCCCCAGGGATGAGTATGAGGGTAAGAGCCTTTATATCAATTTCCATGAGAAAGACGGGGCTAATTTTAACAGATGCGTGGATACGCTTGTATCTAGCAGGGGAAACTCTCCCGTATTTTTCAGGTTTATAGACAGGAAAAAACAGGGAAGATTTTCAAAATGCGATGTGCGGATCACCGCACCGCTTATTTCTGAGCTCAGAGGAATTCTCGGGTATGACAGCGTTGAGATACGCTAATTAATTAAAGTGAGGTTTAATATGATATCTATATTACCTGAAAAACGCGGCAATAATGAAGCATTTGTTGTGTCCGACGGAAATGAAAAGCTGGCGGAATGCGAATACTCTGCCGATAACTCGGAAATACTGAATATAGTCGTTTATAAAGAAAATAACGATCTTCTTCGAGAAAGTGTCTTGCGGGCTGCTTTGAGCCGCCTTGATTACGCCGGAAAAACCGATGTTACATCAAAAAACCCCGAGCTCGATAAATTCCTTACCGGACTGGGGTTTAAAAAAGAAAGCGGAGTTTGCAGAATCAATACAACTGAATTTTTTAAGAATGCACCGTGTAAAAATTCAAATGATGCCTGAAAGCTTCAAGATCACAAATAGAATTGCCATAACTACGGGCTGATGCGTCAGATACAGAATAAGAGAATGCTTTCCTATAAACGAAATCGGGTTTTTTCCGACTGAAAAGCTAAAGAGGCTCTTTTTTTCGGAATACAAAAGCTTTCCTATGATGATCCCGATAAAAACAGTTGCCAAATGCGGTATCAGTGGGTAATAGTCACTTGAATAGAATGCCGCATTGTGTACACCGAACAGAAAAAACAGATTGCCGGCATTTCTGATGTTTCTGACAATAAAATGCAGCGCGTAAATTATTGCGGATAATACTGCAGTAACAGCAATCGGCAGCTTTTTTATAAAGTATGACAACATCATTGCAATTCCGAGCATATGAAGAATGCCGAATACAATTACAAGTTTCGTATCAAAAAGCAAATCAATCACGAAAGTGATTGCTGTTAGCCCCATAGCCGCACCGAATACGATTGCACCGCGTTTTACGCAGTTTTTAGACAATGTCGTCGATATTCCGCAAAGCAGCATAAAAAGAATTGCAGAAAAGTCACCGATAAAATCGAGCTGGACGGTCTTTACACCGAAAATGCTGTTAAGGTCGAAAACTACGTGATCGTAGACCATACATAAAAAAGCGATTCCTCGCAAGAAATCTATTTCCCATATTCTGTTATTTGTTTTCATACGGCAAATCCTCGTTTCTGCTACTATTTTATCATATTTTGCTGAAATTATCAATATCACGGAGTCGAAAAATGGATACTATTTTTGAAAAATTAAAAAAAACAGGGATCATTCCCGTAATAAAGCTTGATAATGCTGACGATATCCTTCCTTTGTCAGAAGCTCTCTTGAAGGGAGGAATAGACGTTGCTGAAATCACGTTCAGAACAAACGCAGCAGAAGACGCAATAAGAAAACTGAAAAAATCTGATTTAAAAATGATTATAGGCGCAGGGACCGTGCTTACAACAGAAAATGCAGACAGGGCTATTGATGCGGGAGCAGAATTTATCGTATCTCCGGGCTTTAACCCAAGGGTTGTCGATTACTGTATTGACAGGCAAATTCCTATGGCTCCCGGAATTTCTATTCCATCCGAAATCGAGCTTGCGCTTGAACGCGGTATTGATGTCGTTAAGTTCTTCCCTGCGGAGCAAAGCGGCGGCCTTGCCAAAATTAAGGCAATGAGCGCAGCCTACGGTGAGATATGCTTTATTCCTACAGGAGGAATAACCGCCGATAATCTTGCAACATACATTTCATTTAATAAAATAATAGCTTGCGGCGGCACCTTTATGGTAAAAGATGCGCTTATCAAGTCAAAGCAATGGGATGAAATAACGAAGCTTTCTTTGAAAGCAGTTGAAATAATCAAAGAAACAAGGGCACAGCAGAAGATTAGTGTCAAATAGATCGCACGTGAACTGTATTTATAATTATACTTAATTGTAATATTTTTTTTATTGACAATTTTATTAAATGGGTTTATAATAATAAAAATAAATTATCAGGAGTACATTAATGAAAAAGATTTTAATTGAAATGTCCGCAAGACACATTCATGTAAATGCTGAACAGCTTGAGATCCTTTACGGAAAAGGACATGAACTCACACCTAAAAAGATGCTTTCTCAGCCGGGACAGTTCCTTTCCGAAGAAAAGGTTACTGTTTGCGGACCTAAGGGCGAACTTAAAGTTTCCATTCTCGGTCCGTGCAGAAAAGATACACAGCTTGAACTTTCATTCACAGATGCCAGAGCGCTCGGTCTGACAGTTCCTGTCCGTGAGTCCGGCGATATCAAAGGTAGCGCACCTGTTACTGTTAAAGGCCCCGCAGGCGAATATACGGTCGACGAAGGCGCAATCGCTGCTATGAGACACGTTCATCTTGATCCTGCAACAGCAGAGGAATACGGTCTTAAAGACAAACAGATTGTCAGCGTAAAATATGACGGCGGAAACAGAAAGCTTATATTCGGCGACGTAGTTGTAAGGGTTAATCCCAATTATGCTCCTGCCATGCATATTGATACCGATGAAGCAAACGCAGCAGGTATCGCAGGAACCGCGGAAGGCGAAATTCTCGACTGATCAAATATAACATACAAAAAATATCCGCCTGAGTCACAGGCGGATATTTTTTACGCTGTTTCTATTTTGCTGTCATCATGAAGCCCCAATTTTTCAACGGCATTCTCGCGCATTTTATATTTTAAAATCTTGCCTGCCGCATTCATGGGGAATTCAGTTATAAAATCGATGTATTTCGGGCATTTATGTTTGGCAATATGCGTTAAAATGAATTCTCTGAGTTCATCTTCGGTTAAGCTTTCATCACCCTTGATTACGCACGCCATTATTTCTTCTCCGTACTGCTTATCGGGCACCCCGATTACCTGAACGTCTTTAACTTTCGGATGAGTATAGATAAAATCCTCGATCTCTTTCGGATAAATATTTTCTCCACCCCTGATAATCATGTCTTTTATGCGGCCGGTGATTTTATAATATCCGTTTGGTAATCTTCTCGCAAGATCTCCGGTATGAAGCCACCCCTTCTCATCAATAGCTGCCGCAGTCGACTCAGGCATCTTATAGTAACCTTTCATGATATTGTAGCCTTTTGCAACAAATTCGCCGTCGACGTTGTCAGGTAAGTCTTCACCTGTCTCAGGATCTACGATTTTGCATTCTACACCGAACATTGCAGCACCGACAGTATTAACGCGCAAATCAATGGAATCGGTTGTCTTTGACATTGTGCAGCCCGGGGATGCTTCCGTCTGACCGTATGTGATGCAAATATCTTTCATATGCATTTTTTCGATTACTTCTTCCATTACTTTGATCGGGCAGGGGCTGCCGGCCATTATACCCGTTCGCATATACGAAAAATCCGTCGTGGCAAAGTTTTCGTGATTAAGCATTGCAATAAACATTGTCGGAACACCGTGAAAAGCCGTTATTTTTTCTTTGTTTATGCAATCAAGACCTTTTCGGGGAGAAAAAGCTGTTATCGGACTCATTGTTGTTCCGTGTGTTACGGAAGCCGTCATCGCGAGCACCATACCGAAACAGTGGAACATCGGAACCTGAATCATCATTCTGTCTGCGGTAGAAAGGTCCATACAGTCGCCGATAGCTTTTCCATTATTGACAACGTTATAGTGCGTCAGCATAACGCCCTTTGGAAATCCTGTCGTTCCGGATGTATACTGCATATTGCATACGTCATCCTTGTTTACGCTAGCAGCTCTCTTATAAACGGCTGAAATGGGCGTTTTTGCGGCGAGGGAAAGTGCTTGTTCCCAGGTATAACATCCCTTGACCTCGCTCTGAACGGTTATAATATTTTTAAGAAGAGGCAATCTGTCACAAATCAGGTGTCCGGGTTCGCTTGTTTCAAGCTCAGGGCACAGTTCTTTAATTATTTCAATATAATTTGAATCTTTGAACCCGTCGATCATTACAAGCGTATGCGTGTCTGACTGCCTCAACAGATACTCCGCTTCATGGATTTTATATGCCGTATTGACAGTTACAAGAACAGCGCCTATTTTAGTCGTTGCCCAGAACGTGATATACCATTGCGGAACGTTTGTTGCCCAAATTGCAACATGGTCTCCGCTTCTAACGCCCATCGCTATCAGGGCTCTTGCAAATTCATCAACGTCATCCCTGAACTGAGTATAAGTTCTTGTATAGTCCAGTTCCGTATATCTGAATGCATACTGATCGGGGAATTCCTCGCAAATTTTATCAAGGACCTGCGGAAATGTGTAGTCTATAAGATGCTCCTTAGGCCATATATAATTTCCGGTATGAGCAATGTTAAACTGAAGCACTTCTTTTTTATGAAGATACTTCTGCATATAATGCGCAAAGTGAGGGAAAACAACACCTGCATCACTTAATTTCTTAGCCCAGCGCTTTACCCATTCAAGAGAAATATATCCGTCGTATCCTGACTCTTTAAGTGAATTCATCATTCTGTCAATGGGAAGATCACCTTCGCCCATCATTCTGTATGATGCTTCACCGTTTATCATTACAGAGTCTTTGACATGTACGTATTTAATGAGTGAACCGAGGTTTTGTACTGTTTCCTCGGGTTCTTCCGCGGCGTATCTGTAAGGATGGTGGACATCCCACAATACAGCAACATGTTCGCTGTTTACTTCATCTATCAGGCGTTTTAAGCGTTTTGTATCTGCGTATACTCCGTTGGTTTCGACGAGTAAAGTTACGTTCGTTCCTTCTGCCATCAAAGCAGCTTTTTTCAGAACTTTGCATATTTCATTATCGTCCACTTCGCCTTTCGGCATAGGTTCTCTGTCCGCAAGAATACGAATATATGGTGTTTTAAGCTTAATTGCAAGTGAAATATACTGAGATATCTCATTTAGGTTGTCTTCTGTCCTGTCTGTGTATTTAAGGCCGCATCCGGATGAAAGACAGGGAATCTCAAGATTGAGCCTTTCAAGAGTTTTAATCGTTTCAGAAATCTTATTGTCAGAAAAAGGCTGTGCATTAACTGCAAATATATCGTCGCCCAAGCCTCTTATTTCAATGCCGTCAAAACCGATGTCTTTCGCCATCGAATAAATATCAGACCAGCTGTATTCGGGGCAGGCGAGGGTTGAAAATGATAATTTCATGGGAACTCCTCCGATATTAAGTGGAAGTATTGAATATTATTTCATAATACTGAATTATTTTAGCAAAACTTATGCCGTTTGTCAAGCAGTTATTATTTATAATTATTGACATTATTGCGTAAATATGTTAAAATTAAATTATGAAACGTAATCTTATTTTTTCAATAGACCCGACATACGGGAATAAAACAGTAAAAGCATTCCTTTTGAATGAATGTCACCTTTCTAATTCCGGAATTAAACGCCTGAAATCAAGCGAAGACGGGATTTTGCTTAACGGAAAACGCGTTTATGTGACAGAGATACTCAAAGCAGGGGATTCGCTTGAAATTCGTCTTCCTGAAAGAAAAGAAAGTAATATTGCTCCGGTCAAAGGTGATTTAGAAATACTTTATGAGGACGAGGACATTCTTGCTGTCGATAAGCCGCCATATTTACCCGTGCATCCATCTAAGGGTCATGTTAACGACAGTCTCGCCAATCTCGTTGTTGCTTATCTAAATGAAAACGGTGATGACGGCGTTTTTCGGTGTGTGACGAGACTTGACAAAAATACGTCCGGCGTGGTATTGCTTGCAAAAAACTCTCTCAGCCATGACAGGCTCCGAAAACAGCTTGTATCTCATAAATTCTTAAAGATATATCACGCTATTGTTCACGGAGAAACAGAAAAATCAGGCACGATCAGCTACCCGATAATACGTCCCGATGCCGCAACGATCAGGCGGATTGTCAGCAACGACGGTCTTCCTGCAGTTACTCACTATAAAACTTTAAAAACGATCAATGGGATTTCGTATGTGGAAATCATACCCGAAACAGGCAGAACTCATCAGATAAGAGTCCATATGGCATATATCAACCACCCGTTGTGCGGAGATTTCCTTTACGGAGATGAAAATGACGGTTATGAAAGACAGATGCTGCATGCATACAGTATAAGTTTTTCTCATCCCGTTAAAGATATTCCGATTACCGTAACGAGCATTCACGATATCTGGCCGTAAAAAATCTGTAAAAACAAAAAAAACCGACAAGTTGTCGGTTTTTTCTATTAAATATTAATTACGCTAAGAAGGCCGCGCCGATTATACCTGCATCGTTGCCGAGTTTTGCAACTGCGATTTTTTGCTCTGGAAGTCTTGATCCGGCATAAACATATTTATTTATATAACTGCGCATCGGTTTGAGCAGATAATCACCTTCATTACAGATTCCGCCGCCGATTATAAGTATTTCAGGTCTGAAAATATTGATCATATCTATCAGTCCTTCAGCTATATACTCAATATATCTGTCAACAACTTCCTGTCCTGCTTTGTCGCCTTTTCTTGCTGCTTCAAAAGCTGTTCTTCCGCTGACATTGTCAGGCGTTGTCATCTGATTCATAATCGAATCCGGATTATCTTTCATGGCTTTTGCTGTCTGGCGGATAAGCGCTGTTGCAGATGCGTATGCTTCCCAGCATCCTTTTCTGCCGCAGGTACACTGTTCGCCGTCCTTGACAAGCATTATGTGACCAAGTTCTGCTCCTGCAGAATGCTGACCTTCATATATTTTTCCGTCAATAACGATTCCGCCGCCAACACCTGTTCCAAGCGTAATCATAATTGCGTTTTTCAATCCTTTTGCCGCTCCGGATATTACCTCGCCGAGCGCAGCCACATTTGCGTCATTGCCGATATAAACAGGTTTATCTATATACTTTCTCAGAAGATTTGCCATAGGGACATGCTCGCCATATTTGAAATTGTTCGCATAAACGATTACACCGTTTGCGGTGTCGATGCTTCCCGGTGCTCCAATTCCTATATGACTAACATTCTCAAGAGATATGCTGTTTTCTTCCAGCAGAGAGAGGGTGCAGTCTGCCATATCCTTTACGATTTCTTCAAAAGGACGCTGGGATCCGGTTTTAACTGATTTTTTCGACAGAATCGAACCATCCTTCGTAACGATTCCTACGGCAATGTTTGTACCGCCGAGGTCAATGCCTATCTTGTAGTCTTCCATTTCTTTATTCCTTTCATTTGGCTGATCTATTTTTCGTTCGGATTTCTTGGGCTGCGTTTCAGTGTATTCTTTCTGATCGCTCTGTAATATGCTTTAATGACGTTTTCGCCGAATGTTTCCAAAGAGAATTCTTCCGCTTTCTTGATGGCGTTCTCTTTCATCATGGAACGTTCTTCATCAGAAAGCTCTCTGAATTTATCTATAGCGGCAAGGAATGATTCAGAATCGTTAAATGTGAATCCGGTTACGTTTTCTATAAGAACGTCGTCGAGGCATTCATCATATCGTGCTATTACCGGGATTCCCGCGGCCATCGACTCGATATAAGTCAATCCCTGAGTCTCACTGGTTGACGCCGTTACAAAAAACTCGCCCAGAGCAAAATAATTTTGTATCGTTTCAGGAGGCTGCTTGCCTAGGAAAAATATTCTATCTTCAAGCTTGCGTTCTTTTACTATAGTTTTCAAGTCGTCTTCCGCAGGACCGTAACCGGTGATTAGCAGAACCGTGTCGGGATATTTCCTGATTACGTCCGGCATTCTTTCAATAATAAAATCAAGACTTTTTTCATGCGCGATTCTTCCTACATAAACTATCCTGAATTTGTCTTTTACGCCAAGCTTTGTAAGAATACCCTCAACGATGTCCCGGTCGACATTTTTCGGATTCAGTCTTGCCGTATCGATACCTGTCGGAACAATATGCATCTGTTTTTTTATTCCGTATTCCTTCAGGACCTCATACGTCTTTTTAGACGGAACGATTATTTCACAGTCTTTGTCATACAAATGCTTCGTATACATTCCAACCATTTTACGCGATGTTTTATCAAAATATCCTTTGGTGATATAGTGAGTATAATCTTCCCACATCGTGTGGCTTGTATAACAATAGGGGATTCCATAGAGTTTTGATGCCGAAATTGCAATCATCCTTATGGTGAACTCTGTATTTATATGGATGATATCGAGATTCATATTCTTGATATACTCCATTGCCTGAATACTCATCGGTCTCGATATACGATATCCGTATAACTGCTTGATTTTTAACGCAGGGATTCGGAGCACGCCGTTTTCAAATTCAACACCGCCTATAAGCTTCGTGTCAAGCGTAGCTGTAATAACGTAAACGGTATGCCCCATTTTTTGGAGCTGTTTTCGAAGTGTTTCTACGGAAACGGCAACACCGTTAACATCGGGAAGATAGGTGTCCGAGAACAGACCGATGCGGAGCTTTTTTTCCATATAGTTTTCTTTGCCGAATTTGCGTATGGCAGTGGTAATTACGTCTTCCTGAGTTGATTCATATATCCTTTTTAGCTTCTGTCCGATCTGTTTTATATCGCGCTCTTCCGCAGTCTTTCGTGCCGCAACAGATACGTCAGGAAGCTTACCGTCGATTTTATCCTGTATCAGTTTCGCGAATTCTTCGTTTGTTTTGCCTTTAAAACAGTTTACGCCGTCTTTCAGCCAATCCTGATAAACGGGAATATCCCTGACAACGATAGTTCCTGAGCATGCAAGACTCTCGAGAATAACGATTCCCTCCGTCTCTTCGTATGTCGGGAAGAAAAAGATATCGGCAGATGAAAATGCGCCTTCATATACTTCGCCCTGCATATAACCGGGGAAAAAGACGTTTGCGGGATGGTCTGTCGTTACAGCATTGCGTATTTCAAGAGGAATGGACAGTAGAGGTGTAGAACCGAACCAGACGAATTTTACGTTGGGCAGCATTTCTGCAACCTTGATAAAATCAAGAATACCCTTTCTTTTTATCCACAGTCCTGAGGCGATAACAATTTTATCGTCTTTTGAAAAACCGAAATATTTGCGAAATGCCTCCGCTTTAACAGGGTCATGATAAAACCTGTTAACGTTTACTCCGTTTGAAACAACTTCGATAGGCGCATTAATTCTGTATCTCTCCAGAAGAAGATCTCTTGCATAAGGCGTAGGCGCAATAATACAGTCTGCGGTTCTATAAAGAAGCATCAGCCGTTCCTTAACAAACTTCGAAACCATGTTGGAGAAGATAAATGAATTACGGAAGTCCTCTTCGGTAGAATGCGCATGGTAAATTATTGCTGCGCCCTTTTTTTTGGCTTGAGCTATGATAGGTTCGCTGTTAATGAATACCGTGTTTATGTGAAGAATGTCATAATCGTCTTCGGGATCAAGTGTATAATCTACCCCTGCGGATTCAAGTGCTTTTATCTGATGAGACATCGCCATTCCTACTCCGGACTTCGATATCTTGTCTATTCCTTCAAAATACAGAAGAACTTTCAATCGTAACACCTCTCAGATTATATGATATGTTGTGTGTCATAGTTTCAGATTATTTCTTTTATAATCTTACCATATTTCACAATGATTGTCAAGCGTTAATTAATAACAAAAAACAGGCGAAAAAGTTTAATTTCAGATTGACAAGAAGAATAAAATTTGGTATAATAGAAAAAACATATAAAGGAGAATTATTATGGCAGATAAAATCAGAATTGGAATTATCGGATGCGGAGGAATTGCAAACGGTAAGCATATGCCTTCACTGGCAAAGCTCAGTAACGTCGAAATGGTCGCGTTTTGCGATATTATTCCCGAACGTGCGGAAAAAGCCGCAAAGGATTACGGAACAATAGATGCAGCCGTATATACCGATTACCACAAGCTTCTTGAAGATAAAACTATAGATGTGATACATGTTTGCACTCCCAACAAATCACATGCCCCAATTTCTATTGCAGCTCTTGAAGCAGGAAAGCATGTAATGTGTGAAAAGCCAATGGCGAAAACTGCTGCGGACGCGCGTGCAATGCTCGAAGCTGCAAAAAGAACAGGAAAGAAACTCACGATTGGTTATCAGAACAGACAAAGGAAAGAAATACGCCATCTTAAACGCCTTTGCGATGAGGGAGTCCTCGGTGATATATATTTTGCAAAGGCTCATGCGATTCGCAGACGTGCCGTTCCTACGTGGGGCGTATTTATGAATGAAGAAGAGCAGGGCGGAGGTCCGCTGATCGATATCGGCACTCATTCTCTTGATCTCACGCTTTGGATGATGAACAACTACGAAGTCGAGTCGGTTACAGGTAACTGCCACTATAAACTCGGCAAACGTCCTAACAGTGCGAATGCATGGGGTCCCTGGGATCCTGACAAATATACCGTTGAAGATTCTGCGTTCGGATTTATCAAAATGAAAAACGGCGCTACGATTATTCTTGAAACAAGCTGGGCTATAAACCTTGTCGATTCAAGAGAAGCAACGTGTACTCTTGCAGGCACGGAAGCAGGCGCGGACTTCTTTGACGGATTGCGCATCAACGGTGAAGAATATTCCAAGCTCTATATTAAGAAAATCGATTTGTCCACAAGCGGCGTTGATTACTTCGAGGGCGTAAGTGACAACGATCCCTCTCTTCTCGATATGGCTCAGTGGATTGATGCCGTTGTCAACGATACCGATCCTGTTGTCCTTCCCGAACAGGCACTTGTTGTCAGTGAAATACTTGAAGCTATATATACTTCATATAGAACCGGCAAGACAGTATATTTTAACTAAGTATGGACTTCATAATTGTCGGTCTTGGTAATCCCGGCAAACGTTATGCGTATACGAGACATAACGTCGGATGGATTGCTGTAGACTACATAGCAGATAAACTCGGAATAAAAACGAACAAACTGAAATTCAAATCACTTTGCGGAGAAGGAACTGTCTGCGGTAAGAAGGTCCTTTTTATGAAGCCCCAGACATTTATGAATCTTTCGGGCGAAGCTGTTTTCGCGGCAGCTTCATTCTATAAGGTTCCTCCGGAGCATATTTTTGTTATATGTGACGATATAGCGCTCCCGTCCAACAAGCTGAGGATCAGAAGACAAGGCAGCGATGGCGGACACAGGGGGTTGAGGAGTATTATCATGCTGTTAGGCTCTGATAAATTCCCGAGGCTGAAAATCGGAGTATCAGACAGAGATAACCCCGATATGGATTTAAAGGATTGGGTTATCGGTGAAATGACAGATGATGAACTGCAACGCCTGGATGAAAGACTTCCTGACTTTTACAGAATAGCAGAGTTTTTTGTTTCCGGTAATTTAGAAAAAGCAATGGCCGAATTTAATTAAGGTGGCAAGTTGAATACTACTGTTTCGTTTCTTAAACAGCTAAAAGGGTATAATCAGCTTTACGAAGCCGCGGCAGACAAAAAGTCTGTCGCGGTATTCGGTGTTGATGTCCATAAAGCTTATTTTTCCGCTCTGCTTTGTGAAGACACAAAAAGAAAAGCCTTTATAATCGTTCCTGATGATGCGGCGGCGCGTCAGGTGCGTGAGGTTATGGATTCTTTTGCGGGAAAGTCTGTCGTTTTTCCTGCAAAAGAGTATAATTTCAGAAATGTCGAAAGCGTTTCCCGATTTGATGAGAACAAACGTCTTGAAACACTGTCATTCATACGAAAAGGTGACTTTTCGTCGGTAATTATTCCTGCAGAAGCTCTTTGTTCTCTTGTGTTGCACCCTGACGATTTTCAGGAATTCGAAATATTTAACGGTGATACTGTTAAATTTGATGAAATACCTGACAGACTTGTTAAAATGGGATATGAGTTTTTCCCGACCGTAGAGGGGGCAGGACAGTTTT
Organism: Clostridiales bacterium; assembly: GCA_016281915.1. Taxonomy (GTDB): domain Bacteria; phylum Bacillota; class Clostridia; order Oscillospirales; family UBA644; genus HGM12619. The sequence continues at coordinate 138,666 of JAEEJO010000077.1, forward strand.
CAGTCAGGGGAGGAATAATAGATATTTTTCCTCCAAGCGAAGAAATCCCTTACAGGATAGAGTTTTTCGGGGATGATGTAGACAGTATTTCTGTTTTTGACATCACAACCCAAAGACGCACGGAAATGAAAGACTCCGTGCGCATTACGCCTGCTCAGGAGTGCGCTGATTCTAATGTCAGTCGGCTGAAGAGCATTCTTGAGCCTATAAAGAATAATTCCTTTACAAAAAAAGACTACGATCTTCTTGATCAGGGTATTATTCCTGTCCATGACAGGTATTTCCCTGCAAAATTTAATAAGAAGGCAAATATTCTTAACTATCTGAATAAAAACGATCTTCTTTTTGTTTTTGACTGGAAGACGGTAAAAAGCAAAGTCGAGGAAGCTGTCAATCGGATAAATTCAGATATTAAATACCTTAAAAGTGAAGGCTATGCTTTTTTAGACAGTGACTATTGTTATGATATAAAATCTATTGAAAGCCAGATGATCTCGCCGATAGTATTCGAAACACTACCGTGTACTGTCCAGGATCTTCCTATAGACAGCTTGATAGATATTCGTCTTTTCCAGACTTCGATCTCGTCCTTTATGATGTTGAAAAGCGAAATTGACGAATATCTTTCAACTGACAACCGAGTCTTTATTCTTTCAAATGATGCTCGTCATACCGACGAGCTGAATAAAGAATTCGGGATTAGAAACAATCTTACCATTTGGTCCGGAGTAATACCATACGGCTATTATGCTCCGGATATAAGGACTGTTGTTTATTCATATAAGAATATCCGCAGCTCGGAAACGAGGAGATCTGTAAGAAGCAAATATGAACGCGGTGAGCGGATAAAAAGTTTTACGGATATAAAACCGGGTGATTATGTTGTCCACTCAAATTACGGAATAGGTATTTACGACGGAATACATAAAGTTGAGTCGCAGGGTGTTATTAAAGATTATATAAAACTAAGATATGCCGGAACGGATGTATTATATATTCCGTGTGATCATCTTGATCAGATTTCCAAGTATATCGGCGGAGATACCGATGTTAAAATTAAGCTAAATAAACTAGGCGGGACAGAATGGCATAAAACAAAACAAAGAGTAAAAAAGGCGGTTCGCGATCTTGCACAAAAACTCATTGCACTTTACGGACAGAGAGCCAGGATTCAAGGTTACGCATTCTCTGCAGATAACGAATGGCAGAGAGATTTTGAAGCATGCTTTGAGTTTGAAGAAACTGAAGATCAGCTCAGATGTGTTGATGAGATAAAAAAAGATATGGAATCAACCCACCCGATGGATCGTCTTTTGTGCGGCGACGTCGGTTTCGGTAAAACAGAGGTCGCCATGCGCGCCGTTTTTAAATGTGTAATGGATGCGAAACAGGCTGTTATCTTGGCGCCGACTACTATTCTTGCATTTCAGCATTACAACACCATTCTGAGACGTTTTTACGGGTACCCGATCAATATTGAACTGCTTTCACGGTTCAGAAATGCAAAACAGCAGGAGGAAATTCTATCCAAACTGAAAAAAGGACAGATCGATGTTATTGTCGGCACGCACAGGCTTGTTCAGAATGACGTTTCCTTTAAAAATCTCGGACTTGTGGTAATAGACGAAGAACAGCGCTTCGGTGTTGCGCACAAAGAGTTCCTAAAGGAAATGTGCCCGGGCGTCGATTTCCTTTCTCTTTCCGCCACTCCCATTCCGCGCACGTTGAATATGTCTCTGTCCGGAATACGCGATATTTCTATTTTGAATGAGGCTCCCCATAACAGATTTCCGGTAACCACATATGTTGCAGAATATGATATAGGCATAGTTGCAGATGCGATTAAAAGAGAAATATCAAGAGGCGGACAATGCTTCTATCTCCATAACAGGATAGAAACAATTTATAAAACAGCGGCATTGATAGAGAATAAAACCGGAGCACGTGTCAGCGTTGCCCACGGTAAGATGTCAAAAGAGGAGCTTTCCCGTATATGGGAAGATCTCACGCAGGGAAGCATCGATGTACTTGTATGCACTACCATTATTGAAACCGGAGTTGATGTTCCAAACTGCAACACTCTTATTATAGAAGATGCAGATAAAATGGGGCTTGCTCAGCTCCATCAGATCAGGGGCAGGGTCGGACGGACTGACAGACGGGCTTATGCGTTTTTTCTGTTCAGAAAAGGTAAAGCTCTTTCTTCGGATGCATACAAACGACTGATGACAATCAGGGAGTTCAACGAATTCGGCTCAGGACTTAAGATTGCGATGAGAGACCTTGAGATCAGGGGCGCAGGAAACGTCCTTGGAGCTGAACAGTCAGGTCACCTTTTGACTGTCGGATTTGATATGTATATGAAGCTTCTTGAAGAAGCTGTTGCTGAGGAAAAGGGCGAAAAATCGATCAAACGCGATTGCACCATTGATATAAAGATAAACGCATATATCCCTGACGATTACATATCTGACGGCGACACGCGTATTGAGATATACAAAGTGATAGCGTGTATTGAAACAGAGGACGATTATTCTGATGTTCTTGACGAACTGATCGACAGATTCGGCGATCCGCCTAAAGAAGTTATTCAGCTGATGAAGATCGCTAAGATCCGGTCAAACGCTGCCGAAAAAGGGATCTCCGAAATCAAGGAATCCTCCGGAAGGCTACTGTTTTTCTTTGCAGAAAGCATTTCCATAGAAAAAATACCGGTTATGACGTCTGCTTTTAAAGGAAGATTACTTTTCAGCGCCGGAACGAAACCTTATTTTACATTAAGATCAGATAATTTCATTCAGGATATTGAATTATTTTTAGAAACTCTTTGAATGCGGCAGAGATGAAAAATTATTTTTATTTTTTGTGTCCTTCTATGGACTTATTATTAAAATTATGTTATAATATATAAAATCCTTTTTATAGCAATTTACGGAGGGCTGAATGAAAAGTATTAAATACGCATCAGCAATGCTTTGTTTTTCTTTAATTATTATGATTATTTCGTCGTGCAGCAATGTTTCATATATTGCCACTATCGACAATGAGAAAATGCCGGTAGGTCCATATGCTTTTTATGCTCAGTATACGAGAGATAATTATCAATCCAACTTGTCATATTACGGCGTGACTGATTTTACGTCTGCACTTACGGAGCAAGCGGATTCAACCGGTACAAAGCTTTACGCTCATATAATACAGGAAACAAAAAAGAGCTATATTCAGCATATCATTACTGAAAAGAAATTCAATGAATTCGGTCTTTCGCTTACTGAAGAACAAAAATCTGCTCTTGATGAGTCTTTTCAGAAAAACTGGGTTGAAAAACTCGGAATTGAAAAGTTTACTGAAATATGCAAATCACTTGGGCTGACAAGCGCCGAATTTAAAGACGTAGTCTCTATTTCATATAAAAATTCATGTCTTATGGATTATTTGTTCGGTGAGGGCGGACGTTATGAGATAACTGAGGACGAACTGAGAAACAACTATTCTGACGGATACGAAAGATTCAGATATATCGCTCTTTCTAAGGTGGATTCGTCCGGAGCAACTCTGTCGACTGATGAACTGATCGCCAAGAAGGCAATCGTCGATGAGGCATACCAGAAGGCTATCGACGGCGAAGATTTCGGAACTTTGATATCCCAGTATTCAGAAGATTATTTAAAGATTACCGACGATATTTCCGAAGAAGACCGCAATTATTATGAGCTTTCCAACAAACAAGCTTCTGAGGACGGTCTTGTAATCGACAAAAACGGCATTTTCAATTATGAATACTATTTATACTATAATTATTCAATTGATCCGACCATAGTAAACGCAGTTTTTTCAATGGATATTAACGAAATCAGAACTATAGAACTTCCGAGTTCATTCTGGATCATTCAGAAGTGCGATAAAAACGAAAAAGAAAGCTACTTTGAATCAAAAAAATCGTTAATACATAATAACATCGCATCTCCGATTCTCGATGAACTGTATACTGAATGGGAAAACGAATTACTGATCACGTTCAATGAATCTGCCGTGAATAAATACGATCCCAGAAAACTCGATCCGCTCTTCGTTTCACCAAAACAATAATTTCGGTAAACCGACATTACAGTCGGTTTATCTTTTTATTTTGTATTTTGCTTGATTACATGAATTATTTGCGATTTTTTCGTCGTTAATAACGTTAGCTGTCGATTGCATTATTATAAATTTTTATGAAATTAAACCGTATTTTATTGACAACTAAAATTAAAATTGATATAATATAATGTAAATTAATTATTATACGAAAGGCATGAATATGAGCTTCTCTAAATACAACCCTGCATTGTTATGCGATTTTTATGAATTCACAATGGGAAACGGCTATTTTGAGACCGGAAAAAAAGATGATATCGCATGCTTCGACCTGTTTTTTCGAAAAGTTCCGGATAACGGTGGCTTTGCGATTGCCGCCGGACTCAACAGTATAATAGATTTTATAGATAATTTCTCTTTTAACGATGAAGACATTGCTTATTTGAAGTCAAAAAAGATGTTTTCCGATGCATTTCTTGAATATCTTAGAACCTTCAAGTTTTCATGCGATGTTTACGCTGTTCCGGAAGGAACTCCGATCTTCCCAAAAGAGCCTGTTATTACGGTAAAGGGGCCTGCTGTTCAGGCACAGCTTCTTGAAACCATGCTACTTTTGATGGTAAACCATCAGTCCCTAATAGCCACTAAAGCCAACAGGATTGTCCGTGCAGCAGATGGCAGAGCAGTATATGAATTCGGCTCCAGAAGAGCTCAAGGCGAAAATGCTGCAGTTTTAGGCGCCAGAGCCGCTTATATCGGCGGTTGTTCGGGAACAGCGTGCGCGTGCTGCGAGCCACTGTTCGGTATTCCCGCAGTAGGAACAATGGCACATTCATGGGTTCAGATGTATTCATCCGAATACGAAGCTTTTGCTGCGTATGCCAATATTTATCCTGATTCATGCACTCTTCTCATTGATACTTATAATGTTTTAAAGTCCGGAATTCCCAACGCGATTAAAACATCGCGTGAAATCCTTGAACCGATGGGTAAAAGACTCAAAGGCGTAAGGATTGACTCGGGAGATATTGCGTATCTGACCAAAAAAACAAGAAAGATGCTTGATGAGGCGGGGCTCACCGATTGCCGTATATTTGTATCTAATTCACTTGACGAATATATCATCCGTGATATTCTCATGCAGGGCGCTTGTGTCGATTTCTTTGGAGTAGGTGAGCGCCTTATCACCTCAAAGAGTGAACCTGTCTTTGGAGGCGTATATAAACTTGTCGCAGCCGAACATGACGGAAAACTCGTTCCTAAAATCAAGATTTCAGAAAACATCGAAAAAATTACTATTCCGGGATATAAGAAGGTTTATCGCTTATTCTCGAAGCAGACGGGAAAAATGCTTGTTGATCTGATCGCGCTTGCTGACGAGCAGTTCGATTTCAATAGCCCGATTACACTTTGTGATCCCGACCACACCTGGAAGCGTAAAACATTTACCGATTACACAGTTAAAGAAATTCTTGAACCTGTTTATATCGGAGGAAAAAGAGTATACGATAAACCCGATATCGAGCAGATCAGGTCTTATTGCCTGGGTGAGATTTCACGTGTTTGGGATGAAGTTCTCCGTTTTGAAAATCCGCAAAATTATTATGTCGATCTTTCGCAGCAATTACTTGATGTAAAGCGCTCATTGCTCGAGAAGGGATCGAACTGATCATGAATTTTTCAGCATATTCTCCCACCGAAATATATTCTGGTGCCGGATGTGTTTTATCATTTAACAGATTTTCAACTCTCGGTTCAAGATGTGCGATTATTACCGGACGGAATATGCATAATCATAATTCCGCTTTGCTTGACGTTCAAGCTGCGCTTGATAATGAACATATCCAATATTCCACAATCGCCGAGGCAGAAAACAATCCGTCTGTAAAGAGTATTTTCGATATTGCATCTTTAGTGAAAGCGTTTAATGCCGATTTTATAATCGGTATAGGCGGGGGATCATCGATGGATACGGCAAAAGCTGTTTCGATAGTTGCCGCGAACGATGATTTGAATGAAGGAACTGTTTTTTCTGTCAGCTATGATGCGCCTGCTGTTCCCCTTGTTTTGGTCGGCACAACTGCCGGCACGGGAAGTGAAGTAATGCCTTCTGCGGTTTTGACGGTAGATGGCGAAATTCCAATAAAAAAATCCCTCAAAACACGCAATTCTTATGCTAAGTATGCGCTTTGTGACTTTAAGTATTCTTCTTCAATGCCTGACAGCATAACCGTTTCTACTGCTTTGGATACGGTTTGTCATGCGATAGAGGCAATATACTCTAAAAAGGGCGGAGAATTCGCAAAAGTTTACGGTATCAGTGCTCTGAAATATTCTTTTAAGAGAATTCTTGAGTTTGTTGACGGCGAAAGAACTGACAGATTAAGAGAAGATCTATATTACGGATCCATATTGGGTGGCTTGGCAATAAACAATGGGGGCACAAGCTTTCCGCATTCATTAGGTTATATGCTCACTACTATGCACGGCATTAATCATGGTTTTGCCTGTTCTGTATTTATCGGGGATTTTTTAAATCGAGTATCAAAGATTGAAGACGTCTCTGCTATACTCGGGGTATGCAACGTTGAATCCGTAAAAGATTTTTCAAATGCAGTAGACTTTATTATGACAGGATTTTGCAAGAGACCTTGTATCGATAAAGATGCACTTGAAAAATACAGCGCACTTGCAATGAAAATGAATGTAAACAATAATCATCTCAATATTACTTTTGATGATTGCCTTGATATTTACTTGCATAATTGCAGAGGATAAATATTTATGTTTAAGCGTCCTGAAAGCCGTTGGGTACTGAAAACACAAGACGACGCAACGGTCGAAGCCTTTGCCGACTATCTTGAAGACTATTTCCGCTCAAGATCCAAAAAGCCGAGTAAAACATCTGAAGAAGAGAAAAGAGCATATTTTATACTGATGTCCCGTCTTTTTTATAACAGGGGATTCAGAGAAATTGCTCAGATAGACAACTTTTTTAATACCTCATCTTCTGCTCTTAACGATCCTATGCTACTTCCTGATATGGAAAAGGCTATATCAAGAATAAACAGCGCACTGGAAAATCACGAAAAGATAACTGTTTACGGCGATTATGATGTTGACGGCATTACTTCCGTATCAGTGTTATACAAATATCTTTCATCGTGCGGCGCGAATGTTGATTACTATATTCCTACAAGATCGGAAGAGGGGTACGGTCTTAATGAAAATGCAATTCATAAAATCTTCGAAAACGGCACCTCTCTTATTATCACTGTCGATACAGGCACTACTGCCGTAGACGAGGTGGAATATGCAAACAGTATCGGACTTGACATCGTTATTACTGATCATCACGAATGCAAAATGATGATTAATGAAGACGGATCTTTTACAGAGATGATTCCCAATGCCGTTGCGGTATTAAATCCGAAAAGACCCTCGGGAGATTATCCTTTTTCAGAACTTGCCGGAGTCGGTGTTGTCTTTAAACTTCTTTGTGCTCTCAGCGGAAATACGGAAAAGATCTTAAATTCATTCGGCGATCTTGTTGCCATAGGCACGATTGCCGACATTATGCCCTTGATAAATGAAAATCGCTCTATCGTTATTATAGGCATTAAAAACATGAAGGCGCATATGTCTCTCGGTATCAAATCACTGCTTCTTGCTTCAGGAAATGAAAGAGAGATCAGTTCAACTGTTATTGCTTATACCATTGCCCCCAGGCTTAACGCCGCGGGTAGAATAGGCGATCCGAAAACTTCTATAAATCTGCTTCTTGAAAACGACTATTCACAAGCAGCGTCGTTGGCGAATTATTTATGCGAAGAAAACAGAAGACGCCAGCAGTTAGAGTCTTCAATCATCGCCGATGTTGAGAAAATGATCGAGCAATCAGCTCCGAATGATAAAATCCTCGTTTTTGCCTCAGATAATTGGCACCATGGTGTAATCGGAATTGTTGCGTCACGAATTGTTGAAAAATACGGAAAACCGTGCATTCTTCTTTGCGGAGACGGCGAAAATCTGAAGGGCTCTGCAAGAAGTGTTAAAGGCGTTAATATTTTTGAATTATTGCAAAAAAACTCATCCGATCTTCTGAAGTTCGGCGGACATGAAATGGCCGCAGGATTATCAATAGAGAGAGATAAGTATTCCGATTTTAAACATTCTGTGATTGAATATGCCAATAAAACAATCACCGATAAAATGCTTATTCCCGTAATTGAAGCGGAATGCGAGCTTCCTTTTGAAAAACTGAATCTCAAAACATACGATGTTTTAAAATTGCTTGAACCGTTTGGTACGGGAAATGCCACGCCGCTGTTTATTGTTAAAAATCTCATGGTTTCAGAGATTGAACCAATAGGGAACGGTCATCATGTTAAGATGAAGGTATCGTCATGCGAAATTGCCTCGGAACCGGTTACGATGTTGTTGTTTAATGTCGATCCGTCAAGCCTCAATTGCGTTGCAGGTGATGAGATGGACGTGATATGTTCGCTTTGCGATAACGTTTTCAATGGCAGGCGTTCTGTCTCCGTTCATATTAAGAAATATAAACTTTCAAATTCTATCGAAAGCAACGACAAAGTCAGCAAGCTTTTTTATGATAATTATAAAAGGAATAATAAGATAACAGATGATATTATGCTCACAAGAGAACATATTGTCGCTGTATTCAGAAAAATCAGAAAACAGTCATCCGAAACTGAAACATATCATCCTTACGCACTTGCAAGATCTATTTCGCATGAACTGAACGGTGAAATGAATTATGCAAGGCTGATGCTTTCTCTGGATGTCTTGCAGGAACTTGGATTGATCAGCTATTCTGATTCGGATTTAATCAAGGTAACCTATAAACACAGTCTTGACAAGGTTGACCTTCAAAACTCAAAGACATGGAGTGTCGTTCATAAACAATGAGTGAAGAAACTGAATTGCTGCCTTCTGCGTCCGCATTATTTACTGCGCTTGAAAGCAGCTCACGGGATTATAATCTTAAGAGAATTCATGAAGCATATGATTTTGCTTATAAGGCTCATGAACATCAGACAAGAAAATCGGGAGAGCCGTATATAGTTCATCCAACTTCCGTCGCAATGATCCTTATGGATTTTGACTGTGATACGGATACAATTATTGCTGCACTTTTTCATGATATTATCGAAGATACTCCGTACACATATGACGATATAAAAAAGAAGTTCGGTGAAAACGTCGCCGAACTCGTTGAAGGTGTCACCAAGCTTGATAAGATCAAGTATTCATCGCAAGAGGAGCAACAGCTTGAAACACTCAGAAAAATGCTGCTTGCAATGACGAAAGATATACGCGTAATTCTTATTAAGCTTGCGGACCGACTGCACAATCTGCGCACGTTAGATTCAATGCCCGAGCAGAAGCAGAGGACAATTGCGCTTGAATCAATTGAGGTCTATGCGCCGCTTGCGCACAGATTGGGTATACAGAGTATCAAGAGCGAAATAGAGGATATTGCCGTCCGTTATCTTGATCCGATCGGATACAATGAAATAGTAAATGATCTCGAAAAACTGGATACTGATAAAAACTTTTTTTCAAGCATTAAAGAAATGATTGAAAAAAAACTAAAAGAAGAAAATATCAAGGCAACCGTTGACGGACGTGTGAAGCACATTTATTCCATATACAGAAAAATGTTCACACAGAACAAGGATTTTAATGAAATATACGATTTATACGCCTTCCGCGTTATTGTTGAAAAAGTCAGTGACTGCTATAACGTCCTTGGTCATATCCATGATTTGTTTCAGGCTATACCCGGAAGACTGAAAGACTATATTGCCGTTCCAAAGCCTAATATGTATCAGTCGCTGCATACTACTGTCAGCTATAACGGTCACTTTTTCGAAGTCCAGATTCGAACTGAAGAGATGCACCGTATTGCTGAACTCGGAATCGCAGCTCACTGGAAATATAAGAGCGGTGGAATATCAGATAGCTCTGCAGATGAAAAGCTTGCATGGGTACGTAAGCTGCTTGAAGTACAGACTGATGTTTCTGAACCTGACGACTTCATGAAAACATTCAAAATCGATCTGTTCAGTGATCAGGTCTTTGTTTCTACGCCCAAAGGCGATATCATCAAATTACCTGCAGATTCCAATATTATCGATTTTGCTTATTCAATTCACAGCGAAGTCGGAAATAAAATGACCGGCGGCAAAATTAACGGCAGAATATCCGAACTTTCGACTACGTTGCATAACGGCGATGTCGTTGAAATCATTACGTCACAATCTTCTCCCGGTCCATCAAGAGACTGGCTCAATCTTGCTCAAACTAATGAGGCAAAGGCCAAGATTCGTCAATGGTTCAAGAGAGAAAAACGTGATGAAAACATCCAGGAAGGCAAGACAAATCTTGAAAGAGAGCTCAGAAGAATCAATATTTACACGGTGAATATTGATAAAAATACTTTCTTCCTTCCGATAATGAACAGATACGGAATGACGGATATCGATGATTTCTACGCAGCGATAGGATACGGCGGTATTTCGATATCTAAAATCCTTCCTAAGTTAAAAGAAGATTATACTAAACTTCAGAAACAAAATGAAAAGCCAAAAACGGTCGAAGTTAATACAAAGAGAAAATCAATTAACGGCGTAATCGTTGATGACATCGATAATTGTCTGGTTCATCTTGCAGGATGCTGCTCTCCGCTTCCCGGAGATGAAATAATAGGATATATAACACGCGGTAACGGTGTTGCAATTCATAAAACAGACTGCATTAACATGCAGAATGCGGACGGTAATAGAATCATTCGCGTCCATTGGGACGGAACACCGAGTGATTATTTTGCCACTACCGTTCGTGTTACCGCATTACAGCGAATAGATCTTATAGCCGATATTACTATGGCGCTGGCATCAATGCGAATCGTAATGCATTCCATAAGCACTCATGACCTCGGAGATGGAAGAATAGACGTCTTCCTTAATATCGATGTCCTTGATTTGGCGCATCTTGATACTGTTATGAAACGTATCAACAAAATCAACAGTGTTACAACCGTTGAGCGCGCTCCTGAAAAAGGTATGAAGAAATGAAAGCTATTATTCAAAGAGTTGATTCGGCAGTAATAGATATTAATGATAACGGTATTCTTTCACAAGAAACGATAGGGCGGGGGATACTGATTTTGCTTGGTATTGAGAGCACTGATACCGATGCAAATTTAAATCTCTTGGCTGAGAGATGCCGTGGACTCAGGATTTTTCCTGATGAGAACGGGAAAATGAATTTATCTGTTAATGATATCGGCGGCGAAGCGTTGATTGTGTCTAATTTCACCCTTTGTGCAGATACTACTCATGGAAAAAGACCTTCTTTTATTAATGCTGCTCGTCCTGAACATGCTCGACCGCTTTACGATAAGTTCGTTAGTATCTTCAGCGCGCATACTCCGGTCAAAACAGGTGTATTCGGCGCTCATATGACGATTGATTTAGTTAACAACGGCCCTGTCACATTGATAATTGAGGGATAACATGTTAAACGAATTAGTCAGAGCAAGAAGCGGCGTTTATGTCGCAAATTCTTATTTTATTTTTGATGAAAACGGTAATGCAATTATTATTGACCCTGCTTGCAGCTTCGATAAAAGTGAAAAGATATTAAATGGACGCATACCTATGTTCTTAATTCTTACTCATGGGCACCTTGATCATACATACGACTGCGATTTATATGTGAAAAAGTACAATGCCAGGGTTTGTATTCATGAGTCTGACTTGGTATATTTGTCAGATAGCCGTTACAGCTCGCCTGACGGCATTCCTGATGGATATTATAATAAGGTAATTGATGCCGATTGTATCCTAAAAGACGGCGACACATTTGATTTCGGAAAAGACACCTATACTGTTATTCATACTCCTGGACATACAGAAGGTTCTTGCTGCCTTTATACTGAAGGCGCTCTTTTTTCAGGCGATACTTTGTTCAGACGATCAATAGGAAGAACCGATTTTCCGTATGGTTGCAGTAATGAAAAAATGCAATCTTCCTTAAAAAGATTACTTGATCTTGTTCCTGACGGTACGGCAATTTATCCGGGACACGGTTTTCAGACTTTAATGGAAGATGAAAAACGATACAATCCTTTTCTAAGAATGCTTTATGAAGATTGAACTTGTTAACAACGATTTCAGATTTGACATCTCAAATGCCGTTCTTCTTTTTTATCCTCGTATAAACACTGTTGATGACAGTGACCAAAAAAGTATTAAGGTATGTGTCAAAGACAATTTCGCAAGCGCAGAATTAATTGACGGAAACAATAATTATTATTCCGAAGTTCAATTTGACAGATCTTTGTATGATTATCTTCGGTGCGCATGCGTTCGTGCCGTATATGATGTTTGTTTTCAGGCTACAGGCGTCAGACCGCCATGGGGCTTGCTTATCGGGGTAAGACCTGTTAATTTCTATTTAAAAATGTATGGGTTATACGGTGAAAACTGCACTGATATTTTGCAAAATTCATATCTGGTATCTCCCGATAAGATCAAACTTTGCCGTGAAACAGTTAATATGCGCAGTCAATCAGTAAACAGATTGACAGAAGATTCGTTTAGTCTTTATGTATCCGTGCCGTTTTGTCCTTCAAGATGCAAGTATTGTTCTTTTGTTTCATTTTCAACAGAAAAAGAGAAAAAATACATTGATCCGTACGTGAGAGTTCTTTGTGATGAGATCAAAACTACGGCAGAAAGTTTACATGGAAGATCTCCGTTAACAATTTATATAGGAGGCGGAACTCCTACCTGTATTCCGGATGATCTTTTTGAAAAAATACTTATTTGTATTACCGAATCTTTCAACCTTTCCGATTGCTTTGAATTTACTGTTGAAGCCGGGCGACCGGAAACCATTTCAGTCAAGAAACTTGAAATAATGAAAAAATACGGTGTAACTCGAATTTGCGTCAATCCGCAATCCTTGTCCGAACAAGTTTTACTTGCCGCGGGTAGAAATCACAGTGCTATAGAATTTTTTGATGCATATCGTCTTGCCGAACAATATGGATTTGATATTAATGTTGATTTGATTGCAGGCTTACCGTTTGAAACAACAGTATCGTTTTCGACCGGTATTAAAAAAATCATCGATCTTAATCCTGAAGATATAACGATTCACACTCTTTATATTAAGCGTGCTGCTGATTACGGCTCCGATAAATCCCTATATGCAAAAACAGATTCTGAATCCGTTGCTCAAATGCTTTCTTCTGCCTATAAGGATCTTGAATCCCACGGATACTTTCCATACTATCTTTACCGTCAGAAAAATACGGTTGGTAACAACGAAAATATCGGTTTTGCAAAGAAGGGGACGGAATGTGCGTATAATATTTATATGATGGATGAGATTCAGACTATTTACGGGTGCGGTGCCAACGCAATGACTAAAATTGTTTCCAACGGACAAATAACACGTTCTTGCGGCACAAAATATGCTTATAATTATATTTTGAAAAACGGAGAGAAAAACAAATGAAAAGACGTCGCACATCATACAGTATTCCGTTGCTCAATCAAAAACTCACATCAAATCCTGAAAATGAAGTTGAGAAAGCAGAAAAAAAATATATTTCTCAAATTCATAATGCCGCAAAAATACTGGCTTCCAGAAGGATCGTTCTTATATCGGGACCGTCTGCTTCCGGTAAAACGACATCAGCGCAAAAGCTATGTGAAACTATCAGAAAAGGCGGGAAAAAATGTGAGGTCGTTTCTTTAGATGACTTTTATCATAATAAGGAACATTTGCCTATAGTAAACGGTGAACCCAACGCAGAAATTGTTGATGCACTTTCTGTATCGCTTATTCACAAAACTATGGAAAATCTCATGCGAGATGGATTTTCATATGTTCCCAGGTATGATTTTACGGTTGGTAAGCGCACAAATGATGCCTCATTTATTGATATAGGTTCTGACGGAATCGTGATTTTTGAAGGAATCCATGCTTTAAACCCAAAAATTAATCAAGGGCTGAAGCCGGAATCAGTTTTAAAGCTATATGTCAGTCCGCATAGCGATTTCTCTCAAAACGGGATCAGAATTCTGACCAAAAGAGACGTTCGATTCCTCAGACGTCTTATACGCGACAGTTGGGCACGCAATACGGATCCAGAAGGAACTATGAATATGTGGCCTGCTGTGTGTGAGGGTGAAGATACTCTGATACGTCCGTTCGCTGATTATGCTGAAATGTATATTAATACTACGCATTCTTATGAACCGTATATAATGAAAGACAAGGCTTCTGTTTTGTTGAATGAGGTTCCCCACAACAGTAAAAACAGAGAAATTGCATTGCAGTATCTTAACAAATTACAGACTTTTTTCTCTGTTTCATCAGGTTTAATTCCTGAAAGCTCTCTTCTCAATGAGTTCATTAACAGAGATGAAGGATCGCATTTATAATGCTATTGCCTGAATTTTTTTATTGCTTCAAACTTGTCACAAATTATTTTGCTTTTTAATCAAAAAATTGCTTGACATTACGTATTTATTCGTGTATAATACTATTGATAAGATTTAAAAGCTCTTTTTGATCGATGGAGGGGAGGGAAACTTAATGTCAGAAATCAAACTTAAAGAGAACGAATCGTTAGATAACGCGCTCCGTCGTTTTAAGAGACAGTGTCAAAAAGCAGGCGTAATTTCCGAGCTTAGAAAACGTGAATTTTACGAAAAGCCTTCTGTAAAACGTAAGAAAAAATCTGAGGCGGCAAGAAAACGCAAATACAAATAATTGACAATAAGCATGGAATGCCGGTTTTTACGGCATTCCGTTGTTTTTTTAGATATGAAAAATACTACTCCTCATTTTTTGCAGGCGTTTGATTCTTATAAAGATATTACGCCGCAGCTTCTTGAAAAATATTGCATTCACGGAATCCTTGTCGATCTTGATGATACGCTTGTCACGCACAATTTCCCGACTCCGGATGAAAATGTCCGATTATGGCTGAATCAGATGAAACAAGGTGGGATTCGTGTTTGTATTATTTCAAATAACCAAAAAAAACGCATGATGAGTTTTGTTGCCGATCTTGACATCGGATATTTTTACAACTCATTCAAACCTCGAATCCATGTCATTCAGTCTGCGCTCGGTGTAATGAATATAAAGAAAGAAGAGGCGGCAGTAATCGGAGATCAGATTTTTACAGATATACTTGCTGCAAACCGCGCTGGCATCAAAGCCTTTCTTGTTAAACCTGTGGGGTCAAAAAGCACTTTATTTATTAAATTAAAAAGATATTTTGAGAGGAATTTTCTGAAATGAGCAGAATTGAAATACTTTCAGCAAAGTTGAACAGGGGAGAGGCTATCATCCTTTTGCGCCCTGAAAATCGCAGATATTTTACCGGGATGACTACATCTAACGGCCTACTTCTAGTCACTCCGGATCAAGCATGGTTTTTTACAGATTTCAGATATATAATTGCTGCAAAACAAATTGTAAATAAACCCATTGCCGTTGAGTTGTTTAACGGAACGCATGCTGCAACCTTAAAAAAGACTCTTGAAACGTTGCCTTATAAAACAGAACGTATTTATTTTGAAGATACCTATTTGAGCTTTTCTTCGGCCAAAGCGTTTATGGAAGAAATGAAGGATATCGACTTTGCAGGAGGAGAATCTCTTGTCAGCGTTTTGAGACGCGAAAAAACTCAGCATGAAATAAACCTGATTTCTGAAGCTCAGAAAATCACGGATGACGCATTTACCGATATACTTGATTATATTTCAATGAATAAAGACAAGGGAATAACGGAAAAAGATATCGCCTTTGAGCTTGAGTTTGATATGAGAAGGCGTGGTGCAATCTCATTGGCATTCGATACTATTATCGCTTCCGGAACAAACGGAGCGTGCTGTCATGCTGTTCCCTCTGATAAACAGGTAAAATCCGGAGAATTAATAACAATGGATTTCGGTGCTTGTTTTGAGGGATATATGAGTGATATGACCAGAACTGTAGCAATCGGAAACATTTCAGAAGATAAAGAGAAAATATATGATATAGTTTTAAATGCCCAGCTGACTGCGATCAAAAACATTAAGGCAGGAATGACGGGAAGTCAATGCGATGCGTTCGCTCGTGATTATATCGCAAAAGAAGGATACGGAAAAGACTTTGGACATTCTCTCGGACACGGTGTAGGTCTTGAGATACATGAAGGTCCCAATTTTGCCCAGTCATTTTCAGGTATTATCAATGTAAATGCTGTGATGTCAGTTGAGCCTGGCATTTATATTGAGGATAACTGCGGAGTCAGAATAGAAGATCTTGTTGTTGTAAAAGAAGACGGAGTTGATATTTTAACAAAGAGCCCCAAACAGTTGATCAGACTTTAAGGAGAGATTTTTGTGAAATCATTTAATGTTGCGATTATCGGCTGCGGAACAATTTGTAATTCCGCTCATGCTCCTAATTACAAGAAAAATGAAAAAGCACATGTTAAATACCTTGTGGATATAAAACATGAAAAGGCAGAAGCGGTCAAGAAGAAGTTTTCATTTGATGATGCGACAATTATTTCGAATTATAAAGAATTATTAAATGATAAATCACTTGATGCAGTTTCCGTTTGCCTGCCTAATTATCTGCATCATCAGGTTTCCTGTGAATGCCTTGCAGCGGGTATTGATGTCCTGTGTGAAAAACCGATTGCGATTTCCTACACTCAAGTCAAAGAGATGAAAGAAATTGCAGACCGATATTCACGCATACTTAATATCGGTGTTGTTAATCGCTTCGACGTGTATGTAAATGAGCTTAAAAGAATCATTGAATCCGGCAGTATTGGTGAAATCTATCATGTTTACTGTTCTTTCAGAAATCATAGAAGCATTCCCGGAATGGGCGGTTGGTTCACAACCAAAAGCATGTCCGGCGGTGGTGTTTTGATTGACTGGGGCGTTCACTTTATAGATATTATTATGTATGTGCTCGGTAATCCTCAGGTAAATTCCGTTTCGGGAAAAGCATATTGCGAATTAGGCAAAAACATGACGGAATATGTCTTTGAGAATATGTGGGCAGGACCTCCTGATTATAACGGTATTTACGATGTCGATGACTTTGTTACTGCTTTTGTAAGGACTTCCGGACCGACAATCTCTCTCAACGGCGCATGGGCTCAAAATATCGTAAATGATGATATGACAATTGAATTCCTCGGTTCTAAGGGAGGAGTAAAATTAAGATACAGAAGCGATTTTGATCTTACTGTTTGCAGTGACGGAAAGATAAACACTATTAAACAAAAATGCGAAACGCGAGATCCTTTTTTTGATGAAATCAATTCGTTTCTTGAGTGTGTAGAAAACAGAACTAAATCACGCTCAAATATTGATAACGTTATTATTTCACAACAGATAATGGATGCTATATATGAGTCATCCGAAAAAAACTGTGAAATAATTATTCGCTGAATATCGTAATTATGCTCAATATCACGGTAATGCTTCCGGTATTTTGACCTAGCATTACCGTTGATATGACAGCGATAGGGGATGTTTGCGACAAGCAAATACATACCATTGACAATTCAATCAAATTGTGGTAAAATAACAGAAGATGCGGGCGTGGCGGAATGGCAGACGCGCTAGATTTAGGATCTAGTGTTTTCAACGTGCAGGTTCAAGTCCTGTCGCCCGCACCAAAAAATCTGATTTTAATGATTCTGCTCCGATAATAGGATCTTTCCGGTACAGAAATCAAAACTGAAAAGTTTTATAATGATTCTGAATTTCAGGGATTGATTAACTAACGGATAAATAAACTCATTTTTTTTCTTTTAGGCAACGGTAGGAGACGCAGTCGAGTATGCTACAGTCTCCATTCTTATAATATATGCAATTGCGCAAAATGAATATTTTGTGCAATTGAGGGGAGAAGTTAAAGGAAAGGAGGGCGCAGATTACATACGAGCTGACGGCCATATGGCATTTCAATTGCTCATAAAATGTGTATTCTGTCGAGTTATGTTTGATATCAAAAATGATTTCGATGTCTTTTCGGATACAAATGTCAACTCTTCGGATTTAGATATTAATCTGCAATCTGAATCATCTCATAACTGTTCGAGCTTGTGCTCTTTTGAAAATCTCATTGACAATACTCAGTATTGCAATTCTTCTTCGGATAATCAGTCATCTGGTGCATCATCAGATTCTCCATTTACAAATTCACACTGTGAAACGAGTCAAGCCAAATCTGTTGCCGCCGACATTCCGCCTAAAACAACAACTCTTATTCAGACAAAAAAGTTCGACTTTATTCCTGAATATGCGCGTAATTACCTTTTCTACCTTCTGAATGTCCGTAATTTATCTGAAAAGACTGTCTATGAGTATTATCTTGACTTGAGAACATTTTTTAGATATTTTGTGCAACTCAAGAGCCTTACTAATGAGGAAGATTTCGAGCTTATTAATGCCTCCGATTGTCCGACTGATATTATCGAAAATCTTACTTTAAATGATTTGTACGCTTATCTTAATTATGTTCGTGAAGGTCGCGATAATGGCGTTCGTGCAAGAATGCGCAAAATATCAAGTTTAAAATCATTTTATAATTATCTTTGCAAAAATTCAATTATTGATTTGAATCCTACTCAATACCTTGAAGCACCTAAAAACCCTAAAAGACTTCCGGTAAATCTTTCTTATGAAGATAGCGTAAAGCTATTAAACAGCATTGACGGTCCTTATAAGGAACGTAATTTCGCTATTATAACATTATTTTTGAACTGCGGTCTTCGTCTTTCTGAATTAGTCGGAATCAATCTCACCAGCATCAACGGTAATGTTTTACGAATCGTCGGCAAAGGAAACAAAGAACGTATTCTTCATCTTAACCAGTCATGTGTCGATGCCATCAATGAATACCTTCATGTTCGTCCTGATATTCAGTCAAAAGATAGAAATGCACTATTCATCAGCCGTGAAGGGAACAGAATTTCGAGACGAATGGTGCAGACGCTTGTTGAGAATTATATAAAAAAGAGCGGTTTGGATCCCGAGATTTACTCAACTCATAAGCTTCGTCACACCGCAGCAACGTTAATGTATCAGAATGGCGTCGATGTACGTGTTCTCCAGGAAATCCTCGGTCATGAAAATCTTGGCACCACACAGATTTACACTCATATCTCTGACAAACAAGTTGAACATGCAATAGACTCTAATCCTTTGAACGAAATAAACAAAAATAATAAGGCATAGATTATTATCTATGCCTTTTAAATTTGATAGCTTTCAATAATCAGATCAAAATACTTCGGCAGCTCACTGTCAAATTCCATCCACTCCCCTTTTGTTGGATGAATAAATCCTAGTTTCTTGGCGTGAAGGCATTGCCCGTTAAGCCCGAATTTTTTTGATTGTTCTGCGGTTTTTGAATAAACCGGATCTCCGAATACCGGATGACCGAGATATGCTGTATGCACTCTTATCTGATGCGTCCGACCTGTTTCCAAGGTAAATTCAACAAGAGACATTCCCTTCAGGTTCTTTAATACTTTATAATGTGTTACTGCATTGCGTGCATTGATACCTGATGGAATAACAGCCATTTTTTTCCTGTCTGCGGTGCTTCTTCCTATCGGAAAAGAGATAATCCCCTCTTCTTCTTTTAAATGCCCGACAACGATCGCATTATAAACGCGCAAAAATGAGTGATCTTTAATTTGTTTAGCTAAAGAAAGATGCGCACGGTCGTTTTTGGCAACCATCAGAATTCCGCTTGTTCCTTTATCTATTCTGTGAACTATTCCTGGTCGTATTACTCCGTTTATTCCGGATAAACTCTCACCGCAATGCGCTAAAAGGGCATTTACAAGTGTATTTTCATGATTACCGGGGGCCGGATGAACTACCATTCCCTGCGGTTTATTTACTACGATAACGTCATCATCTTCGTAAATAATATTCAGCGGTATTTCCTGTGCCTTGATCTCCGGGGGTTTGGGATCCGGAATATAAACGGTTATCGTATCGTTTTCCCTGACTTTATAGCTTTTATTTGTATGCTTTCCGTTTAAGAGGATATTATCGCTTTCCATTAAATTGACAACAGCCGAACGAGTCATTGATGCCCGTTCGGCTATATAGCTGTCTATTCGTTTACCGGAATCTTCTTTGCAAACAATCAATTCCATCTGAAAAGATTACCTTTTGTAAAAATGAATATGATGATGAAAAATAAACTTCCGCATGTAACGAAAATGTCTGCTACGTTGAAAACTGCAAAATGAATAAATGTAAATTCGAACATATCAACTACGTGTCCAACGAAAATACGGTCCATACAGTTTCCCAATCCTCCGATAGCAATAAACAGTAAGGCGTATTCTGCAGGAATGCTTTTAACCTTTCCGGTAATAACAACAAACAACAGTGTTACTGTTACCATCAGCGTGATAATGGTGAGGAATTCTGTGTGTCCCTCCAGGATTGAAAATGCCGCACCCGTATTCTCGCGATACGTTAAACTGATGATTCCCTTTATTACCTCAACAGATCTTAGAGGCTTGAGTTCTGCAACAGCATACGCTTTGGAGAACTGATCTAAGAAAAGTCCGGCAATAATCAACAGATAATAACTTAAGATAGTTAAAGTGTTCTTAAATTTGCTCATTATATATTTTTAACAACTGCAGCGCATCTGGGACAGAGCGTCGGATGTTCATGATCGTGTCCTACTTCTTGTGAGTAGCACCAACAACGTTCACATTTTTCACCTTCAGCAAAGAGAACTTTGACGGAAATACCGGGAACATTCGGGCAAGGTTTTCCTTCATTCCCTTTTTCAATCGACAGCTGTGAAACAATCATGATTTTAGTCAGGATTTCAGCCTTGTTTGAATACTTTTCAAAGTTATCGTCATCACAGAAAAGAATAACTTTGGCTTCAAGCGGTTTTCCTATAAGCTTTGCTGCTCTTGCTTCTTCAAGCGCATTATTGATATCATCACGCAGAACAATCAATTTGCCATACTCTTCCATTTTTTTATCAGTCAGCTGATAGTCTTCATAGCGGTCTACAAATGGATTGAACATGACATTGTCAGGATTATCCGTGCTTCTGTGAGGCATAGACTTCCAAACCTCATCAGCGGTGAATGCAAGAATCGGGGCAAGCATTCTGATCATTGCATCTAGAATTAAAAACATTGCTGTCTGTGCGCTTCTTCTTTTAAGTCCGTTTTTATCTTCACAGTATAAAACGTCTTTTATTATATCAAGATAGAAGTTTGACATATCAACAACGCAGAAATTACGGATAGAATGGAAAACCAGATGATATTCGTAATTTTCATACGCTTGTTTAACTTTATCTATCAGATCATTAAGCCTGGATACTGCCCATCTGTCTAATTCAAGCATTTCGCTTGCGGAAACGAGATTATCTGCATCAAATTCGTTAAGATTGCCGAGAATATATCTGGCGCTGTTACGAATTTTTAAGTATGCCTGAGAAAGCTGTTTGAAAATATTGTCAGAAACACGGACGTCTACTCTATAATCGGATGAGGCAACCCAGAGACGGAGGAGATCGGCGCCATACTGTTTGATAATTTCCTCAGGAGCAATTGAGTTACCAAGAGACTTATGCATTGCTTTGCCTTCGCCGTCAACTACCCAACCGTGAGTAAGAACCTTTTTATAGGGAGCCCCCTCACCTTTTGCGCCAACTGCTGTCAGAAGCGAGGATTGGAACCAACCACGGTATTGGTCTGCACCTTCAAGATAGAGATCTGCAGGCCATTTCATATCTTTGTTGTTTTCAAGAACAACAAAATGAGTGGAACCGCTGTCAAACCATCCGTCAAGAGTGTCTGTTTCCTTAGTGAAGTGAGTGTGCCCGCAATGAGGACATTTAAATCCGGCGGGAAGTATTTCATCAGCTTCTTTTTCATACCAGGAATTCGATCCGAGTTTTGAAAACATCTCAGAAACAGCTTCGATTGTTTCGTCGGTGCAAACGGGTTTTCCGCACTCTGAACAATAGAAAACAGGTATCGGCAATCCCCAATGACGCTGACGTGAAATACACCAGTCTGCTCTTTCACGAACCATCTGAGCAATTCTTTCTCCGCCCCATTCGGGAATCCATGTTACATTTTCACAAGCTTTTACTGTTTCATCTTTAAAAGCATCAACAGAACAAAACCACTGCGGAGTAGCTCTGAAAATAATGGGATTTTTACATCTCCAACAATGCGGATACGTATGGGTAATCTCTTCACTCGCAAATAAAGCGTGTGTAGAAATTAAATCTTCCAGAATCGCTTTATTGGATTCATCATATTTTAATCCTGCAAATTTACCTGCATCGGCAGTCTGATAACCTTTATCGTCTACGGGAACGATCATTTCAAGATTATAACGTCTTCCCGTTTTATAGTCGTCAACGCCAAAGCCCGGTGCGGTGTGAACGCAACCAGTACCGCTTTCCATAGTTACATAGTCCGCCGTGACAAGAAGACTATCTCTATCCAAAAACGGATGCTGTGCGGTCATATATTCAAAATATGATCCGGTAAGCGTTGCGATAACTTCGTAGTTTTCGACCTTGCCTGCCTGCATTGTTTTACGCATTAAGGCTTCGGCAACAATATAAATCTCTCCGTTATCGGCTTTAACAAGAACATAGCTTTCAAGAGGATGAAGCGCTATAGCAAGGTTGCCGGGCAACGTCCATGTGGTGGTAGTCCATATAATGAAATACATATTTGAAATATCACCGTATTGCGACAGTTTGCCCTTATCGTCTTTTACTCTGAATTTTACGTATATGGATGTGCAAGGATCATCCTGGTATTCGATTTCAGCTTCAGCAAGAGCTGTTTCGTCAACGGGACACCAGTAAATGGGTTTTAGTCCTTTATAGATATATCCTTTTTTATACATTTCTCCGAAAACCTTAACTTCACGTGCTTCAAATTTCGGATCCATTGTAAGATAAGGATTATTCCAGTCGCCAAGAACACCGAGTCGGATAAACTGACTTCTTTGAATATCAACAAAATCCGAAGCGAACTGCTGGCATGCAGTTCTGAATTCCGGAATAGTCATGTTTTTTCTGTTCAGTTTATTCTTTTTAATTATTGCGCTTTCAATAGGCATTCCGTGGTTATCCCAGCCCGGAACGTATGGTGCCTTATAGCCAGATAACCATTTATACCTGTTTACAAAGTCTTTAAGAACTTTGTTCATTGCCGTTCCCATATGGATATTGCCGTTAGAAAACGGAGGACCGTCATGGAGAACGTACGCCGGTTTATCGCTATTAATCTCAAGTAGTTTTTTGTATACGTCTGATTCATTCCATGCATCGAGCATTGCAGGTTCCCTTTGAGGCAGAGAAGCTCTCATCGGGAAATCTGTAGCAGGAAGATTCAGAGTTTTATTGTAGTCCATCTTTAAACAGAAACCCCTTTATTCGTCATCTTCATCATCTTCATCATCGTCGTCATCGTCTTCGTTATATCTGCTGAAGATGCTTGTTTTTTTCTTGCCTGAGCCGAAAAGAGATTTTTTCTTTTTTTCAGATGCAAACAGCCCTTTGATCTGCTTATCGTTTGCACTTGTATCGTCTATCTCATCGTCATCGTCGTCATCAAATTCAGGTTCATCATCATACTTTTTCGTATTTCTGCGTGCTCTGGGTGTTTCAGTATGCTGATCTACATGAACGGAAGGCATAAGAATTGTAGAATCATCTGACGGAATATCAATATCGTCGTCTGAGTCTGTGTCATCTAATTCAGGTGAAGTCGTAAGATCTTCATCGTAAGAAGAATCGGACGCAGAAACATCTGAAGTTGCTACTTTAAGCATTTCAAGCGTTCCCGACTCATATTCTTCGTCATCCTTTTTGAATACAGGGATCGTTGATATGAGCTTAACATGATTTTCATAAATGGAGAGAAGTCTTGATTTGAATGATTCAACTTCGGCTGTAAGCTGGGTTTTTACCTGCTGCTGATGATCGGCTTCTTCTTTTGCAGTTTCAATAAGACGTCTGGCATAATCCTGAGCATCGGCAACAATTTTATCAGCTTTCTTCTTTGCAGCGCCCATCATGTCATCATATGATTTCTGATTGGTTACAACCGTTGATCTCATTTTGTCCTGATCATCGCGAGCCTTGTCTATCTTATCGTTCAGATAAGCAATACGCTTTGTAAGCGACTCCCTTTCTTCGATAAGGGACTCATAATCCGCAAGGATCCTGTCGAGGAATTCATCAACCTCTTCGGGCTTATATCCACCGACTTTTGTTCTTGAAAATTCCTTCATTTCAATTTCTTTTGGCGTAATCATCAAGTGCACCCCTTTAAATTATTTCAGTTATACTTTTTTACTGTTAATCTTAGCCTGTCTTTATGTGTTTTGCCTTCAATTCCACCAATTAAATATTTGCCGTAACCTCGAATCACAACCTTATCGTTTTCAAATATCTTCTGGGCGGAATTTTGGGCAGGCAACCCATTTATAAATACAAGCTTTGCTTCCACACAATCAGAAGCTTTTTCTCTGGAGAAATTACAAATAGCCGCAACAATACAGTCGACCCGGTTTGAAGTAATTATTATTGTTTTTTCTTCAAATCTTCTTTCAAACAATGCAGAAGAGCTAAGCGGGACAGCTGACACTGTGCATTTGTCTCGTCCGACATATGAAAGAGAATCTGAAATATAATCCGCAATAACATTTTTAGTAAAGACATACGCTTCTGTTGGAAACGCGATGATATCTCCGAACGAATCCCTCTCTATTCCGGTTGCCATGATCGATCCCATATAATCTCGATGGGAAATAGAACTGCTTTTATTCGTTGACGAGATCTTAAGGCACGAGATAGGAAAATCCGAAATCTCGGGTTCTGTATCGGAAAACACGGCAAGAAGTCGGTATTCAGCATTTTCGTATCCGCCGTATAACTTATAGCTGCAATTGTGAGATCTGAGTATCTTTTCAGCTGTTGCAGCTTCTGATTCAGACAGAAAATCGGAATATACTGTTTGTCCGCTTTTCTCTGATTTAATGATTAGGTCTTCAATCCTGGCATCAAGTATCGATCGGGAGGAATTCTGCATATCAGAAGTTCAATTCACTTTCGATATCATCAAATATATCGCCTGAGATATCAAGACCTCCGGGAATAATAAGAAAAGTATGAGCAGCAATTTTCTTTACCTGACCGTTCAATGCATACGCTACTCCGCTTAAAAAATCAACGAATCTGCGAGTCTCATTCGGAACATATTCCAGATTAAGAATCACGGTTTTTCTGTCAAGCAAATGATCCGCAATGTCTATGAGATCCTCTCGTTTTTCCGGCTTTGCCAGAACGAACTGTGGTTTCGGCTTGTAGCCGTCATCAGGCTCATTTTCATCCTGATAACCTTGTGAAACGGGAAGATCGTCGTCACTCATAGTATCATCGGGAAATAGTTTTTTAAAAATACCCATATCAAGCATCCTTTCGGTTTCTGTGTTTATTTAAAAAGCGTTCTTCCAACTCTGATCATATTGGAACCATGCTTAACTGCTAAAAGATAATCATCCGACATTCCCATAGACAGAGTTTGAAGTTGTGTGTTTGTGTAATTAATTGTTTTGGTTTCTAGAAACAGCGAATGCATTTTCTCAAAATAATACTCGCTTGCCCCGATAGGCATAATTGCCATTAACCCTACAACATGAATATTCGATAATGATTCACATGTATCAAGTATTGTATTTAATTCACTGACAGCTGCTCCTGTTTTAGTCGGTTCATCCGCAATGTTTACTTCAATCAATACGTCCTGCGTTTTCTCTGCCTTAACGGCTTGTTTTGAGATTTCAACAGCAACACGAACAGAGTCAACAGATTGAATCAGATCCGCAACAGCAACGGCAAATTTGACTTTGTTTGTCTGCAAATGTCCGATTAAATGTCTCTTTGCCGGTAACAAAAGAGCGTTTCTTTCACAAAGCTGCTGCACTTTATTCTCACCAATATCCTTTATGCCGCATGATATTGCTTCGTTCGCAGCCTCTATTGTCTGATATTTTGTCACTGCGACAATAGATACAGATGATGGATCGGTATATTCTGAAATATGAGCAAGAATTTCTTCGTAGTTTTGTTTAATCATTTTTTGTATAATTCATTATTTTTTTATCGGAAAGTCCTTTTCCTCCGATAATCACTTCGTCTTGTGCTTTGAGCATATATTCGGAGCTCGAAGTTTTAGGTTTAACAAGGGAATACTCGTCGGTTACAAAGAGGATTTCAACAGGTTTGAAAAGGATCCTCTGTGCAGACAGAACATAAACACCGGTAACATTGTCCACTACTCTGAGCGCATCGTTGCTTACTTTAAGCCCGGAATAGGTTTTAAGAATCATGTGCGGAGAGTGCTTTCGAATTCCGAAAAGTTCGGCAGTCATTGTTCCGCAGCGAAATCTGACTGCGTTCATATCATCTACTGATCTCGAGATATAGTCTACAAATGTGTTTACTTTTGTCGCGCCTATTTCATCAATTTCGAATTCAAGAGTAACGGATTTGCCGATGTATAAATCAGATGCGACAGATGACGGAACTTCAGCGATAAATGTCCAATATGAGTAATGTTGTATTTTTCCAACTGCATTCCCGGGTATTTCTGCCGCGGGCATCTGCATAAGAGAATTATAACCTGAAATAGTCGGTTCTTCAAAATCGGACATTTTCAGATATTCATACCCATCTACTGACGAATAAAAAAATCCTGCGGAAGGGCTGTAAAGAGCTTTCGTTGAAGAGCCCGTATCCTCATAAATATGAGATACTTCATCCTGTAAAGAATTGATTACAGACCTTATATATGATGATCCTTCTGTCTGAAGTAGTCTCTGATCGAATGCAGCCTGAACTTTTTCAAAGTCCAATGATGTCCTGTAGTAATCTTCATTTTCTTCCGAGTTAAGAAAGGAAATTACAGAGCTTTTGATGTTTTGTTCAACAGTTAAAGAATCGTACTGAGTGCTTTTCCCAATTGTTTCGGAGAGCCTGTCAAGCTGTTTGTTAAGATATGACAGCCTCTGCATTTTCTCGTCAGAAATTGTGTCTTTGTTATATGTAGCATACGCAGAATATCTCGCGATTCGAGCTCCGTCTGCGTAATTATACTTTATAAATCTGAAATCCTCATCGGCATAAAGAACAATTTCATCCCTCAGCGCTATTCCCGATATCTCAATATAATTATCAATAGATGTTTCTTCAACTATTTCCGAGAAGACCTGCTGTGTGAAGATAGATGATGAAAAAAAACTGAAAAAGAAATATGCCGCAAGTATCAAAGAAAATGCATAAAAGAGGATGTTAAAAATCGTTTTGAATCTCATGGATTATGAAAAAATATCAATGGACCTTGACGGTTGAATCGTGGAAATTGCGTGTTTGTAAACCATATTGATCTTGCCTTCCGATTCAAACAGGATCGAATAGGAATCAAACCCCCTGACAATTCCTTTTAATTGAAAGCCGTTGATAAGGTATATCGTTAAAGCAACTCTTTCCTTTCGTGCACAGTTAAGAAAAAGATCCTGTATATTTATATTTTTTGATTTGAAGCTGTCTTGTGAGATGTTTTCCTCTGTCCCGGTAACGTTGATTTCAGTTTTGTTTTCCAAGGCTTACACCCCCATATGATTTTCAATTTTTATTATAGCACATTTTTAAGAATATTTCCATATGTTTTATGCAAGAATTCAGAATTTCTTCGAAATTATTTGTATCAATATTGTGCCAAATGATACTTTTATCTCTTTTAAACCATGTTATCTGCCTTTTAGCATATCTTCTGCTCTCTTGCTTGATCTGTTCGATGGCTTCGTCAAGAGATATTTTACCGGCTAAATAGTTGTTTAATTGTCGATATCCTATTGCCTGGGCCGCAGTTGAAGATAGTTTATTGTTATTTAACGAGCGCACTTCATCAAGAAACCCCTGCTGCATCATAATATCAACGCGATTATTGATCCGTGAATAAAGATACTCACGGTCAATTGATGTAAGTCCTAATTTCAAAAACTCATATTGTGGCTGCTGTTTGGATGCCCGGTTAAATTCTTCAACAGTCTTTCCTTCGCTTCTGTAGATCTCTAAAGCTCTTGAGATTCTTTTTACATCATTGTCTTTAAGCTTTTCGTATGATTCGAGATCAATTGCGCGCAAAAGCCGTTTTAATTCGAATGATCCGTTGATATCTGCATAGTTTTTAAGAAAAGACCTGTATTCATTGTCTGCTTTTGAAGGAGATAGTTTAATGTTATCTGTAAAAGATGATATATAGAGTCCCGTTCCTCCGACAATGATCGGCAGTTTATTCCTCGATAATATGTCTTTTACGGCAACATTTATCAGATCGAGATAATCCGCCAGCGAAAACTCCTCTGAGGGATCAATAATATCGATAAGGTGGTGTTTGATTCCCTTTTTTTCTGACTTTGTAACCTTTGCTGTTCCGATATCCATTCCTCTGTAGACCTGCATAGAGTCTGCAGAAACAATTTCTCCGTTGAATCTTAGCGCGAGTTCTACTGAAAGAGATGTTTTCCCTGAGGCTGTAGGTCCTACTATAACAATAATCTTTTCCACTACCCTATCCTACGATACGTCTGAATTGTTTTTCTATTGCGGTTTTTGTCATCACGAACACTATAGGTCTTCCGTGCGGACAATACTTTAAAGAATCCCTTTTCTTTAAGTATTCGTCTATCAGTCCTTTTAATTCAAACCCGGAACTCCTTTTCCCGCTTTTAATGGCGGCTTTACATGAGATAGTGTAAAGGAATTTTTCAAGAAGTTCTTTGCCTTCAAACATTTTAAGTTTTAGCTCTTCAGCTATTTCGCTGAGCAAAACTTCTGTGTCCTCTGTCTCTATTATGCTGGGAATTTCTCTGAGTATAAGAGTTCCGTTCAAATCATCGATATCAAATCCGATTTTTTTAAGGATTTCTTTATTTTCAATCAGAACTATTCTGTCTGAATTGGAAACAGAAATGATTCTGGGTGTCAAAAGTGTTTGAACTTCGATAAATTCAGAGGATCTTAGCTTTTCAAAAATCATTCTTTCGTGTAGTGCGTGCTTATCGATAAACATTATTTCTTCTGAAAATTCTATAATGACATATGTGTTGAAAACTTCACCGATAAGCTTATACTGCGGCATATCGTCTAATGTAAGCTTGATTTCCTCTTCAGCATCGGATTTTTGAGAATGGGTATTCGTCAGATTTTGATCGTTTGATACGGAAGAAAAATCTGCAGCTTTTAAAATCTGCTCAGGATCAATATCTATATTGTTTTTTTCGACATATTCTTTTATTCTTGATAATGCTTCGAGAGGATCACTGCGCATTTGCAGCTTTTCATTATTGGCTTGTAATGAATTTGCCGAATCATAGCGTCGTGTTCTTTCATTATATGATGCGCCTTGCAAAGACGGGCGAGCTGGAGGCCTTTTATATGTTGTTATTTCCCAATTGTTAACGGTTCTTACGTTTTCTACCTCTTTAACCGAAGTTGACTCGTTATAATTTAAGGCGGGAATGTCCTTCTGACCATCCAATGAATTCTCCGGCATCTTAATCTGATATATGCCTGATTCAGAAGCCAAGGCCTCTCGGACGGCGGCAGAAACAGCAGCAGCTACGGACTTATCATTTGAAAATTTTATTTCAAGCTTCGACGGATGGACATTGACATCAATTTCTGACGAATTAATTGTCAGCAGAATGACGCAGACGGGATATCTGCCGACAAGCATGCTGTTTCTGAATGACATTTCAAATGCCTGTTGGAGAGTTTTTGATTTAACAAGACGACCGTTTACAAAAAACATTTGAAGATTTCTGTTAGGTCTTGTTGCAAGAGGTCTTCCGATATAACCGCTGACACTAATTGCAGAATCTGAATATTCCAGCGGTATCATATCTTTCGCAAGTTCTGACCCGAAGACAGAATATATAACGTTTTTAAGATTGCCGTTAGGCGCTGTAAAGAAACGTTGAACGCCATTAATAATATAAGAAAAAGCAATATTTGTATGAGACAGTGCGAGCTTTTCGATCAGTCCGCTTATAGCAGATCGTTCGGATTGTTCCGACTTCATAAACTTAAGTCTTGCAGGCGTATTATAAAATAGATCTCTGATCTCGATTGTTGTTCCGTCTGATGCTCCTATCTCTGCCTCATCGGTTATAGACCCGCCTTCAATCGTAATACAGTAGCCGGAAACAGAGTCCGGTTCCTTAGTTTTGAGATAAACTTTTGATACTGCAGATATAGCTGCAAGAGCTTCTCCTCTGAAACCGAGGGTATTAATGGAATACAGATCAGCGCGTGAAGATATCTTGCTTGTTGCATGCTTTTGAAATGCAGTTTTTGCATCTTCAGGCGACATTCCGCAACCATCGTCTGTAACACGGATGTATTCCAGTCCACCGCCGATGATTTCAACCGTTATTTTAGTGGCACCTGCATCAATAGAGTTTTCAACAAGTTCTTTCACTACAGATGCCGGTCTTTCAACAACTTCACCTGCAGCAATCAGATCTGATATATCGTTCCCGAGGATTTTGATTCTATTCATTCTGCTTCCTTTGCTTTTTGAGACAGATCATAAAGCAGATTAAGAGCTTCAACAGGAGTGATCACTGTTGCATCTGTTTTGATAAGCCTGTCTATAATCTCTTCATGAAGTGTATTCTTTAAAGAAATCTGATCGTCGAAATTTGAATTAACAACATTATTATTTAACGATGCTTTGCCGTTTTCGAGTTCGGCGAGAATCTCCTCCGCTCTTTTGATGATGTCATCTGGAACACCGGCAAGGCGTGCAACATCGATGCCGTAGCTGTCGTCTGTTCCGCCTCTGACGATCTTCCTAAGAAATATAATGTCCTTACCGCGTTTTTTTGCTGCGATGCTGTAATTTTTAATGCCGTCATAATGGCCTTCAAGCGCGGTGAGTTCATGATAATGAGTTGCAAAAAGAGAGCGTGCCTTTATTTTATTCGATACATTCTCAAGAACAGCCTGGGCAATGCTCATTCCGTCAAACGTACTTGTTCCACGGCCTATTTCATCAAATATCAGCAGACTTCTTTTCGTTGCATTTTTAACGATATAGGCAACTTCATTCATTTCCATCATAAAAGTCGACTGCCCCGAGACAAGGTCGTCACTTGCGCCAACACGAGTGAAAATCTTATCAACGATACCTATTTGAGCGGAATATGCCGGAACAAAACATCCGATCTGCGCCATTAAAACTATCAGGGCCACCTGTCTCATGTATGTCGATTTTCCCGCCATATTCGGACCGGTAATGACAGCCATTCTGTCTGTTGAAGTATTAAGGAATGTATCGTTAGGAATAAATAGCTCTGATTTCATCAATGATTCAACAACAGGATGACGACCGTTTTTTATTGAGATAGTATCAGAAAGATCTATGTCCGGCTGTACATAACCGTTTTTTGCGGATACGTTTGCAAAAGAAACGAGCATATCGAGATATCCGATAGCGTTTGCCGTTTCTTTAATTGGAATAAGGTATTTACCTACGAATTCAACGATTTGTCTGTAAAGCTCGTTCTCAAGTGCAACCAGTTTGTCGCTTGCGGACAAAAGATCTTCTTCTATTCGTTTAAGTTCCGGAGTGATATATCTTTCGGCGTTTACAAGCGTCTGTTTTCTTATATAATCCTCGGGAACCTGGTTCAGGAAAGAATTGGTAACCTCAATATAGTAACCGAATACTTTATTGAAGCCTATCCTCATATTTTTTATGCCGGTTCTTTCTTTTTCCTGTTGCTCGACTCTTGCAAGAACGCCTTTTGCATCTGTTTGCAGTATCCGAAGCCTGTCAGCTTCATCGTTATAGCCGTTCTTTATAAATCCTCCTTCTCTGATAAGGACTGGAGGGTCGTCAATGATTGCTTTACCGATCAGTTCGCAAATTTCAGGTAACGGGTTTAAACTGCTGTTTATTTCTTTAAGAACTGCCGATTTGAATGGGGCTAACAATTCCTTAATGGCGTTTACCATTGAAAGCGACGAAGCAAGAGCAACGAGATCTCTGGGATTTATTGTGCCGTAGACGACTTTTGTTGTCAGTCTTTCTATGTCGCGTATGTCCTTCAGAACGGAAGATAATCTGTCTCTTGTCATATTATCTTCATACAGCATCTTGACGGCATTTTGCCTGTTGACAATTGCTGCTGCGTTAGCAAGAGGCCTTTCGAGGCTTTTGCGCAAAAAGCGGGCGCCCATTGCGGTACATGTTGTATCAAGAACACCGAGAAGAGATCCGCGCTTTTCTTTCGTTCTCATATTCTCGGTAATTTCAAGATTTCTCCATGTTGACGAATCTATTTCTATGTATTCTTTTTTAGAATCTATAGATATTTTATTCAGGTGCCTGAGATCGCAAAGCTGTGTTTCATATAAATAACACAGCAAAAAACCGAAGTTTGTTACTGCAAGATCATTATCAGCAGGAAAGACACTTATTTTATCTCCAAGATGTGATACGACCTTATTCCTGTAAATTGAAATATCTTTTGATATATTGTCATCCGATGCTTCCGAAACACGGCAGTCTGCAGAGTTTTTAATAAACGATGCGATTGATTCATTTTTCAGAAGCGATGACGGTAAATAGATTTCATTAGGACTGAATTTAAACAGATCGCTGTAGATACTCGTATCCGTATATGAATAATTGTCAGAAATAATTACATCTCCTGTAGACAGATCTGCAAAGCACAGAGATATCTTTCTTTCCATCTCAAATGCAGAGACAATATACCTGTTTTTTGATGAATCTAGCATGTCAGGATCCGTAACTGTTCCAGGGGTGATTGTTCTTGTAACTTCCCTGCCTGAAACTTCATTTGTTTCCGGATCTTTATTTTGTTCGCATATGGATACCTTATATCCCTTTGCGATCAGTCGTGCAATGTATCCGTCAACACTGTGATACGGAACGCCGCACATCGGCGCCCTTTTATCCAGACCGCAGTCTCGTCCGGTCAGCGTGATATCGAGTTCTTTAGATGCAACGATTGCGTCATCAAAAAACATCTCATAAAAATCGCCGAGCCTGTAAAGAAGGATGGAATCCTTGTATTTATCCTTAACCGTCAGATACTGCTTCATCATGGGCGATAATGAACCCGCCATTTTTAATTGTTCCTTTCCGGCGATTTAAAATGAATCAGTGACAGCCGCCTCCGCACGTTGCGCAATGAGATTTATCGCAAGATCCTGTTTCTCCTGTGATTTGATAGCTTATGATCGAGTAAACATTATTGACCATATTTTCAAATGCTTCTTTAGAAGAATTGAACTCTGCCATAAGGGGATTTGCCATCGCGGTTCTGTATGCCTCACGCATGTCGTTCTGAAGACGTTCGAATTTTGCTTCGTCTTTATCTTCTTTTTCCATTTCGTTCATAACAGCCATTTTGCGGAGGTTGAATTCCCCTATCTGCATCTGAAGCTCAGAATCATTCTCATATCTTGCTCTTACTTCTTCATACTTTTTGAATTCCTCGCTGTCTTTGAGCATTTGGCCGATTTTTTTTGCAAGTTCAACAATTTCGTTCATTTTTTTATCTCCTGAAAAATTATTTTATTTATTTATCGCCTGACCGAAAATTGCCCAGTTAAGAGCCATATCGATCTTAATATCTATAAATTCGCCCGGCATTGCGCCGCATGACGGGA
Source organism: Clostridiales bacterium (assembly GCA_016281915.1). Taxonomy (GTDB): domain Bacteria; phylum Bacillota; class Clostridia; order Oscillospirales; family UBA644; genus HGM12619. The sequence goes on from JAEEJO010000077.1 coordinate 172,608, forward strand.
AATTAACAATTATGTTTCCGTCGGTACGTCCTGTTTGCAGGGTATTGTCGTTTCCCATAGATCCATCAACAAGTATTTTAACTGTTTTCCCGATGTAATTACTGTTGAATTGAGTGGCTTTAAAGTTTTGCAACGCGCAAAGTCTGTCAAAACGTTCATGTTTGACAGATTCATCAATCTGCAGCATGCTCGCAGCCGGCGTTCCGGATCTGACAGAATAGATAAATGTGTAAAGTCCCTGAAAACCGACTTTGTCAACAAGAGAAACGGTTTCGTTGAAATCATCATCTGTTTCAGACGGGAACCCCACTATTACATCACTTGTTAAAACAAGATCCGGAATAACGCTTCTGGCGTATCCTATAAGATCCAGGTATTGTTCTCTTGTGTATCTTCTGTTCATAAGAGATAATATCCTGTTGCTTCCGGATTGAAATGGAAGATGCAGATGTTTGCAGATCTTAGGGCATTCGGCAACAGTATCTATTAGTTCTTTTGTTGCGTCTTTCGGATGAGACGTCATAAAACGGATCCGAAAATCACCGTCGATATCATTTATCATGCGTAATAGTTTTGCAAAATTCCAGTTGCTATCGGTGTCATTGCAATAAGAGTTTACGTTTTGCCCTAGTAAAGTAATATCTTTATAACCTTCAGAGATCAGTGATGAGACCTCTTCAATAACTTTTTCAGGTGGTCTAGACCTTTCTCTGCCTCTGACATACGGGACTATACAGTAAGAGCAAAAATTATTGCATCCATACATTACTGAAACCCATGCTTTATAACTGCTTGCCCTTTGGACTGGAATATCTTCAACAATTGAGCCTTTTTCTTTTTTTACATCGAAAATTCGTTCATGGCATGTAATGCAATTGTAAAGATTCTCTGGAAATCTTCCGATCGCCTGAGGTCCGAAGACGAGATCTACGTGCTTATATTTTTTACTCAGCTCCGAGGCGATCTCTTCTCGCTGCATCATACAACCGCAGAACGCAACAATCACGTCGGGCCTTTCGCGCTTAATACCCACAAGCGATCCAATCGTACCGAAAACACGCTGCTCAGCATGTTCGCGGACAGCACACGTATTATAGAGGATTACGTCTGCTTCCTCCCGGTTTTCTGTCTTTTCGTATCCCATGTCGGAAAGCATGCCGTTAATCTTTTCGGTATCGCTCTCGTTCTGCTGGCAACCGAAGGTATGTGTGAAATACATCGGGCGTTTGCCGTTTTTCAATAAATATGAATATGTTATTCCGCGAACTTTGTCGCAATATTCCCTTTGTGAAGAATATAAGATCAGGTCGTTTTTCATACTCTATTCCTATCATATTTATACATTCTATATTATAATACATTTTTTGTAATTTGTAAAGCATTACGGTGAAATTTAATAGAAAAAATAAATATTTTTAAATCTGACCTTTACAAAAACATTATTTCATGGTATAATGAGTTATCTAAAGCGTATGGAGGGTCATTATGTTCAGAAAAAAGCATGATGTTGATTGTTTATATTGCAAGTACGGATATGTTTTATATAATGAAACCGACTGTTTATGCGATAAATACGGATTCATACAAAGAAAGAACAAGTGTTCAAAATTTACTTATGAGCCGTTGAAACGAATCCCCTCCCCACCCGCTTCTACTCCGGAATTCAATGAAAATGATTTCAAACTGGAATGAAAGGAATTAAGTTATGAATACACCCCTGACGCTCAATGAGAGATTTACCCAAAAGTTTGTATCGTCGCACGAATTTACCGCACTTCAGCCGTTTGTTTCCGCTGCAGACACCCTGATCAGAGAAAAATCAGGTCTTGGAAACGGATTTCTCGGATGGGTAAGGCTTCCCGAGAACTACGACAAAGAAGAATTTGCAAGAGTTAAAAGGACCGCTGAAAAAATAAGGAACGACAGTGACGTATTGGTAGTTATCGGTATTGGCGGTTCGTATCTCGGTTCAAGAGCCGTTATAGAGTTCTGTCAGCCTGTTTTTGGGACATCGGATAATAAATCTCCTGAAATTCTCTTCCTCGGCAACAATCTGAGCCCTTCACACATGGTCGAGGTCCTGAACAAGTGTAAAGGTAAAAGAATTTCCGTCAATGTTATTTCAAAGTCGGGAACCACCACGGAACCTGCGCTCGCTTTCAGGGTAATGAAGGACTTACTTGAAAAGGAATATGGTGAGGATGCAAAATATCGTATTTATGCAACTACCGATAAAGCAAAGGGAACATTAAAAAAACTATCAGACGAAAAAGGCTATGAAACCTTTGTTATACCCGATGATATAGGTGGCAGATATTCTGTTCTTACTCCTGTCGGCCTTCTTCCGATTGCCGTTGCAGGAATCGATATAAATGCTTTGATGGCGGGCGCTTTCAGCGCGATGAATGATTTTAACACAGATGATTTAGGTAAAAATGCAGCATACAGATACGCTGCGTTGAGAACTATTTTCAGCAGAAAAGGAAAAACCTCTGAAATAACCGTTGGTTATGAGCCGTTTATAGCTTCATTCTGTGAGTGGATCAAGCAACTTCACGGAGAAAGTGAAGGAAAAGACAATAAGGGACTTTTCCCTGCAAGCATGATCTTTTCCACAGATCTTCATTCTCTCGGCCAATACGTTCAGCAGGGACAGAGAAATCTCTTCGAGACAGTCCTGTGGATCAATAATCCTAAAACAGATATGAGCATACTTTCCGATCCGAACAATCTTGACGGACTGAACTTCCTATCAGATAAAACTTTGAATGAAATCAACAGAAACGCTTTCATGGGAACTGTTCTGGCTCACGTTGAGGGCGGGGTTCCAAATATCCTGCTCGAACTGAATGATGCATCCCCCTATTCTCTCGGCTATCTTATTTATTTTTACGAGAAAGCTTGTGCCCTTGCCGGATATCTTAACGGCGTAAATCCTTTTGATCAGCCCGGAGTAGAATCTTATAAAAAGAATATGTTTGCGCTTTTAGGCAAGCCCGGCTATGAGGATATGAGAGCGGAGCTCGAAGCTAAACTGAAATAAAAGCATAAAATGATTGGAAAATTATTTTTTGACTGTATTTTCACTTGCTTTATCCGGAAAAATATGTTATAATACAATAAAAGGAGTGTGTTGCGATATGATAAAAGTGATTATGGGACTTAAAGGTATGGGAAAAACGAAGGCCCTTATTGAAAATGTCAACAGTTCCGTAAACGAAGAACACGGAAACGTTATCTGCATAGAAAAAGACCATAAGCTCAGATACGACATCAGTTATAAGGCACGTCTTATCAGCGCCAACGAATATGAAATAGACGGTTTTGACAAGTTTTACGGTTTTATTTGCGGTCTGATTGCCGGCAACTATGATATTACGGCTATTTATGTCGATTCGATTCTTAAAATATGCGGCGAGGATATGGAAGAGTTTTATAATTTCCTTAAAAAGATCGAAAAGCTTACTGAAAACATAAAAGTATTTATGACAGCAAGTTACGACATCGAAAAAGTTCCTGAAAATCTTCGCGAATATATCCACCATCACGAATAATCATACTTAGTATTAATAAATATCCACCCGCAATGCGGGTGGATATTTATTTATTTGTTTCTGAGTTTTATTTTAAAATAGATCCTTTTAGCAATCGGAAGAGCTTTTGATAATATCCAATACCTGAATTTCTTTACTGGCAGTTCAAATTCTCCTGCATATTCAACAACAGTCGGATTAAACTTCATTTTGAAGTCTGACAGACTGTCGTTTAGATCCCCGTTTATTCCTAAAAGGCTGAAAACTTTACATCCTTTATTCCTGAAAAATCTCATCGCTTCAAAGCGAAGCTGATTTGTTGTTCTGAACCGCGGGAATATTGAATTGTCAAACCCGCTGTAAAGGAGATAAGCAGTTGAGTTCGATTTTACCGTAAGCAATGCTGATACGGTTATTATGTTTCCGCGGTCTTTTTGCAGCGTTTCTGCTTCTTCAAGATCCTTTTCTGCTTGAGTAATCGTGTCGCTGTCACCGTTTTTAATTTGCTCTTTTAAAAATAATATCAGTTTTTCAAGATTTATTTTTGCAAAAAAGTAAACGTTATCAGGACCGAACGCATCGTTAATTCTTCTGAAGTAAGCTTCGTCTCTTAGGATTATGTGTTGCCTTTCTTCAGTATGTTTGGATATATTGCAAAATCTGTTTACCGCATTCTCTCCAAAGTCATACTCAAAGAAAATGCCCCTGCTGTCTGTGTATTTGCCAATAAACTTTCTTATTTTTTTATCAAAGGTTTTGGCAAGCGCTTCATCGGATAATGGGACCCCTGATGAATCGACAAGAGAAATCTCTGCATTGTAGCGCGGTTGCGTATAGGTGTGAAAATCCTTGTCGTACCCCATGTGAATGAAGCCGAGATTTTGCAAAACAGACATTTTTTGTTTGCCATATTGATCGATGAGCACTGTATTATCGTGATATGTTGAAAGAGTTATTTCAGGGTCGATCCTGATCATGCATGCCCCGATCTTTTTTGCATAAGCAAGGACTCCTTTGGTGATCTCATTAACAACTTCACCGTCTGAATAATCAGCGATAAACCCTCTTGGTGAATAGATTATTTTTAAACCAGGAGCGAATTTTCTTATAAGCAGCAACGCTCCCGCAACAGGTTTATCATCAGAATAAACAAGACAAAGAGTACTTTTCCAGTCGATTTTTATTTTTGCCCACATTGGCGTTTGGGTTATATTGTAGTTGCTTTGGGTTGAAAGCCATGCCATATATTCTTTTTCAGATACATTGGCAGCAAATCTGTAAATCATAGTTCAAATCCTATATATTGCATAAAATTTCAAATAGTTTGTTTGTTGACAGATATTCGGGTAATCCGAGAAGTTTTTTGAGTTCGAGTCTTTTTTTGCTGCTGTCTTCACGTCCGTAAAGCCCTGTTTCATAAAACAGGCTTTTATTGATTCGTTTTTTTTCAGCGTTGTTTTCCGTAAAAACGCCGGCTTGTTTCAAGGCATCGATTATTATCGTGTCAGTCATTCCCTCAACGCCTAATAGTCCGTCTTTAGACGGTTCTCTTTTTCGTCTTTCCACGCCGGGAATATCAGGAATATAAGCGTTTTTAACATATTTCGCGTCAACGAAAGATAAAATCTTGTTACGGATAAGGAATCCTGCCCTGTCACTGTCTGTAAGTATGACCAGTCCCCTCTTTTCAGAGAGAATTCTGATAGTGTTCATAAGATCAGGGTCTTTGAAAATACGAAATCCGCCGGTTTCAAGAACGATTGTATCAATACATCGTTTTACTGCTGCAGAATCGTATTTCCCTTCAACAACTATTATCTCATTTATTTTAATCATAATAACTCAATTAAAGTCATAATAAGCTCTGATAACATAGCACCGGTGTCTGAAGATGTCGTTTTGGAATTCATATCGGTTTCGAGACAGATGTTAAGCATTTTTTCCAGCAATTCAGCTCGTTTTGCCTTTACTCTTGCAATATTCTTCTTTACAGGATATTCCTTCTGACCAAGTTCCGAAGCAATTTCAGGTGCAGACAGTCCTGAGTCGAGCAATAGTTTAGTTTTATACAACGTTGTAACGGATGAATATATTGATGCCATGATCAACATCTCGTTGGTTCGCATATCAGAAAGCGTTTTCAATATGGAAAATGCTTTTCCCGGATTTTTATCAAAAACAGCGTTGGTCAGCTCATAAGTTTTAGCGTCGATCGTTTTAACGGTGATCCGGTCTATAGCATCGGCAGTAATCGTATCATCGCAATATGCAGATAATTTTTCTATTTCATTCAATAAAGAATACATTTCTGTCGATGTGGATGAAATGAAATATGTTAACGTATGCGAATCTATCGATTTATTTCGCTTGCGAAACTGCTGTGATACCCATTTATACAATGTTTGAGGATCAAGGGGAGCGATATCTACCCATAATCCATGATCTGAGACAGCTTTTTTCAGTTGTTTTGCAGTGTCCGTTTTCAAGTCGATCGACTCTGTGATCTGATAAACAATAATTACGGTGCTGTCTTCAATTTCATCAGAGTGATTGATCAGCCATTCTGTTATCTCGTCTGACAGTTTAAGATCTTTAATAATTACTGCTTTATATTCGGAAAAAATCGGGAAAGAAGAGATTTCATCTGTAAAATCAGGCAGTTCAATCTCGTTGCTGTCTTTTATAATACAGTCCGGATGATCGGTTGCATCGCCGAACAGTGCTTTTTTCAGTTCGTTGAAATAATAATGCTGAAGATATGCCTCTTCACCGCAAAGATAGTATATACGATGAAAATTATGTGTTTCTATATCGCTTTTAAGGAGTTGTAGACTCATTTTTACTCCGATCGATTATTGTTATTTCCCGTACTGTACTTTAAAAGTTGTTCCGTCCGTAATTACTTCTATCGTTCCGTACTCAAGCGTTGTCATAATTTGACTTCCCGCCTTACTTATTCGTTCCATTGCCTCTTTGGTCGGATGCCCGAAAGAGTTTTTACCTACTGATATAACCGAAAGGCTCGGTGTAACTGTATCAAGAAAGAGAGCGGAACTTGAAAATTTTGAACCATGGTGAGGAACGCTTAATATATCGCAGTCAAGAAAGCTGCCATACTTTTCAACGAGAAAGCTTTCGGATATTTCCGTAAGGTCTCCCGGAAAAATCGCCTTGAATTTTCCTCCGATATCTGCTACGACGGCAAGACAGTTATCGTTTTGATCGATATTTTCCTCGTTAAGATGTTTTGTTAAAACACAAAGATACATATTCCCGAGTTTTCTTGTATCATCGTTGCTGATTTCCAAAACTTCAGTTCCTGCTTTATCGGCTGCTTCTATCAAATCTATATAAATTGCAGGGTCACCTTCGGTGAATGGAATAATGACTTCTGAAACATTCCATTCATCCAAAAGTGTATTCAGCGCATTGCAGTGATCCGAATGCAGATGGGATACGATTATAGTGCTGATATTTTTAATGCTTTTGGAATGCAAATAATTATTAATTGCATACGATGTATCCTTTGATCCGCCGCAATCGATGATTACCGCGCTGTTTCCATAGCTTACTACGGAACTCATTCCCTGTCCGACGTCAATATAGGCTATATGATATAGTCCGTCATCAGGATCGAATATTGCCTTGACTGCGGTGCCTCCAAACAGTGCAATAATAAATGTAATTGCAAAAACAGCTGCAGAGTAAGCAATATATTTTTTCTTTTTCTTCTTTGAAGGTTTGTTTTTTAAATAGTAAATTACAGCAACGGCAAGCGCGATGAGAAAACAAACCAATATTGTTGCTAATGTTATTTCTGTTTTTGCTAAAGCAGTGTCGGCAAACAAAGATGATACAGTCATTATTGTCTTAACTCCTAAAGTCGCCAATTGAGCGAATAACATCGTAATCGGTGCGCAGAAAGGAATGAATGAAAATAATATCATGATTATAGCTAGAATATAAACAACGGTGACAAGCTGAAGAACTATAAGGTTTGCAAATACCCCTAAAATTGTTGTATTTGAAAAGAAAACTTCCGAAATAATAACGGTAAATGACGTCGCTGCTATTGACAGAGATAAAACACCAATCAAATATCCTGCAGGTTTTGAGACAATATGCCCTGTTTGAATAAATAAACCCGTTATGATTTCTCTTCTTAAACTTTCGCCTAACAATAAGATTCCGAACGTTGCAAAAAAAGTAAGAAGAAGAGACGGAGAAAAAGCGGAAAAGGGAGATATTATTAGAATCAGGGTTAAAACAAGTCCCAGCAGATTTAAAGAATCTGCCTTGCGCATAAACGATTTTCCTATAAGTGCAACAGACGCCATAAACACTGCTCGTATTGCGGATACGGAAAAACCGGTAATGCCGAGAAGAATCAGTAATATGGGAACAGAAACAAGAAGTTTAATAATTGATTTTCTTCCGCCGAAAAATGAAACAATATATCCTATAAAGATCGCGACGATGGATACATGTAATCCAGATACAGCACAGATGTGATATACGCCGGCAGACTGCAAAACAGTTTTTTCTTCATAACTCAGTCCGGATTTGTCCCCCAGAATCAAAGCGTGAATCAGCCCGTATGCCTTACCTGCTTCAATGCCTATGTGTTTGCTTATTTCATGTCTTAAAATGTAAAACAATCTGTTTAGGGTAAAAGTATTGCTACCGACTACAACAATCCTTCCGGAAGGTTCTCCTGAAAGATTAACGTTTATTGAACGGTAATATGTTCTGTTTTTTTGATTTACTGATTTGGAAATCTTTGCTATTATGGTGTCGTTTGGCATTACAGATAGCTTTTCAGGAGTTTTGAGGGAGATTACTGCGCCCGTTTCTTTGCAAACGACATTCGTCAGATATCCGTTATACGTTTTAATGTTGATAGAATCTGATACAGTATAAAGCGAATTACCTGAGGCAATACAATGTTTAGACTTTTCACGGTATGTATTATTCGCAAAAGTCCATATCAGGATACCTGCAATCACGCAAGATATAACGGCAATAAGGCAACGTTTTACGTTCTTGTTTATTCTTATTCCCGGAATCAACGACAAAAACAATAATCCGCCGACAATTGCAGATAAAATTGACGCAAAATAAAGTAATCCTTTTTCATAGCCGAAATACCATGCGGTTTCGCATAGAATAATAGAAATCAGCAGAGAAAAACCGGATAAAAGAAACGGGCGTTTCATATTATTGTTTAAGTGTGACGATCGTTACGCCTGTTTCCCCTTCTCCATAGAGACCAAGTCTGAACTCTGCAACAAGGGGGTGCTTTCTTAATTTTTCATGTACTGCAGCTCTAAGCGCACCTGTTCCCTTGCCGTGAATTATGCTTACGGTATTCAGATTTGCCATTGCTGCGTTGTTTAGAAGCTCATCGATTAAACCGTCTGCTTCGTCTCCTGTCATACCGCGAATATCGATCTCATTTTTCGCGCTTCTGCTACCACGCTCAAGTTTAAGAATATGAGTAGTATCATGTTCCTTTTTTATGTCTTCATTAAGCTCAAGATCGCTTATGTTGATTCTTGTTTTTATTGATCCTGAAGAAACAAGAACATTCCCTTTCTTGTCTGGTGCCTCAATAACTATTCCGGGTTTGTTTATGCTGAAAATAATTATATTGTCCCCTACTTTAAGCGGCCTGGGAAGCGGTTTCTTAACACGTTTTGATTCAGTTTGCGTTTCTTTTTCAAGCTTATCGGTCATTTGCAATATTTCATTCTTAGTTTGACTGATTCGTGCCTTAAAATCCGATCTTTCCTTTTCTTTTCGCAGTTCGTCTATCTGTCTGAGCATATAATCGATATCTCGTTTTGTTTTTTCAAGAAGATCAGCAGCTTTAGCCTTCTGTTTTGCAATTTCTTTTTCAGCTTCCTCTTGTTTTTTACGCAAAAGTTCCTCTGTATCCCTCAGCTTTTTTTCTTCTTCTTTTCTTAATTCGTATGCCCTTTCGGAATCGATCTCAATGCTTTTTCTCTTTGATTCAAGATCAGCAAGGATGTTATCTACCTTGATGGTTTCATGATTCAGTTTCTCTGTTGCAGCATCAATAATACTGTTACTGATACCGAGCTTTGAAGCGATGGCGAATGCATTTGATTTGCCCGGTAAACCTATTAACAGACGGTACGTCGGCATAAGAGTGGAAACATCGAATTCGCAGCATGCATTTTCAACACCTGCAGTTTGTATCGCATATGTTTTTAACTCAGCATAATGAGTGGTGCACATGAGCTTTGCGCCTTTTTTTCCAATTGTTTCTATTATGGCAATTGCAAGCGCTGCACCTTCGGCAGGATCAGTTCCTGATCCGAGTTCGTCAAGTAAAACAAGAGATGATTCTGTAACACTGTCAAGTATGCTGACAATATTTCTCATATGAGACGAAAAAGTGGATAAATTCTGCTCTATAGACTGCTCATCGCCTATATCGGCAAATATAGAATCAAAAAAAGGAACGACAGCCCCGTCGTTTGCGGGAATAAACAGACCTGCCTTAGCCATCAGGGAAATAAGACCGGTCGTTTTGAGAGTAACCGTTTTACCTCCGGTATTAGGACCTGTTATTATAAGCGCATTAAAATCTTTTCCGAGCTCGAAAGAGATCGGAACAACTTTATTTTTGTCTATAAGAGGATGCCTTGCATTGACAAGTTTAATATATCCTTCTTTTTTGATAATTGGTTTGACGGCTTTTATCTCATTAGAAAATCTTGCTTTTGCAAATGTAAAGTCGAAAAATGCGGAAATCTCAAAATTACGGATTATTAAATTGCAAAGATTTCCTATCTCTGCAGAAAAGTCTGAAAGTATACGTTCGATCTCTTTTGCTTCATCTGCTGCAAGAATGGAAAGCTCGTTGTTTGCAGCCACAACCTGAACAGGTTCAATAAACAGCGTAGCACCCGATGATGAAACGTCGTGAACCAGCCCGTTGATTTCATTTTTATACTCGGATTTAACCGGAAGAACAAACCTGTCGTTTCTTATTGTAATAATAGTATCCTGAAGATGTTTCTGATGTGCAGGAGAATGTATCAGCCCGTCAAGTATACTTCTTATCCGTGCTCGTGCGTTAGCCTTTTTTCTTCTTATGTCACGAAGAGTCGAACTTGCCGTATCAGCGACCTCTTCTTCTGAAAGGAATGATGTTGATATTCTGTCTTCCAGATATTTATTGATATAGAGTTCGCTAACAATGTCTGCAAAAGGAGTGTTTTCGGTTCTGTTTTCAAAAAACTCTTCAACACCTCTTGCACACCTGAGGATCAATCCGACGTTAATGATTTCTTTTATAGACAAAACAGAGCCCGTAGACGCTCGTTTACATGATTGGGTAATATCGTTTATTCCCTCAAAATTCGGTGCTCCAAAGCGTGCAAGAAATATAACGGCAGATTCTGTTTCATCTAGCGATCTGCTTGCGGTATCAAAATCAGGATACGGTTCAAGATCTTCGCACATTTTTTTCCCGGGTTCGGAAATTGCGTGCTGCATTAATTTTTCTTTTATTTTATCAAATTCAAGAATTGAGATACTGTTCATTTTTTTTATTTCCTTGATACAAGGTTTCTGTATACGTGGAGCGATTTTAAGTCCGCTTCAAGCTTATACTTCATATATTCTTCAGAAAAATCTATTAATGAATTAAGAGATTTTTCATTCATTTTGAAAGCATATCTCTTAACCCCGCGGGCTGTCATTATATGCTTAATTGCGGCGAACATTGATTTGTCAATGAAATGCAAAGAATCAGGCGACAGTTTCAATGCGCACCTTTCACAAATAAACCCTTCATCAAAATGCCAATAGAGCGGTTCTTTGTCGCAGGAAGAACATGAATCAGGATCAGGCATCAAGCCGGATAATTGAAGAAATGCTATCTCAAAAACGAGTTTAATTATTCTGAAGTCAAGATTTTTGACCTTTCTTCCTGTCAGCAGATATAAAGAATTCAGTAACAGGCTAAGGTATTCACCGGGATTATCTATATTTTCCGGAACAAACGTTGATACTTCACATAAATATTCTCCGGCAGCCATTTCATTGGGAGACAGACGGAGTTCCGGGAAAAGATCTATCAGTTTTGATCCGGAATAGACCATCATTCCGTGCCCTCTTGACAACAATTCATATTCAGAATAAGCAAATGGTTGACAATATGAATCGTTTTTATTCTGTTTTGAGGATTTTTTCGCGAAAATAATGACTTTTCCTTTTTCAGCTGTCAGAAGCTGCAACAGAGTGTCATTTTCAGCATAAGGAATGACTTTCAATAAAATACCGTGTAATCGAACAAGCTCCCTGCCCATATTCAGAAGCCCAGATTATTCAGAATGCTATCATCGTCACGCCAGTTTTCACGGACCTTTACAAAACACTGTAAAAAGACTTTTTCACCGAACATTTCTTCAAGATCCTGTCGTGCGGCGGAAACACAGCGTTTAAGCATATCGCCGTTTTTACCGATAATAATGGCTTTATGTGCGCTCTTTTCGCAGATGATATCAACGCTGATATTGCTGATAGGTTCACCGCTGTTTGTTTTTGCAGATTTGAATTCAACTATATCAACGGCGATACCGTGCGGTATCTCGTCTCTGAGATTTAAAAGAAATTTTTCACGGATTATTTCGGAGGCAAGCTCGCGCATCGTCATAGAAGTTGCGATGTCATCCGGAAAAATCTGTTCTCCCTCGATACCGTATTGTTTTATCTCATTAAAGACAATGTCTACTCCATCCCCTGTTTTTGCAGAGATCGGGATAACAGAGTCAAATTGCATTAAATCTGAATAACGGGATATAACAGAAAATAGGGCATCTTTTTCAACTGTGTCGATCTTATTTATAATCAAAATCGCAGGAATACTCATGTTTTTGATTCTTTCGCAGATATTAATTTCCGATTTACCCGGATTCCTTGGCTCAACAACAAGCAATACGGCATCTACGTCCTCCAACGCTCCCGTTGCAGCTTTGATCATATGCCCGTCAAGCTTGTTTTTGGGTGTGTGTATGCCCGGAGTATCGTAAAAAATTATCTGTCTCTCTGAATCTGTAAAAATACCCGTAATACGTCCGCGTGTCGTTTGCGGTTTATCTGAAACGATGGCTATTTTTTCTCCGATAAGAGCATTCATCAGTGTGCTTTTTCCTACGTTAGCTCTTCCGATAAGCGCTATATGAGATATAATCATTTTTTTAATCCTTTTTTTCAGATCTGTTATGTTTATCTTTTTTACCGCCCTTAATAAAAATAAATGAAGGGAACAATGTTAATGCTATGATGATTATCCATGGAGGTGTAAATGCAATTTTTAGCGCATTTAAAAGCTTGTCTTTCTCTGAAAACAGACAAATGGCTACAATAACTGTTATAATTGATGCAAAAAGTACCGCAGCAGCCGCAAGATCTTTTGCAGAACGCGCATTGGGATTTTGTTCTCTTATTTTTATATCAACGGTGTTTTCAATTGCGGTATTTATGATTTCAAGAGCGGGGATCATGCAGAATGTCAGCCATAGTATTGCCCATTGAGTCCCGTTTAGTCCGTAAAACAAGGCAAAGATCGTTACATACATTATTGCAACAAGCTGAATTCTGAAGCTTCTCTCTTCTCTTATAGTCTTTAATAATCCTCTGAATGCATAATAGAAGCTTTTTAAAAGGGATTTGATAAAACTCATCAACAATCCTCCGTGAACAAAACATTTCAGTCTTGCGCCATTTTTAAGATTTCATCCTGCTTTGAGAACATATTCTTTTCTTCGCGTTTGTTTCTATGATCCAGTCCAAGCAAATGAAGCATAGAATGAGCTGTCAACAGTTCAAGTTCTTTGCGAGGTCCGTGGCCGGGATAAGCTTGTTTATATGCAATTTCTACGCAGATCGCCATATCTCCGAGAAAAAGCCTTTCATTTTTTTTCAGCAACGGTTCCGTTTGAAAATCATATTCTCCCGATGGAAACGAAAGAACGTCTGTTACCTCATCAATCCCTCTGAAATCTCTGTTAAGGGTTTGTATCTCCTCAGGAGAAACAAGCTTGATGCTGACTTCACAAGGGAAAGATATATTCATATAATCAAGCGCGTTTATCACGGTACGGCGTAATGCAGCAAGTGTTTTTGCGCTGACAGGACGATCTGTCTGCGAATTGTCGATATATGTTCGCGTTTTCATTGATTTTTACCGGTTTTCTTTAAAATAAACTTTTTCTTTGCTAATTTTAATTTCTCTTTTGACTGACGGCTTGCTTCTGCTGCTTCATATGCTTTTATGATCTGCTGAACAAGACGGTGTCTGACAACATCTTTATATGTTAATGTGCATATGGCGATATCGTCGATGTTTTTAAGGATTCTCTGCGCTTCCTTAAGACCGCTTTTTTTGTCGGTTGGAAGGTCAATTTGTGTTATATCGCCGGTTATAATTATTTTGGAATTGAAACCAAGTCTTGTGAGGAACATCTTCATTTGTTCCCCCGTCGTGTTCTGCGCCTCATCAAGTATAATAAAACTGTCGTCAAGTGTTCGTCCGCGCATGTATGCCAACGGTGCGATCTCTATAACGTTTTTTTCCATATACCTCTGAAATGTTTCTATTCCGAGCATTTCAAAAAGAGCATCGTAAAGTGGCCGTAGATAAGGGTCAACCTTAGTTTGAAGATCACCCGGAAGAAAGCCGAGCTTTTCTCCTGCTTCAACTGCCGGTCTGGTTAAAATAATCCTGTTTACCTGTTTATTCCTGAGCGCAGTTACTGCCATCGCAACGGCAAGATATGTTTTACCTGTACCGGCAGGACCGATGCCAAGAGTAATCGTATTGGATGATATTGCTTTGACATATTCTTTTTGCCCGATAGTTTTCGGCTTTATCGGTCGGCCTTTTGAAGTAATACAGATGCTGTCTCCGCCCAAATCTTTGAGCAACTGTTCATTGCCCTCGTCTACCATCGATATTGAATAGTGAACATGCTGTTCGGTCACAGTATCCCCTCTTGATGCAATTTCGGCAAGTGCATTCAAAACTTTGCATCCGGATTCTACTGCTTCCTGGGGACCGGATACTTTGATATCCGATCCCCTGTTAACAACTGATATGCCGTAATAATCCTCGATGATTTTGATATTAGAATCAAAACTACCGAAAACAGACATTACAATTTCAATATTGTCAAGATTGAGTATTTGTTCCATTTAAAACCTTCGATTGACTGTACGAATATAAATCATACAACAGATTATTCGCCGTAAACAGCGATTCTGCCCTGATAATGAGGTATCATATAGTCTGTAACGATCTGATCATACCTGGAAACGTAAGAGTCAAGAAGCGCCGAAATACCTTTGTCTGTATTAACCGCTTCCTCAATTACGGTGCGTGCGCCTTCTCTGAAGAAACCGTATTCGGTATTTCTGACTACGTTTACGATTATTTCAGCATCTCTGCGATCATAGAATATCTGGTTGGTCATGTAATCGATTATATCATCTTTTGTCTGATATTCTTCAAACGGTTCATACATTGCAGAAAGGATAATGGCGGTGGCATTGGGATCCTTTGCATTGAACGGGATTGCAGTTGCATTTCCGAGTCCTTCATGATATGACAGGTAAACACCGGGAGTAGCGTGAGGGCCCTGCGGGAACGGGAGAATTCCAATATTATCCATCTGATACATTATCCAGTTTGTTCCGGATGTAAGTTCGTAGCACCATGAAAGGTACATTACAGCTTCACCGTTTATAAACTGTTCATGACCTACAGAGCCTGTCTCAGGATGGAAACAATCTTTATGTGTTACGTTGAATATGGTATTTGCTCTTTCCAGGGCTTCTCTTCCTATGTCAGTATACACGCCGCATACAACTTCTCCGGCATCAAATGCAGACAATGCAACTCCGCTTGAAAGGAACATGTTTATTGAGAAATACGGCGGATGGCTTCTTAAAGCATATATTGTTCTGCCTGCATCCTGAAACGTATATGCATCAAGGACCTCTTCAAATTTATCCCAATTCCAAACACCGTCTTCGACATATTCGCGGGGATCAGGCTGACCGAGACGGGAAACAAGACTTTCATTTACGGCAAGAACGTGGCCGGACTGTCTGTACATTATATCAGGCCATGCAAAAGGAACAACTCCGAATACGTCCTTTTGCCAAATCAATGACTGGAGCATATTAGGTGTTCCCCATTTTTCAACATTTTCAATATCAAGAAGCGCAGAAAGACCGGAAAGATTGCCGGCTCTGACATCAACAACCATTGTGTATGTTCCGCCTTCAACAATATCAAACGGCTGAGCACCCGACATAACGCCTGCACGCAGAAAATCAAACATTGAAGACGTATAGTTGGGAGTGATTTTGCAGTTAAGACTTTTTTCGATTTCGGCTTTTCTTTCAAGAAGCAAATCTGCGTTTCTTGTTCCTGTTACAAAGCCAAGTTCGGTTTCGCCTGCAGCTCCGTCATATCCCCATACGCATTCAAATCCTCCCAAATCAGCGGATGCATTGTCTACGCTGAATTCGGGAATAATCTCTTCGACTACTTGTGCGCATGAACACACGAAAATCGTTAAAACCATTACCAGGGAAATGAATTTGAGAGCGTTTCTCATTGGTTCACAAACCTTTCTGTTAATAATTATTGTAATTGTATATAAGTGGTGATTAATAATTACTCTCCGTAAACTGCAATCCGTCCTTCGTAGTGCGGGACAAGGTATTCTTCAACAAGTTGGTCATATTTGCCTTTATTGGATTCAAGAAGAGAAGAAATCGGAGTGTCAGACGAGCATGCGCTTTCTATGACAGAGCGGCCTCCCTCCCAGAAAAAGCCGTATTCCGTATGCTCTATCGATTCAATGAAGATCTGGGCATCTCTGATGTCAAAGAAAATCTGTTCAGCCATATATTCTGCTATATCTTCTTTAGTTTCAAGACCTTCAAAAGGCTCATACATAGCGTCAATAATCAAAGCAGCCGCTCCTGCATCGGTGGTATTTACAGGAATACACGTTGCATAAGTTATCTGTTCATAGTACGACGGATATACGCCGGGAGTTGCGTTCGGCCCCTGAGGAAATGGAAGAATCCCTATGTTGTCCATTTTATACATTAGGGAGTCCTGCGTACCGATAATTCCGCCGGTACCGGTAACATACATTACCACGTCACCGTTGATAAGGTATGATCCGTCGCTTGTGTAAGTGTCAGGATATATATAGTCTTTACAAGTTACTTTATAAATACTTCGCGCACGTTCCAGGGCAACTTTACCGGGTTCAGTGTATGCGCCGCAGACCACTTTGCCGTCTTCGAACGTAGAAAATGCAACGCCGTTCGAAAGGAACATATTCATTGCAAAGTATGCATCATGGCACTGCATTCCGTAAATAGTTCTTCCTGCTTCCTGATGAGTATATGCTTCAAGTACTTCTTCCAGTTTATCCCAATTCCATGTTTGATTTTCAACATATTCGCGTGGATCGGTCTGTCCGAGCTGAGAAATAAGGTTTTCGTTTACTGTAAAAAGATGACCGGTTGACGTATAGAGTAAATCCGGCCACGCAAAGGGAACAACGCCGTAGAGATCATTTTTCCAAAGCATTGTCTGAAGCATGTTCGGCGTACCGTATTTATCGGTGTTTGCAACATTCAGTAATGTTGACAAACCGTAAAGATAACCATTGCCGCGAACAAGATTGGCCAACACGCTTGTGTCACATGTAGCAAGGTCATAAAGTCTTGATCCTGATGCAAGAGAGGCGGAAAGTCTGTCAGCGATAACATAAGAGCTTGAATCGTTATCAACTGAGATTGTGCAATTATAATCTGTTTCGATCTGTTTTTTCCTTTCAAGCGCAGTATCCGCAAAGACAGTTCCGGGAATAAATCCAAAAACGTTATCTACCCCCTCCTTATATCTGCTCATTGAAAAGCCCCAGTTTATTTTAAGTCCGTCAAGATTGGTTCCGATATCACCGGATGAATACTCAGGAATTATTTCTTCAACAGTCTCGGCGCATGAACAAAAAATAAAAATAAGTAATAAAAGAAGCGATACCGATCTGAATGATCTATTCATTTTTATCCCCCTAATAAAAAATAAAAAATCAGTCTTTTTTCCAGAGTTTGAATTTATTTTCAGTTCCGTTTATGATTCTCTTGATGTTCTCTTTATGGCGCAAAATAAGAATCGCAGCCATCAGTCCCGTAATAATCACCAAAACCCACCAATACGGCTGATCCTTATAAATAATCCATACCGAAATCGGCATACCAAGAGACGCAAGAATAGAACCGAGAGAAACCATTCGGCTGATAAAAAATGTTATAAGAAATATTGAAAGCAGAATCAGAAACAGCTTATAGTCCAGAATAGTCATAACAGCAGCACATGTTGTTACTCCTTTACCGCCCTTGAAGCCGAAAAAGCACGGGAAGATATTACCGATAAGAACACCGAAAACACATACCGCACCTGATATTTCGGGTCCTATTGCTCCCAGTGCAAGGTGATCTGCGGGGAAAACATATTTTGCAAAAAGACCGATCAGAACGCCTTTAAGTATGTCGATAATTATTACCGCAATGCCCCATTTTGCGCCCATTGCCCTTGCCACATTAGTTCCGCCTGCATTCCCGCTGCCGACAGCTCGGATATCCTTTTTGCCTATATATTTGGTTATCAGAACCGATATATTAATGCTGCCAACGATATAGCCGGCAAGCAGTATTACAAGATATTGCCACATGATCAGAAAATCCTTTCCAAATGATATCCTTATTTTAACATATAATATGTTTCTTGTCAAGATTAATCAATGGAATTTTAATGTTGACATTACCTGATTTTTATGATATAATCGCAGTGATTGGAGAGATGAATCATGAATATTGTGATTATCGGACAGGGAAAAGTCGGCAGTACGCTGACCGAATACCTCATAAATGAATCTCATGATATTACTGTAATAGATATCAATGTAAAAACGATTGAAACGATTACAAATACATATGACGTAATGGGCTTCACAGGCAACGGAGCAAGCTATAAGGTCCAGGTAGAGGCTGGAGTCGGAAAAGCAGACCTTGTTATTGCCTCGACCCCTACTGACGAAGTCAATATACTTTGCTGTCTTCTTGCAAAAAAAATAGGCGCAAAACATACTATTGCGCGTGTCAGAAATCCTGAATACTCAAATCAGCTATATTTCCTCAGGGGCGACCTTGGTCTGAGTATGATTATCAACCCTGAACTTGACGCCGCCACCGAGATGTTCAAGCTGATCAGTTTTCCGTCTGCACTGAAGCTTGACGCTTTTTCACGTGGTAGGGTTGAACTCGCGGAGATCAAAATTGATAATGACAGCGCATTGGATGGACAGATACTGTCTCAGCTCTATAAAAAGTATAATCTAAAAATACTTGTTTGCGTTGTTGAGAGAGAAAACGACGTATTTATTCCGGGCGGCGATTTTGTTCTTAAAAAGGGAGATAAAATCTACATTACAGCCTCTCACGCTGCTCTTTCACAGTTTTTTAAAGCGATTAAAAATTATCAGCATAAGCTTAAAAAGGTAATGATCGTTGGCGGAGGCAGAATCGGATATTATCTTGCCGGATTGCTTTCGGCATCATCAATAGAAGTTAAAATAATTGAGCAGGATGAAAAACGCTGCCTCGAACTTAGCGATCTGTTACCCAAATGCACAGTTATTTGCGGTGACGGAACGGATCAAACTGTTCTGAATGAGGAAGGTCTTAATGAGACTGATGCAATCGTTTCACTTACAGGCATTGATGAAGAAAATATGGTCATTTCAATGTATGCGCAGCATCGCGGATTAAAAAAGGTTATTACCAAGATCAACAGACAGTCCTTTGTCGGCATGCTGAATACAGTTGGATTGGAGTCTATCATCTCTCCTAAAATCATTTCGGCAAACAGAGTTCTAGGCTACATACGAGCAATGACCAACAGCGAGTCAAGCAGTTTAAAAACAATGTATAAGCTTGTTGACGGACGAGTAGAAGCGCTTGAATTCGAAATATCAGAGAATTCTGAAGTAATAGGGATTCCTCTTCGTGATCTTCGAATCAAGAAAGGTATTCTGATAGGATGTATCATCAGAAGAGGTCAGATCCTTTTTCCGGGCGGCAATGATACCATTGAAAAATATGACAGTGTAATTGTAATAACAAACAACAAAGGATTGACGGAGATTACCGATATTATTACTAAATAATTATGAATTACCGTAATGTTTTATCTATTCTGGGCATCGTTCTGTTCGCTGAAGGAATACTGCTTTCAATACCTCTTCTTATCAGCGTTATCATGCACGACGATTGCATCCTTGCATTTGGTGTGACTGCACTTTCAGCGATTGTTATCGGTCTGGCTCTCTCGTTTGCAAGGAAAAAAACAAGTGACCTTACAGCAAAAGACGGGTTTATTATTTGTGGACTTTCATGGATTATTCTCAGTCTTTTCGGGGCCTTACCCTTCTTCATCAGCGGGCATGTCAGCTCTTTCACAGATGCTTTGTTCGAGACGGTTTCAGGATTTACCACAACCGGATCCTCCGTTATTTCGGATGTTGAAGCATTGACTAAAAGCTTGCTTTTCTGGCGATCGTTTACACATTGGATCGGTGGAATGGGCGTTCTTGTTTTTATCCTTGCAGTATTGCCCCTTTCTCAATCGAGAACGATGCATCTGATGAAGGCAGAAGTTCCCGGTCCCAAAGTCGGAAAGCTTGTATCAAAACTCAGATTTACCGCACAGATTCTTTACGCCATTTATATTGTTTTAACTATTGTTGAAGTTATCTTGCTGCTTGTTGGCGGAATGCCGTTTTTTGACGCTGTGGTAAATTCATTTGCAACCGCAGGTACCGGTGGTTTTGCAATCAAAAACGCTTCAATAGCTGCTTATAACAGCGCATACGTTGACGGAGTTATTACCGTATTCATGATTCTTTTCGGAATTAATTTTAATCTGTATTATCTTCTTTTGATGCGTGATATAAAAAGCGTATTGAAAAATCGTGAGCTTCATGTTTATCTTGGGATAATCGTTCTTGCAACGGCGATTATAGCTGCAGATATTTATTCAACTTATTCTTCCGTAGCTGATGCGCTCCGTTATTCCTCATTCCAGGTCGCATCGATAATTACAACAACAGGTTTTGCAACTGCAGACTTTAACCAATGGTCTAATTTTTCAAAAACGATACTTGTTGTTTTAATGTTTATAGGCTCTTGCGCCGGTTCTACTGGCGGTGGTATAAAAGTATCAAGAATTATGATACTTATCAGAAACTCCATGCGAGAAATTAAACGCATGATCATGCCTCGTGCAGTAATGTCAGTAAAAATCGACGGCAAGCCTATTGATAATGATACGATTTCAGGCGCTCATTCTTATCTTTGCATCTACCTGCTGATATTTTGCGCCTCAGTGATTATTCTTTCAGCAGACTGTTTTGATCTTACAACCAACTTTACTTCTGTTGCCGCGTGCCTTAATAATATCGGACCGGGACTGTCTATGGTCGGACCGACAGGAAACTATGCGGCATTCAGCGACATTTCTAAGATCGTTTTGATATTCGATATGCTTGCAGGTCGTCTTGAAATATTCCCGATATTGATGCTTTTTAACCTATCCGCGTGGAAAAAATAATAATTAAATTAGAAACATCAGACCTCTTGATATATAAAATCAAGAGGTCTTATTTTATTTTTTTATTGATAATGTAACTCCGTCGCTTATGGGGAGCAATACAGTTTTGAATTCCGGATCTGCTTCGAGCATTTTTAAATATTCGTCAAGTCGCATAACAATTGTTTTATTTCTGTGCCTGTCCGGTGCTCCTTGGGCGACAAAACCGTTAAATAGGACGTTGTCACTGATGAAAATTCCTCCTGAGTCAAGCATCCGCTTGATTTCCTGAAAATATACAGGATATTGTCCTTTTGCTGCATCAAGAAAAACAAGATCGAATTCAGAATCGATACCAGGAAGAATATCAGCTGCGTCGCCTTCCAACAGTTTGATATGTTTGTTTGTATCATACATATCAAAATTAATCTTCGCTTCTTTTATCATTACAGGATTTCTTTCTATGGTAACGATATCTGCCTCAGGCGAGCTCTGACTCATAAGCAAAGCAGAAAAGCCGACACACGTTCCAATTTCAAGAATTCTTTTAGGTTTTTTCAAAGCGCAGATAATCTCTATCAGATCCCCTACTTCTGGTTCTGCTATTGGATAGCCACTTTCGCGCCATACCTTTTCCTTTTCCGCAATCCATCCGCTTCTTTCTGCCCTTACGGAATGAAGATATTCGGAGATATAATCAAAAGTAATACCTGTTTTGCTCATTTGCGTAAATAAGTAGCTACGTTTTTCTCGTGTTCCTCAAGCGTTTCGGCAAACACATGTGCTCCCGTACCATCGTTTTTGGAACAGAAATAGTAGTATGTAGTTTGTTCAGGATTAATTGCTGCAAGTATAGATCCGACAGTGGGATTCGATACCGGTGTCGGAGGCAGACCATAATACATATATGTATTATACGGACTGTCTATTGAAAGGCTTTCAGCCGTAGAAGAGCCTCGCCTGTCTTCAACAGCCAGAAGATAGTTGACAGTTGCATCGCTTTGCAGTTTCATTCTGATTTTAAGACGGTTGTAGAAGACAGATGCAATAGTTGCTTTTTCGGCATCAACCTGGCTTTCTTCTTCAATAATTGATGCCATTATCATTACCTCGTAAAAGTCTCTACCACTTTCCTCAAGCTTCTTAAATACTTCAGCGGAAGTGATTTTTCTGTTGAAGTTATCAAGGAAACGTTTGATAACGCTTTCTTCGGACTCATCAAGATAGAACTCATAAGTATCCGGGTATAAAAAACCTTCAAGTCTGTTTTCAATACCCGCAGCAGGTAGATAATCGTATCCGAAATCCCATCCTTTGATTACCTGTTCAAACCTGTCTCTGTTACCTATTCCATTTTCAATGAGAAGGTCAAGAATTTCGCTTACGCTTTTGCCTTCAATAAATGTTATTCTGACTGTCTGGCGATAGTTTTGAGTGGTTTTGAAAACCTCGAAAATTTCGTCATATGACATATTCTTCGATACGGTAAATGTGCCAATCTGAAGTCTTGTATCAAGAGACGCAAAACGTGCCATCAGTCGGAATACTTCTTTATATTTGATTATTCCGGCATCCTTTAAAGACTGAGCAAGAACAGATGCGGTATCGCCTTTTTCAATCGTTATGTTGATTTCTTCGGTCGAATCTCCGCCTCCGCGTATATCGTTCATTATATCAATAAGATATAATGCGGCTACAACCAGAGAAGCAATCAGAATAAGACAAAAAACAAGTTTTACGATTTTTTTTATTATTCTTTTCCTTTTCTTTTTTCCCATATCAGTTCTCCTTCGTTAACCAGAGGACGGTCTATTTTGAGATCTTCCTTATATTTTTTTGCAATTGCTCCGACGGTATTGTAAAGAGCAATAAGAAACAATAAAGCAAGCAACCATATGACAACGTTGTCAAAACCGACGGTCATCAATCTGCTGCTGTATACAAATAAAATATAGGACAGAATATTATTTAGAAAATGAGCGGTAACAGACGCAAAAATCGATCCTGTAAGATAGATCATCAGAGAAAAGACCGCACCTGCAAAAAAGTTGCTTAAAAAATAGTATATCGATCCGTGAACAAATGCAAAGTAAAGTGATGAGACTAAAATTGCAAGAAATGTTTTTTCTGTTGACAGAGATGAAAGAACAGCTCCACGAAAGAACAGTTCTTCAAATATCGCAGGAATGACGGCGACGGTGAAAACAGATATCCAGATATTGCCGGAATCAAACTGTGAAAACGCGTTTGACGGAACGGTGACTCCGGAAAACTCAAGAAGAGTTATAGTGAGAAGATTTAAAAGAAATCCGCCTGTAATAACAAGAACGGTCATGTGGATCACAAGTTTGGAATCACTGTTTTTTATGAATTGAAACTTGAAAAACCGCCTGCGAGACATTTTAGGTGCAATAAACTTGAGTATTACGCTGCCGATAACAAAGAGAAAAACGCTGAGAGCTGTGTATACAATCTCTCTGTTGTCGAAATAAAACAGGGAAACAATTTTCAGAACGGCAACTATAAAAGTGCAGATGCCGGCAGTCAGTAAAAATCTTTTCATAAACAAATGTATCTTTTTTCGGTAACAATTATGTCTACAGATAAGTCATAACGACCTCTCGGCAAACTGTCAACAATAAAATCCGAATAGGAAAGGCCGATTTTTGTTCCTAAAAAACCAGATAAAAATCTGTCATAAAACCCCTTCCCGTATCCTAGACGGAATCCGTTTTTGTCATACGCCATTGCGGGAACGATTATAATATCCGAAGGCATCGGAGAATATGGATCATCTTCGTATTTCGGAGCTTTAATGTTAAAAGCGTCCATAATAAGATCGCTGCTGTCTTTAACGCTGTAAAAAATCATTTCGGAATGCTCGTAGCACTTCGGGAAAAAGCATTTTTTTCCACATTCAAGAGCATAATCAAAAATATATGAAGTAGATATCTCATCATCGGTCGAGGCATAAAGCAGGATCTGATTCGATGATTTAAAAGCATTCATAGCAACAAATCGCTTTGCAATATCGTCATCAAGTGCTCTTTTTTCGGACGGCGGTATTGTTTGCCTCTTTTTTGAGAAATAATTTCTTAACTCGTTTTTTTGAGAACGTATATCCATATCAGTATATTTTTCTAATAACTTCTTTTGCGGTATTCTCGTCTTTAAGGCGTGATGCTAAAGCATATCCAAAATCGAATGCAGCGCCGGCGCCCTTTGCCGTGATTATCTTACCCGAACAAACGACGCGGTCCGATGATATTTCCGCTCCTGCAAGATATTTTTCAAAGCCAGGATAACAGGTTGCCTTGAGTCCTTTCAGATAACCTCTTTTGCCTAAAACAGACGGTGCAGCACAGATAGCTCCGATTATTATTCCTTTATCGACAGCTTTTTTAATTATATTATCGATTTCGGTGTTTTTGTCAAGGTTTTCTGTTCCCATACCTCCACCGGGGAAGACAATGCATTCTGCATCAGATAAGTCAAGATCTTTTAGCATCATATTAGCAACAACGCTGATCCCGTGAGATCCCTTTACGATCTCAGTTTCGGAAAAAGAAACAAGATTGCAGGAAAGACCGCAGCGTGTGAGAATGTCAAACGGAACAAGAGCTTCAGCCTCTTCAAATCCGTCAGCCATCATAAAATATACCATAATTACTCCTTATTTTAACGGTTATTTGCCAAGCAGGTCAGAGAGGTATTTTTCTGATATTTCAAGAACAACAGAATCGGGTGCTTCGTTAAGAATATCACGCATTACTATATCCCCGTCTCTGTAAATAAAGCTTGCTTCGGAGAAAGCTTCTGAGATAAATGGCATCATGGTAAGCAGAGCCTCGTCGTGAACTACGACAACGTGCTTGTTGTTTACTGCATTTTTATTTGTTGTGTTAATATAGTTTTCAGTAAGATAAAGAAGGTTTTCGTCGGTCATCCATTCAACTGCACCTTCGCCGAACTGCTTGTTGATATCGCGGTAAACGGGCTGAGCCTCCTCTGCGCCGGTTGAATTGGGATTGATCGCTGCTGTTGAAACGATAATATTCTGTCTCCTTTTCTTTGTAAAGTTATAATCGTATTCTTCATAGCTGTCACCGTAGCCCATAATCATTGCAAGTGATTTAAACTTTGTTTCAGCTGTCTCAATATCATATGATTCAACATCGAGAGCCTCTAAACTTTCATCGTTGGCAGCCATCTTCATCAAAAGAAGATTTGTTGAGTTAAATGCCCCGAAAGAATTCATATAATTATCTGTTTTAAAATACATATCTTTGTCATATGAAGCAGATACAAGTGCGTCTCTAAGCTCAACAATATTCATATCGGAATATTTCCACAGATAATCGTAAACCTGTTGCAGACGTTCTTCTCTTGACATCCTTCTGATTGAAGAAGGCATCATATTCTGATATACGGAACTCTTATAAGGAACAATTACGACATAGAAGTCTATTCCCTGTGCATTCAATACTTTTTCATAATTCAAAAGTGTATTTCTGATAGCAATGAGATCTTCTTTTGAATATGAATTCATTCTCTTGTAAGAAACTAATTCTTCTGAACTGAAGAGCCAATTATTTTTACCTATTACTACCTCATCATAGCGAGAGTCAGAGAAGAAAAACGTCTTCATTTCAGAATAGGAAGAAGAAAGCATCGAGTTGATGGGATACTGCGTCTGATAATTATTGGTCAATTCTTCAGGATACTGCAAGAACCTGCCTAAAGTGAAATCAGGGGCCGTATAGTCTGCAGGAAGTTCATTTGCAAAAAACACCCCGGTAATTATTGGAATACAGATTACTATACCAAGGCAGACTACAGTAAAGATATCCGTAAAAGCAGGTTTTTCACCCGATTTGATGAATCGGAAAACTGCAAGAACGAGACATGCCAGGAATAAAAGAAGGAAAAACACTGTTTTGATTATATAGTCAGTACTGCCTGAAGGAGAAACAAACAGTCCGAAAACAATTACTAATATGAGTGAAAGAATAAAAAGGCAAAACAAAACAAACTCAGGTGTTTTAAACCATTCCGTCGCGCCTTCTTTTATCATTTTGATTATGAAAAGAGCGCCGGATATCAATACAAGGGCGATGGACATTGATATTATTGCAAGGGTCGGTCTTCCGTTTGTAACCTCTATCGGTTTGGAATTGGCAAAATAAGCCCCTGCCCTGTTTGCTTTTGTATATACATATCCGTCTCTGTTTGAAAAGCTACCTGCTTTTGAAACTATGTCAAAAACCGTGCCGATTTTATCGTAAGTGATCGTTTTCTCATGTGAAAACGAATTGATTTTAATACTTCTTATGGCAAATGCTGTTCCGCTCTGAGTTCCAAGAGAAAAACGGAGATATGATATGTTTTCCGCAGGAACTTCGAATACAACAGATTGGAATCCTTTTTTACCTTTAACGTTGGCGGAACGCTTGTGTTCCTCATCGTAACGGCTGAAATCAAGGTTGTCGTAATAAAGCGTAAGAGTATCGCTTACAGTTGTCTGAACATCAAGAGTTACATTATATGTCAACCCTTTTGCATCGTCACCAAGAAGAGGATTGACGGCAAGAAAGAATATCAGAACCGATGCAACGATAAATATTCCAAATAAAACAGCAAAGCGGATAAGTTTGTTTTTGTCTATCGTAATATCAAGATTTTCAAGCATATCGACAACCTCCCTTTAATATCTGAAATATTCAAAAATTCCGTTTTCGCCGGATGAAAGCGTTAAAACGGTAAACGCAAGTATCAGAGTCATAACTACCGTGCAAACCGGTTTATAAGCCTTTTCGAACCATGTGAACTTTGCGCTCAGCCCATCGTATAGTTTTTTAAGGAGCGGCTTGGTGAACGGTAACGCAAAAATCAAAGCAAATATTGCAATTATAAAAGATTCGTTATCGAAAAACTCTCTGATTCCCATCCTAGTGTTTATGTATCCGAAACCGGCGAGAGCTCTCATGATCGACCATAAATGCGCAGGTGAATCAGCGCGCAGCATTGTCCAGCCAAGCATTACAACGGCAACTGAGTAAATATTGCCGAGCACTCTTCGAGCCTTTTCAGGAATTCTTGAAGTAATTCTTCTGACGCGCTTTGTTTTTTCGATCATAAGGAAAAATCCGAAATAAATACCGACAAGAATAACGATCCAGGAGGCTTTATGCCACAGTGCGCAGAGAAAAATGGTGATACCCATATTGATATACATCCATTTTCTGCTATGCTCGTTACCGCCAACTTTTCTGTTTCCTCCGAGAGGAATATAAATATATTCTTTGAACCATGATGAGAGGCTGACTCTCCAACGGTTGGTCCAGAAATCAGTAATGGAACGGGCTCCGTAAGGATTGTTGAATTCTTCAGGAAGAACAAAACCGAACATTTTCGAAAGCCCCAAAGCCATGTCGACATATCCTGTAAACTCATAGAAGACCTGAAGAGCAAGGCATATAACGCCTGTCCATGAGATCGCAATAGAAAGGCTTGTGGCTGCGAGAGAAAAAATACCGTCAACAACAATTTTAAGGTTTGAAGAAACAAGGACTATTTTCATCAGACCAAGAGCGAACCTGAATAAGCCTTCGGCGATATTTTTTACAGTTGATTCGCGATTTTCTATCTGCGGAATCATGTTTTTGTATTTAAGAACGGGTCCGACTATCAGATTAGGGAAAAAGGCAAGATAAAGACCTGTGTCAACTACGCTTTCTCTGCGCGGAGCGCCTTTATAAATATCGATACTGTGTGAGATCGCCTGAATTGTGAATACCGCGACACCAAACGGAAAGCCGAATTCGACGACAGGAATAAAGGAACCGAGACCCATCCAGAAAAGCGAAATAAACTCACGGAGAGAAATGCAAAGAAACTCTGAATATCTGAATACGGCGGCAACAAGCAAATTAAAAACAATTGAAATGATAAGAAAGAGCTTTCTGTTTCCGCCTTCACTTTCGGCGATGTGCTTAGCAAGAGAATGATTGATTATTATGCTGATTATGAGCATAAAACAGAAAACAGGTTCTCCCCAGGCAAAAAACAAAAGAGTAGAGACTAATAATGTAAGATTCTTATATTTTTGCGGAACGGCATAATATGATACGAGCATTATCGGGAGAAATAAGAGCAAAAATAATGGTGAGTCAAATTGCATAAGAACCTCCGGAAACAGAGTCTGTCTGATATTTATAATTATTATTTTATCATATAATTTATTACATTTCAATATCATTTTAAAAATATGCCGAAGTTTTACGCAAATTGTTAGTTTTAGGACATATCTTTAACATACCGATTTAAAAAAATAATCTCAGAGAATATCTCTGAGATTATGGCGCGCTTTGAGGGACTCGAACCCCCGACCTACGGCTTAGAAGGCAGTTGCTCTATCCAGCTGAGCTAAAAGCGCATATATAAGCTGAAATGTTTTTCAAATCAGCTTAAATATTATATCATATTAATTAAAGGAATTCAATACCCAAATGTGAAATATTGACGAAATTTCCTCGAAGTAAAATATCATTTGTTATAAGCCGGCCAAAGGTTCAGCTTTTTCTGCAGATATCCGTAGTAGTCTTTATCAAGAATTTTAGTTGAGTATTTGAATTTATTAGCCACTACCTTGTTCATCGTGGAAACGTATGAAGAGTCTACTTCAACGCCTTCATTTGCAATAAACTCTCGTTTCTTTGCGTTATAATATCCCGCATCAGTAAGCCAGCTGTAATTATCAAACACAACCAGAGACGGCGCTGTGGAAAGCATATCATAACCCATAAGAAGCCTTGAATCATAATCAAGTCCGAAAAGGTTGTGAATAGTCGGAAGAATATCGAGGCTGCACGTGATTTTATCGACAACGGTCGGTTCCATTCCCTGACAGTATATAATGCAAACGCTCTCGTAGTACTCTGTGTTGGGGTCGAGATGTCTTCCGGCAAGTTCATCATACTCTTCATAAGTAAGTCCGTAAGGAATATGGTCAGGACTCATTATAATAACGGTATCTTCAGCAATGCCGAGCTCATTTAGCTTATTAAGAAGGAATTCACATGCTTTGTCCAATTCGATATTGCAGGCAAGATATCCCTTAACGATTTCGGAGTAAGGAAGATCAGCTACTTCACTTCTGTGCTTTGACGACATTGCATTGTCCGGCCAGGTGTATTCCATATGCCCGCTTACCGTCATATAGTATGCGTGGAAAGGTCTGTTATACATATACTCTTCATATGAAAGTTCCATCATTTCAAGGTCACTTTCAGGCCAGGTCTTTTTAACGTTCAAACCGTTGCCGTAGCCTTTGTATATGTAGCCCATATTGGGATGAGAATAGTCTCGGTTGTAATAAGTATACGTGTTATTGTGATAAGCAAGAGTTCTGTAACCTTGAGCACGAAGAGTGTTTCCCATACAGAACGCCATAAGGTTTTTCTGAAGACCGGAACGGTAGAAACTCCAGACACCCTCTTTCGGTATAAGACCGGTGCAAGCAACATATTCACCATCCGATGTCGATACCGTCCAACTCGGGTTATAGAAATTTGTGAAATAGAACCCTTCGGTCATCATTTTATAAAGTGTAGGTGTCGTATCCGGTCTGATCGCATATTTAGACAATGCTTCACATGTCATAAATATAAGGTTTTTTCCCTTAAACATTCCGGTATACTTATTTGTTTTAGTCGGAGTAAGACTTGAGAAATATTTATTCATCGCATCATACTCAGAATCGGTCTCTGTATTGAGAAGTGTTTCAAAGTCAATAATCATGACGTTATCAACAGGGACGAATTCTTCTTCATGCGGAGCTTCTTCGACCGGAGCCTGCTCCTGCTCAGTATTTTGTTCAACATCAGTCTCCTCAGGCTCCTGCTGCTGAACAGGAACGGTGATGACGTCAGGAATTTCAACTATGTCGTTTCCTTCGGAGGAATCAGAATAAGGGAATACAAGATGCTGAAGATCAAGGCGCGAAGAAGTGAGAAGTCCGAATCTTCTGACAGAATGATCTATTGAGAACGTATGAAAATATAAATCGTTTGAACTGGGCGCTCCCCCTGAAGACAATAATATCAATATTATCGTGAAGAAATAAAGGATAACTGAAGTTGCAATCAGTATTAACGTCGATTTAAGCTTTGTTTTTCTCGGTTTTAATTTATTTTTTCTGAATATAAGATATACTGCACCGGGAATAAGGAAAATAATTATGAAGATGAGTGAGTCGAAAATACCTTTGATTGTTGAATTTGTAAAACCTGCTATCGCCGCACCGGCGCCTGAAATTGAAGATATTATGTAAAACTTGTTGAATATCTGATGATAAACAAATTGAGATCCGTAAATAAGCAACAGAATTATTAAACCGATAATGGCAAGAATATTGCCTATTTTAGGCTTGAAAAGTGTGCAGACGGCAGTCATGAGCAGGCCTATCGATACTGAGAAAAGAAGAGTATACAACAGTCCGTCATCAAAAGAAAAACCGAAGATACTGATTTTAATTATCAGTTCATAAAATACAATTGATATAGGGAACAGAAACCAGAAATATCGCTTTGAAAACCTGTTCCTTGCAATCTTTGAAGTAGTCATTTCAAACCTCTTCCATACAATCAAAGTAAATTATTTAACGTAAGCAGAAAGAGCGGTCATATTGCCCTCTATCTCTGTAAATCCTGCATCGGCAGGTATAAATACGGTAGTTCCTTTGCACACGTCAAGAGATCCGATCCGTCCTTTTCCCTCAACAACTGTTACGGAAATAAAGCTACCGTCCGGGAATAGATGATGTTTACCGTTAAGAATAATTTTATCTACGACAAAATATTCGCAGTTAGCAAGATTTTCTACGGAAACACTTTTATTCTCAAATACGACCGATGTTTCTGCATAAGATTCCTCGGGAGCAAGCTTTGCAACCTCTATCGCCTTCTCAACATGCAGAGGACGTTTATTTCCGTTAGCATCAACACGGTCATAGTCATAAACCCTGTATGTGAGATTACTGTTTTGCTGGATCTCACATATCAGCAGACCTTTTCCGATCGCATGAATAACACCGGATCTTATGAAAAATACGTCACCTTTTTTAACGGGTACGAAATTCAGAACGTTCATCAGTTCCGGACCTTTTGCAAGCGAGGCAAATTCTTCCCGTGAAACCTCTTTATTGAGCCCATAGACAAGCTTGGCGTCGTCTTCTGCGTCAACAACGTACCACATTTCCGTTTTTCCGTATTGTCCTTCATTTTTGAGGGCATATTCATCGGACGGATGAACCTGAACAGAAAGATCTTTGCATGCGTCTATAAGCTTAATAAGTATCGGGAAAAATTCGAATTTTGCTGCTTTTTCACCAAGAGCTTCGGGAGCTTCGGCAAGAGCTTCAATAAGAGTTTTACCTTTGAACTCTCCGTCTGCAACTCTGCACATACCGTCTTTATGGCATGCAAGTTCCCAGCTTTCTGCAGTAACAGACAATCCGCTGTTTTTGCCGTATTCTTCATTCAGTTTGTTTCCGCCCCAGATATAATCTTTAAATATGGGATCAAGCCTTGTGATATTCATATTTTATCCCTCGCTAAAACATTTACTTTATTATAATCCTTTTTGATTGTATTTGCAATACTGCACAAAAATTTCACAAAAGAAATTCTGGTGTTTCTTCATTGAAGCTTATCGAAAATCTGTTTAAGATACTGACCTGTATATGACTCGGCGCATTCAGCTACTTCTCTTGGAGAACCTGTGATAACGATGTTTCCTCCCCTGTCACCGCCTTCCGGACCGAGATCGATAATATAATCAGCGCATTTTATAACGTCAAGATTATGTTCGATTACAACGACCGAATTACCCGCGTCAACAAGTTTCTGAAGAACTTCAATCAGCTTGCTTACGTCCGCAGTGTGAAGACCCGTAGTGGGTTCGTCAAGAATATACATCGTTTTTCCTGTTGAACGCTTGGACAGCTCCGTAGCAAGCTTTACACGCTGTGCCTCTCCTCCAGAAAGCGTTGTAGATGACTGACCGATTTTGATATAGCCGAGGCCAACATCATAAAGTGTTTGAAGCCGTCTTGCGATGTTGGGGATGTTCTCAAAGAATTTAAGTCCTTCCTCAACAGTCATCTCGAGAACTTCGTGAATATTCTTACCTTTGAATTTTACTTCAAGAGTTTCACGATTGTATCTCTGGCCGTTGCAGACATCGCAAGGAACGTAAATATCCGGGAGGAAATGCATTTCAACCTTAACTATTCCGTCACCCTGACATGCTTCACAGCGTCCGCCGTCAATATTGAAGGAAAAACGACCGGATTTATATCCTCTTGATTTTGCGTCGGGCGTCTGGGCAAAAAGTTCACGAATATCATTAAAGATACCGGTATATGTTGCAGGGTTGGATCGCGGGGTTCTGCCTATCGGACTTTGATCGATATTGACAACCTTGTCAATCTGGTCAAGACCCTTTATTTCCTTATATTTACCGGGAATGTGCTTTGATCCGTATATTTTAACAGAGAGCGCCTTATAAAGAATTTCATTTACAAGGCTTGACTTACCTGAGCCTGAAACACCCGTAACACATGTAAATAACGATAATGGAATATCAACATTGATATTTTTAAGGTTATGTTCGCTTGCACCTATTATTGAAAGGCATCTGCCGTCACTCTTCCGGACCTTTTTCGGAACAGGGATCGTCATTCTTCCCGAAAGGTACTGACCTGTTATCGATTCTCTGCAATCCATTATCTCCTGAGGTGTTCCCTGAGCAACAACGTATCCGCCGTGTATGCCTGCGCCTGGACCTATATCAACGATATAATCCGCTGCGAGCATTGTTTCTTCATCATGCTCAACAACAATTAGTGTATTCCCGAGGTCACGGAGGTCTTTAAGTGTTTTTAATAATTTGGCATTGTCTCTCTGATGAAGACCGATAGAAGGTTCGTCAAGGATATAGATACATCCCATCAAAGAGGTGCCTATCTGTGTTGCAAGTCTGATCCTTTGTGCTTCGCCGCCGGAAAGAGTTCCTGCTGAACGTGAAAGTGTAAGATAGTCAAGACCGACTGACTGCAAAAAATTAAGCCTTGATCTGATTTCTTTAAGTATTTGAGACGCTATTGCCTCTTCGCGGGCGGAAAGAGTGAGAGAATCAACAAATTCCAGCGCTTTTTTAATTGAAAGATCGGAAAGATCGTTAATATTGATTCCGCCGACAGTAACGGCAAGAGATAAAGGATTAAGCCTTGCGCCGTGACATTCAGGACACGGATTATTTTGCATCAATGATTCCATTTCCTGTTTGACATAGCTGCTTGTCGTTTGATTATACCGTCTTTGAAGCGTTGGTATTATTCCTTCGTGCAATTCGCTTCCGTAGAGTATATCATTAAGCGCTTCTTTGGAATATTTTGAAATCGGATCTGCAATGGATAATCCGTATTTTTTCAGAACATTGGTATATAGACGAAGTGACGTTGCACTTGATGCAATATTGCCGAATCCGCTTGCGTTAACGGCATTGTCAAGGAGACTTAATTCTTTGTTTGGCAGTATCAGATCGGGGTCAAATGACATTGTAAAGCCAAGGCCAGAGCAATGCTTGCAGGCGCCCATTGGATTGTTGAAAGAAAACATTCGAGGCGTCAGCTCTTCAATTCCGATATCGTGATCGGGACATGAATAACGCTGCGAATACATTTTCTCTTCACCGTTGGGAACTGAAACAATTATCAGTCCGTTTGATAATTTTGAAGCGGTTTCACAAGAGTCTGTCAGACGTTTTCTTACTTCACTTCTGACAACAAGGCGGTCTACAACAACTTCAATATTGTGCTTTTTATTCTTGTCAAGACTAATCTGATCATTTAAATCATAAATGATCCCGTCAACTCTGACTCTTACGTACCCGCTTCGCTTATACTGTTCAAAAAGATTCTGATATTCGCCTTTTCTGCCTCTGATAACGGGTGCAAGAATCTGTATTTTTGTCTGTTCTGGCATTGAGAGAATGCTTTCTATTATTCTGTCAAGGGGCTGCTGTTTTATTTCTCTGCCGCAAACAGGACAATGAGGGATACCAACTCTCGCATAAAGCAGACGAAGATAGTCATGAATTTCGGTAATCGTTCCTACAGTAGAACGCGGATTTTTAGAAGTTGTTTTCTGATCTATCGAAATTGCGGGAGAAAGCCCGTCTATATAATCTATATCCGGTTTCTCCATCTGACCGAGGAACAGGCGCGCATATGATGAAAGTGATTCTACATAACGTCTCTGCCCTTCGGCATATATAGTATCAAATGCAAGTGAGCTTTTTCCGGAACCTGAAATACCGGTAAAGACAATAAACTTATCTCTCGGAATTTCAAGATCTATATTTTTGAGGTTATTTTCGCGGGCGCCTTTAATTAATATACTGTCTCGCATTGTAAACTGCTTTATAAGCATCCTTTCTGGGATTAATTGAATGAAATTCAACGGTTTTTGATCTTTTTCAGCTCATCGCGAAGTTTTGCGGCATATTCAAACTCAAGTTTTTTCGCTGCTTCAAGCATTTCATCGGTAAGTTTCTTGATAAGCCTGTCCTTCTCTGATTTAGACATTTTTCTGATGTTTTCTTCGTTTTCTTGATCAAGCGTTTTTATTTCTTCGACAACGTTTGATACCGCAAGAGTATCGGAAACATTCTTGACAACTGTTTTAGGTATGATTCCATGTTCCGTATTATACTGCATCTGTATTTTACGGCGTCTTTCTGTTTCAACTATAGCTTTTTCCATTGCGTCCGTAACGCTGTCCGCATACATTATTACCTTACCGGAAGCATTTCTTGCGGCGCGTCCTATAATCTGGATAAGGGACGTTTCGTTTCTGAGAAAGCCTTCTTTATCTGCATCCAATATTGCTATCAATGATACTTCAGGTAAATCGAGTCCTTCTCTGAGAAGATTGATGCCTACAAGAACATCAAAATCTCCCGTTCTTAAATCATGAAGGATCTCAACTCTCTCAAGCGTATCGATATCATGGTGCATGTATCTGACTTTAATATCGAGACCTTTCAGATAATCTGATAAAGATTCCGCCATTCTTTTGGTAAGAGTTACAACAAGAACCCTCTCCTTTTTCTCGATCCTGTCATTGATCTCTTTTACAAGATCATCTATCTGATTTTCTGTCGGTCGAACAGAGATTTCAGGATCAACAAGCCCTGTCGGACGAATTATGCATTCGGCAATCTGAGAGGAACGGATCCTTTCATATTCGGCAGGAGTAGCGGAAACATAAATAACCTGATTGATTTTTTTATTGAATTCTTCAAAAGTGAGAGGTCTGTTATCATATGCAGAAGGCAGACGGAATCCGTAATCAACAAGATTCTTTTTTCTTGCCCTGTCCCCTGCGCTCATACCCCTGACCTGGGGAACTGTTGCATGACTTTCATCAATAATCATTAGAAAGTCATCCGGGAAGAAATCGAGCAACGTATATGGCGTAGATCCGGGCGCTCTGCCGGAAAGAACTCTTGAATAGTTTTCAACACCTTTGCAATAACCAAGCTGACGCAAAAACTCAATATCGTATAGAGTTCTCTCTTTGATTCTCTGCGCTTCGATCAGTTTACGCTGAACAGTGAATTCATCTATTCTCTCTTCAAGCTCTTGATGTATCTCTGCAATGGCTTTTTCCATACGTTCGCTGTCTGTTAAATACTGCATTGCGGGATATATGGAAATATGCTTTAATGTTTCTATGATCTCGCCTGTAACGTGGTTTACAAGGCAGATGCGGTCGACTTCGTTATCAAAGAACTCGATTCGTATAAGTCTTTCAAATTCAGAAGAAGGAAACACCTCAAGCACGTCGCCTCTTACGCGAAAAGTGCCTCTTGCAAGATCGTAATCATTTCTTGAATAACGTATTTTTACAAGATGATCCATCAGATCATCCCTGTCATAAGTCTGTCCCTGCCGAACAGAAACGGTCATTTTTCTGTATGTTTCGGGATCACCCAATGAGTATATACATGATACGCTTGATACTACTATCACATCATCACGTTCAAGCAATGAAGAAGTTGCGGAGTTTCTCAGTCTGTCTATCTCATCGTTTATACTCATATCTTTTTCGATATAAGTGTCCGTGTGAGGAACATATGCTTCAGGCTGATAATAATCGTAATAAGAAACAAAATACTCGACTGCATTATGCGGAAAGAGTTCTTTGAACTCGCTGCAGAGCTGCGCCGCGAGTGTTTTATTATGAGCAAGAACAAGAGTAGGCTTATTTATCTTTTCGATTACTTTTGCCATTATAAATGTTTTACCGCTCCCTGTTACACCAAGGAGCGTTTGCTCTTTATATCCTTTTTTTATGCCGTTTGACAATTTTTCAATCGCCCCCGGTTGGTCTCCCGAAGGAGAATAGGGAGAAACGACCTGAAACATTAAAACTGACTCCTTTTTATAAGCTATTTTTCAATAAACCGCTTTGAATGAATGAAATAAAATCCTCATCTGAAAAAATAAGATGATCTATTAATTCAATTCCGCGATTTTTCAGCATGGGCTGAAGTGCGAGAGTGGCGTTAATATCTTCTTTTGATGGTATTGGAGTAGCTCCGGGATGATTATGCGCAAGAATAACATATGATGATTTATAGCCAATAGCTGCTTCCGCCACTTTTTTCGGATCGATCCAAAGATTGTCAGAATTACCCTCTGTAAGCTCGACGAACGATATGATTTGCATTTCTTTATCTAGGCAAATAAGAATCGCGATCTCTTTTTCAGAGGCAGAAAACCTCGTTTTCAAAACATCGGCGAGTTTATCAAATGAATAATTCTTATTATCTGCTGTTTTTCTTACGGACGAATAATCAGCTAGCGCTTCGTGAAACATTTTGATATATTCCGCAGAAGTCTTTCCGATTCCGTCAACAGACAAAAGATCATCAGTGTTTGCTTCAAGTACGCCGGCAAGTGAACCGAATTTTGAAAGCAGATCTTGCGCTATGGGGTTCGTATCTTTCCTCGGAATTACAAAAAAGAGCATATATTCGAGTATCTGACATTGCGTCATTCCGGAAAAACCGCTTTCGGCAAAGATCTTGCGCATTCTTTCTCGGTGCTTTTCATGTGTGTTGTCTGGCATTCTGATTCACCCGAAATGTTAGTTAATCTTTTTTGTGATATTATCAAGTTCAAGTTTGAATGTATCTATATCCTTAAAATCCTTATAAACCGAGGCAAATCTGACATATGCAACGTCATCTATTTCGACAAGTTTTTTCATCGCGAGCTCCCCTATTCTGTATGAAGGAATCTCTCTGTCACCTTCAAACAGCAGATCCTGCTCTATATCGGTAACTGTTTTTTCGAGAAGAGAATAAGGAATATCGCGTTTTACGCATGCGCGCCTGAAGGAGGTAAGCAGCTTTTCCCGGTTAAATTCTTCCCTTGTTTTATCCTTTTTTATAACGATAAGAGGAGCGTGTTCAACCTCCTCATATGTTGTAAAACGCCGCTGGCAATTCAGGCATTCTCTTCGACGACGTATTTTTTCTTCCACGGGCCGTGAATCAAGCACCTTACTGTCATTAAATCCGCAGTATGGACATTTCATAGAAAACACTCCTTCATTACCGAAACGGCATATTTTACTGAATCGGATATTTCAGTGTTGGCACTATAAGCATCCGAATAAACTTCTATAATAAAATTACCGTTATAGCCGACAGATTTCAGCATTGAAAAGAATTGCTTATAATCAAATGCTCCCTTACCCGGAAGCAAACATGAAGCATTTTTATCATAATCGTTAAGATGGACGAGCGCAAGCTTATCTGCAACAGCAACAGAAAACGTTAAAGGATCATACCCGTACATAACAGCCTGCTTGATATCAAACGTAAATGCAACGTTATTGCCAAGCTGATCCGAAAAACGTTTTATAAAATCGAGATTGCCGCAAACATGTTGACGCACGTTTTCCTGAGAAAAAACAACGCCATGTTTTTTTGCTCGCTCAAAAAGCCCCGAATATACCTGACAGTATTTTTCGAAAGAAACCTGTTTTTCAGCCTTAAGACCGTGAAAGTTGAGAACATTTGCTCCAAGCAGATTGCAAATATCAAAATACCTGTCGTAAATTTTCAATCCGTCTTCTGTTCTTCTGGGGTAATCCGAAAAAAACAGATAGCTTTCTGCAAACGATGTAAATGGATGAACTGAACAAACACTAAGTCCGTAACTGTCGATAATGCTTTTTATTTCTTTGATATACCCGATTTCCATTTCGGAATGAGTATTAATGAACAGTTCAATTACATTTGCCCCTGTCTGCGCTATTTGCTCAATAACGGTTTCAGAAAGCATCGGATAGTAACATCCGGTAGAAACGCCAAGCTTATTCTTCATTAACGGCAGCATATGCTTTCAGATAAACGGCGCATTCAATACGTTTTCTTTCCATTTCGCATGAAATTTCATGAGGCTTGAGGATATCACCGTGACAATTATAATTATTAGCAGCGCAACCGCCCGAACAATAATATTTTGCCCAACATTTTTCGCATACGGGTTTGTTGAGAACTGTAGATTTTTTGAAATAATCAACGAGCTCACGCTTTGTATCAAAGCTTTCCATAACATTGCCGAGCTTGAAATCATCCATTCCCGCAAAACGGTGACACGGGAAAATATCCCCGTCGGGTGTGATTGCAACATATTCAGTTCCACAGCCGCAGCCTTTAACACGTTTTACTACGCAAGGTCCCTGATCAAGGTCTATCATAAAGTGGAAAAAGTTGAAAAACTCACCCTTATCATGTATCTGTGCCATTTTGTCAGTCAGTCTGTCATACTCTGAGAAAATACGGTCAAGATGTTCTTCCTTAATGGCAAGTGGATCGTTTTTATCAAGAACTACAGGTTCAACGGAAACCTGGTCGAATCCGAGTGAACGTATATGTTCAACATCAGACGCAAAATCAAGGTTGCGCGCGGTAAACGTTCCGCGAACATAATAATCCTTGCCTGCCCTGTTTTTGACCAGCTTTTTGAATTTGGGAACAATTCTGTCGTATGAACCGTTACCGGCAACATCATAACGAACAGAATCGTTGATTTCTTTTCTGCCGTCAAGTGAGAGCACAACGTTTGACATCTCACGGTTAATATATTCGGCAACATCGTCATTTAAAAGGATACCGTTTGTTGTTATTGTAAACCTGAAATATTTGTTGTGCTGCTTTTCAATTGATCTTGCATATTCAACAGTCTTTTTAACGACATCGAAATTAAGAAGAGGTTCTCCTCCGAAAAAGTCGACTTCGAGATTATGTCTTGTTCCAGATCTCTCAATTACAAAATCGATTGCGCGTTTCGCAACCTCAAAAGGCATGTTCTTCCGTCCGTGTCCGAAATCTCCGCCTTCAGCAAAGCAGTATTTGCATCTGAGATTACAGTCATGGGAAATATGAAGACAAAGCGCTTTTATGGGATAATCATCAGGTAAGTTTATCTCATAGTCGCGTTCTGCAAACAGAAGCTCATCTTCATAAAGAGATTTAAGTTCCGAGAACGCTTCTTCTATATTCTCAGGGTCAAAGATGAAATCTGAAACGAGAACATTCTTGATCTCGGCAGGACAGGATGAGCATGAAAACACCGATTCGGGAGTGCAGACTTTTACTGCGTCGTCGCCTTCGCACGCACTGTTAATAAGCCTACAGAGTTCATAAGCGGTCGGTTCAAGAACATGAACCGAACCGCTTTCAACGTCCAAAACGATATTTATGCCGTTTTTTGAGTAAAGGTGCAGCATTTATTTACGAGCTTCGTTCTCGCACTTCTGGTTGGCGACAGTGCAGGAAGTTTTGCAGGCGCTCTGGCAGGAAGTCTGGCATTCGCCGCATCCGCCTTTACAAGCTGATTTTTTGAGGGTTTTTTTAACAAGAGTTTTAACCTGTTTCATATTATGCTCTCCTTAATGATTTTATATTTTATGTTATGTTGATCAGGAATCCGAAATAGTATCCTTAGACTGGATAGCCCATTTCTTAATTGAGATACGGTTTTTATCAGCACCGGTCTCGATAATATACGTATCGTCATCCTTTATCTGACGAACAATGCCCGTGATTCCGCCGATTGTTGTTATCTGGTCGCCTATCTCTATGCTGTTACGCATCTTTTGAGTTTCTTTTTCCTGTTTGCGCTGAGGTCTGATAAGAAAG
Source organism: Clostridiales bacterium (assembly GCA_016281915.1). Taxonomy (GTDB): domain Bacteria; phylum Bacillota; class Clostridia; order Oscillospirales; family UBA644; genus HGM12619. Next base: position 213,138 of record JAEEJO010000077.1, read on the forward strand.
AAATAAAATGCAACGATTACAAGAACAAAAGGAATGAAGCTTAAAAGCGTAGTCCATATATTAGCGGTCGGCTGTGTTGCAGCTGATGCAGCTGCGTCTGTCGCGTTTGCAGCAGTCCCGTTGAGATAACTGTCTACATTATCAACTGCAGAGTCAAGAAGGATGGAAAGTGCTGTGAATATTTTAGATAAAAACATAGATATCCTCCAAAATGAATTTATGTTTATATTAATTATACAATATATAGATAAAAAAAGCAAGTGTTTTAAGAAAGAAGATTATGACATTTTTCTGATAATTCTGTTTTTACATGTGCTTTATGCGATTAATTTCGATGTTCAGTTCGGGTTTTTGATTTGAGGATCAATACTCACGGAATCATCGGAATTATCAGAGACGATATTTGATTCGTCATCGTTATCGGATTTTTCGGTAGATTCCGTAACAAATACCGCATCATTGTTTTTTGCTCCCGTTGCTTTATCCTGTTTTTTCGAAACAAGAATAACAAATCGAAGGATTACAAGTGAAACGAGAAAATCGGCGATATAAGAAAACATATTCTCAACAGGAACATTGTAAGGATTACCGGGAAGGAAATAAATCACGAATTCTACAAGATGCATAACTGCAAGGAAAAAAGCACAGAGACCGAAAGCAGCAAAATAACGTTTAACGCGAAGTCCCGCGAGAAGCTTTGAGAAGTTCAGACACGATAAAACGATAAATCCAAGAAGAAGTATTGTGTGGGTGCTGTAGGCCTTCGAAAGTATTTCGTTCATATCCATAAAACGTGTAAACAAACGAAGTAGATAATAAAACGTCAAAGACAGAGAAAGAATGGACATAAACGAACTTACTGAATATCTTCTGGGATCAGAAACGTAGAAAACGATAAAAATACATGACAGTGCAGCAAGTATCAAAATATATATTTTGGAATCTGCAAACATATCGGTAATTTTTTCATATGAAAAGTTGATTTCAAATTCAACAAGAAGATCGCGCAACGCACTTCCGAGAATAAAGACTGCAGAAGCTATCATGATAACCTTATCCGGAACGCTGATAGCGCCCAGTCTCTTCCTTAGGGTTTTGGATTCCTGTTTAGTTAAAAAAATCTCAGAGATAAAAAAGGCAATAACAAGGAAGATAAATATATTGCAAAGAAGTGGGATAAAGCTTTCGAGATAGTAAAATCCGCTTGACGGCTCAATAGCAAACAGAATCTCGAGCGTTCGGAAAAGAAGCCCGAAAATAGATAAGGGAAGAAGCATTTTTGTGTAGATTTTGGTTTTCATCACAGAATATGATCCTTTTTGAGTATAATTTCTCGATTTTTATATTATACAATATCATGCTCAAAAAGTCAAGCATTTTAACAGATTTATCAGATTATTGATAAATTTGAGCACTAAAAAAGCCGTTCAAAAGCTGAACGGCTTTTTAATTGCTATGGTTTAATCTTCGGTTTCGAAAAGAATACCGAGAGTGTTTGGTCCGCAATGGGAAGATATTGTAGCCCCTGCCCGGGTATTATAAACATTTTCGAATATTCCGGTTGCCCTGACAGCTTCGACGCACGCCGAAACATATTCGGGATGATCGATGCATGTATGAGTAATAAATACGCGTTTTTTAGAGAATTTCATACCGTCAACAGAAAGTCGGTCATTAATATATTTAACGAGGATATCTTCCATCTTTCCGCGGTATTTTTTACCTACTCCGAGTTTACCGTTTATAACTTCTATGCAAGGGTGAAGTTTAAGAAGATTCGCTCCCAAAGCGGATACAGCCGAGCAACGGCCGCCCTTATAAAGATAGTCAAGTCTGTCTATGATAAAGCTGACGTTCATGTTTTTTGTTTCGTTGTCAACTTTTTTTGCTATCTCTTCGGCTGCAATTCCGGCATCTCTCATATCGCAAGCTTTAAGAAGACTGAGAGCGATACCCGTTGAAAGATTTATTGAATCTACAATGTATACATTCCCTACTTCCTTTCCTGCAATCATCGCATTCTGCATTGTAGAGGAAAGATCGTTGCCGATACCGATAAATACCACGTCACATCCGTCATCAACAAACGGCTTGAAAAACGCGATAAAATCACCAACGCTTCTTGCAGCAGTTTTAGGAAGGACACCGGTCTTGTCTACGTAGCTGAAAATATCTACAGGAAATATATCTTCACCGTCAAGAAATGTTTCGCTGCCCAGGACGACATTAAGAGGCAAAACCTTAATATCTGACTGCTCGATCAGTTCTTTCGAGAGATCACAGCAGCTGTCCGTTGCAATTACTACTTTACGCAAGGTTATTCCTCCTTAAAATTCAATGAGAACGGTCTTGATTTCAAAAGGTTTGACATACATTTCAAAATCTGCACATTCAGAAACAGGAGCTTTCTCTTCTTCAAGCATATTTGTTTCGGTTATACGCTTAATGCCGTTGATGCCTACATGAGCGCGAACTTTCTTGCCCGTGCCGAGAGCGTCGTAAAATCTAATAACAACGCCGTTTACGTTTTCTGCCTTTTTAACAGCCTCAACGATTATATTCGAAGAATCGAATTTAATAAGAGATTCCGAAGCATCGCAGCGACCGCCGACCGTTGTAACGTTAACGTTCAATTCATATGCGGGTCTGATGACGTTTTCAACAGAAAATGTATCATGCGGAAGAAGTGAATATGTAAACGTATGAACACCGTTATCGCCTCTCGGGTCAGGATGTGTGCTGCTCTTAAGAAGAGTGGGACGGACATCGCTGCCGAGCACTGAAATACCGTATTTGCAGTCATTTAAAATTGCGGCGCCGAATTCCATTTCGGAAATATCAGTCCATTTATGGTTGCATACTTCAAAACGTGCTCTGTCCTGTGAAAGGTTTCTGTGAGTAGGACGTTCAGCATAACCGTATTGTATCTCGTGACGTGCGGTTCCTGAGAAAACATTGAGTTCAAAGCCGGCTTTAAGCAGTTTATGTTTTTCTTTCCAGTCGACCTTAGTTTCAAAGTCAACTTTTTTGCTGTCTGAATAGAAAACCATATCCTGAGTAAACGTGGACGCCTCGCCTATCTTCCAAACGCTTCTGATACGAAGCTGAAGTTCTCCGTTAGCTATAAGTTCACGGGAAACAAGATTTTTCTGAAGCTGCATCTTAAGATACTGATCGGGATTTATATCCCAGTTGTCCCAGTAATTCGGAAGGTCTTCACCAAGCCAGATAGAGTTGAGGGCTCCGCCTTCTTTAACAAGCTCACGTCCTGATGACTTATCGATAAAACTTGAAATTCTGCCTATTTTATCAAATTTGATCTCAGCATAAGGAGTAACTACTTTTGTAAGCGCAGCGTTAACTCTGAACGGAGTCTTTGCAGATTCTTTGATTTCATCAAGAGTATAAACGGCAGCAGCAAGCGCAGGAACATCGGCACCGGAAACATAGACTTTGTTTACGCCGTCAATATCGGTGAATTTCTGCGCTTTGAGACCTTTGGGCGCCTTATCCGTGTTTTCAAGAACGAATGACTTTCTGTTCCAGCTCAGATCGTTGAATACGGTTATTTCATCATTGTTTATATCTGTAATTTCGAGAGTTTTTTCAGAAGTAAGAAGTTTTGCAGCCGCAATACCTTCCTTAAAAGCTAAGATAGCTTCATCGTTTACACGTGCGATCGATGAGCCGGGAAGTATATCGTGGAACTGGTGCATGAGAAGATGTTTCCAAAGCTTTTCGAGCTCTTCTGCGGGATATCCTTTACCGCGAAGGAACGCAAGCGTAGCTATAAACTCAGCATCTCTCATAGCAAATTCAAGTTTTCTGTTACCCTTTTTTACCCCTGCAATAGACGTCAGCGTTCCTCTGTGAAGCTCGAGATAAAGCTCACCGAACCATTTGGGAAGATCAACAGACGTTTCTTCAAGCTTATGCATGAATTTTGAAACCGTTGTCATTTCGCCTTTGGGGCAGCCTTCAAGATCGCGGACACGTTTTGCATATTCAGCAAGTTCGTAGGTCGGTCCGCCGCCTCCGTCGCCGTGACCGAGAGCTGCAAGACGCATTTCCTGAACATCTTTATGCTGAACGTCGTTCCACATCGAAATCAGAGTCTCAGGTGTGGGATTGGCGGGAATCGTATTGAAATGAGCGAGTACGGAAGAACCGTCAATACCTTCCCAGACAAAAGTATCGTAAGGGAAACGGTTTGTATCGTTCCATGAAAGCTTAGTCGTGCAGAAGTAGTTTATTCCGCAGCCTTTAAGTATCTGAGGAAGCGCTGCAGAGTATCCGAAAACATCAGGTTCCCAGAGAACATCTGATGAAAAACCGTAATATTTTCTTGTGAACGACTGACCGACAAGAAGCTGACGGACAAAACTTTCGCCTGAAGTTATATTGCAGTCAGGTTCGACCCACATTCCGCCGTTAGGTTCCCATCTGCCTTCTTTTACGCGCTCCTGGATGCGTGCAAAAAGTTCCGGATAGTCCTGACGAATGAAGTCGGCATGGCAGGGTGCGCTCTGGATAAATATAAAGTCATCATTCTGTTCCATAAGGTTGAGAACGGAAGAGAATGTCCTGCCGCATTTTCTGCGCGTTTCACTTATCGGCCAAAGCCATGCCGTATCTATATGGGAGTGACCGACAAGACCGATGGTAGGAGCAGTTTTTGAGTTTTTGGAGGCAAGGAAAGGCTTCATGACGGAGCATGCCTCTGCAAGTTTGGGACGCCATTCAGATTCTGGAGTTTCATCAGGATCACCGTTGATTATGGCGAAAACCATTTCGAGCACTTTCATGCCTTTTGCCATACGAAGGTTGTTTTTATCGTTATGTGTTGCTTTTACAAATGAGAGTATCGTTGCAAGATCAAAAATAAAATCACGGACGTCTTCACGTTCCTGAGCGATGAAAATACCTCCGAAAGTCTTACAGCCTTTAACAATTTTAGGATTAGACTCCCCTATTCCGCAGCCGGGGAACCAGTGTCCGCTGTATGCCTCGAAAGCAAAATGATACTTATCACCTTTTTTAGCTGATTTGACAAGATGGACGTACGGATGATTATTATCGAAAACACCCTTCAGTATATCATTTGCAAACCAAAGTGTTTCACCGTTTGTTTTAGCACCGACAAAAAGACGTTTACCATCCATTGAGGCAGGGATTTTATAATCACAACGGAACCACGCCGTTATGCCTTCGTCACCCCACGCACTGCCTTTTTCGACGGGAGTTCCTTTTTGCGACGGTTCATGCTGAAGTCTTTCGGGTGTTTCAAAAATCGTTACGCCCGTTACTTCCGCAATGTCCTCAAAGCGGTAGCGTTCATACTTTCTCAAGGCTCTGTTGAGTTTTTCAGTCAAAGTGTTGACAACAAGCATACTTTATCTCCTTTAAAATTTTTAGTTATGTAATAATGCTATTGATTATCAAGTATACCTTCTCCGCCGGGTTTTTCCATGATTATTCTCCAGTCGGAATCATCGGATGTTTTAATCATATAGATCTCGATAGATGATGATTCTGTGGTGTAAATAAGCCATTGGTCTTCAGAGGCCTCGATCGAAACCTCCGCTACGACGCAGACGTATGCTGCAGGAGATTTATACCATGGGTCATACCAGTCGTAGTCGGATGGAACCTCTGCGCATGATTTCACTGAAATTTTCGTCAGTTTGTCAAAAGCGAATTCCTCATCGCTTTTAGCATACGTTTCATAGACTAAACTGTTGGCCTTTTCGGCATCTTTTTCATTCAGGTATTCGAAATATTTGAACAGTGTTTCTGTCGGAGTAAGTCCTGCGGGAGGAGCAAAAGATTGCGCTGCATCGTCTCCTGAGTGTTCGGAATCATCGCCTTCGTCTGCCTTGCCGTTATTATCCTGAACTTCTGGTTGCAAAGCAGGATTTTCAGGAGTCTCCTCACCATTTTCGCCATTGACGGGTTTTACGGCAGACAATATTGCAAATGAACCGTCTTCGTTTTTTGTTAAATTATATACAAGAGTGTCTGTGCAGTAGAGGCAAAGAGGATCTGCATACCATTTATAAGTAACTGATGCGTCACCCGCTTCGTTGAATTCAAGAGACGATACGCGTTTATATCTTGTCGGAGAACTTATGCCTTCATACGAATACATTTTTGTTTCGCTATTGTATGCGGCAATATCATGCGCCACATATTTATCGGCTGCAAAATATTTTTTTGCGGCAGAATTCATCTCATCGTCACTGATCAGAAACAGTGACGGATTCTCTGAAGAAACTTCTCCTATACCGTCTTTACGGCAATTCATCATCAGATATGCTGCAATTGCTGAGCTGTTGCTGAAGTCCTCAATCGATTCAAATGTAATTCCGGCTGCGTCGACCCAGGAAGTAAAGCTGTCGACAGCAGCAACGGCGGAACTTGACAGATTAACTGTATTGTATTCTTCAAGCGGAATAAACGAGGTCACTGACAGTGATCCGCCTGATGAGCTTACAGTGAGGACGTAGTCTTTAATTCCCTTTTCAAACGGGGAATCGACGGGATCTTCAACATTAAGACGTACTGTATACTGCCCGTTTCCGTCAGAACTCTCAATCGACAAATAATTGAGCATAAGCGTTTTTATTCCGCTGTAATCAAATGAAGAATTACCTGTAAGCCTGTTGATTGTATCTATATCACCTGTTCGTAACGATTCACAGAAAAGCGCCGCCGCAGTGTCAGAAGATTTTGCGTTAACTTCCATAATGCCCTTTACAATGTCGGAATACGACGATGAACAAAGGAACCAACGGTCGATATATTTTCCCTTTGAGTAGAACGTACCTGAAACATTCACAACAGCCTGTCCCGATTCGAGAGGATAGAAGGTCATCAAAAACTTTTCGGAGCCTTTGAAAAGGATTTCGGTTTTTTCGGGGGAAATTATGTCCGGAACTGACTCAGAAGGCAATAGATCTACGGCGGCAAGAACGTCAATTGCGTCTTCTGAATCTTCACTGTATTTTTCTCTGAATGAGTATTTATCAGTAACCGTAATATCCACACCTTCGGATTTCTTTTGCAGAGCGCCAAGTTCTGTTGCTGAAACAGTCCATGATTCCGTATAAAGATTATCCTGAATATAGGTGATCAAAGCAGATGAAACTGCAGACGGAATGCGATACACTTTATTGTCTCCCCCGCTGATAACAATGGCGGAGTTTTTTGAGGGATAAATGCTTATTGAAAGTGCTGGAAGCTTATTCAGTTCAAAAACGATGTCAGGTTCGCCTATTAGTTCAAGAACGGGGCTCTCCGTCCATGAAGAAATGCCGAGTGCAGACAGAAGATCAGATTGAACGGAAACTATGTATTGGTTCCCTTTATACTGAACGGGAATCTGTTTTTTCTCGGAAATGGAGTTTGAAATCGATGTTTTTAAAACAGATATCGTCTCGGGGCTTTCGCTATCGCCTTTAAGTAATTCGGTTATAGAAGAAAAGACTGTTGACGGTACAGAATAGTATACGTTTTCAAATTCCGCCACAGAGTATGCCGAATAAAGACTGACAGTAACGGATTTTCCGCCATTTATAAAGATATCGCCCTTGTCAGGTAATCCCGCCGGTGCGGTAAAACGGCGTTCCCAATTTGTAACATCAAGAAGGATATCAAGAGACGTATCCGGGGAAAGATTATATTCTTCTCCGCCTTTTGTAACCTTTATGCCTTCTCCGTCGGATATTTTACCGTCAAAAAGAGATGAAACATCGTTAAAATATGATTTTGCAACAAGCTCAGAACTTGCAACGGAGAGTTCGTTGACGGAATAAACGGTGTTTGTGCCGCTGTATTCTATTACGCCGATATTGATCGATTTATAGACATTGATTTTCAGCCCGGTTTTTGTATCGACAATAACTGTCGGTTCAAAATCGGGGTAGACAGAATCGCTTTCAGTCCACTCGGACATATTCAACGCAGATGCAAGCTGTGCGCCGGAAGGGACTGTTTTTGAGGAACCGAGTACTGTAACCGTAACATTATCGGATGCGGCGAGAAACGACGAAGCGTCCGCAGGTGAAATAAATGTATTATCATATAAATAAGCAGTAACGATAGGCAAAATATCTGAAGGCACGGAATAATATCTTACCTTATCGTCATACTGAATCCGCGCTACTTCATTGTCACCAAGAGACATTGTATAACCGTCGTCTATGCTTAACGCCAATGAATCATGGAACGTATTATTATAATCAGGCAGATACTTCCAGTCTTTAATCTTCAGCAAATCAAGAACAAGTTCTTTTTGTGTGATGATGATTTTTTTATCTTCAAATGTGCCTGTCAGTGCGTCCTTCTGCATCAATACGCCCAGAGCGACATCTTTGTTCAGTTCACTGTCATCATCTTTGTTTTTCATGTTAAGGTAAACAGACAGTCCAACTATCAGGGCTGTAAGAATCACAGCGACAGCCACAACACTGGCTATCTGACCGAACGACACAGGCTTTGATGTTTTCATAATAGTATCTCCGGGAATGACTTATCCGAACATGGTTTTAATATCTGAGTATTCAGGGGCTTTCCAGTAAACGACGTCTCCGTAAACTATATCTCTTGAGACTACTGCCATTATCTTATCGTCATCGTAGAACGCTGCGCTGTATCTGAAAACCGCGCCGCCCTCTTCATTCAACTCCGTAACGGAATCAATAAAATCCGAAACGGATGCAGCCAGATTATCGGCATCGGTATTTATTTCAAGATACAATGCGGGCTGTTCCATGCCAATAGTGTCGTAAAACCCTATGTAGCGGCAGTCGTATCCTTTTTTTCTGAGGTCATACTTGATAAAAAACTTCTTCATAACCTCATCACGGTCTCCGCCGGTATACTGAACGATTATTTGCTCAGAAGAAGTGTAAATATTGTAAAAGAGCGTTGAATATACGGTTTTTCCTGACGGGGAAACAAGCGAAACATTGTATATATTCTGATCAAAAACTGCACAGCGAAGCGCGTTGAGTAGCTTCCTGATATTCATGATGTCGTTAGCGGTTACCTGTTCGCCGTCTGAATTAATTGAAAGATAAACGGTGTCTCGGGCATAGGATGTCTCGCGAACAACAATTCCGTATTCGGAGAGTTTTCCGCGAACATATGCGTCTCTTTTCTCGATCTCTGACTCGCAGAAGGAAAATGCAAGCCATCCTGCAAGACATACGATCACAATAAGATAAAGAAATGCTTTTATAAATCTCACACCGTCACCCCATATCTTTTGTAATTTTATCACAATAATACAATTTAGTCAAGACTTTTGTTTAAAAAAGAGCAACTGATGCGCGCATTTATTTACAAAATCAAATTCCGAAACATGAAGATAGCAGCGGATATTGACATTTAACCGAAAAAAGAGTATAATTCAAGAGATATACAAAAATATTCCAAGGCTACTTATCATATATCTTGCCAATAAAATGCACCTTCTGATCAATAATCACTGAAAATGATTTATAAGCTCCGTTTGAACTATTCCCAAAGTGAGGTATTTGTATGGAGATACTGAAATTCATACTTCTTTGTCTTCTTGTGATCTGCGCCGTATCTGTCAGCGTCACAAAGAATCTTCTTTCATCTGTAATTATTTTCATGTCATACAGCGGAATCATGGCCCTTGTATGGATGCTTTTGCTTTCTCCAGATCTTGCGATTACCGAGGCGGCTGTGGGAGCGGGAATCAGCAGTATTTTATTCTTTGTTACGCTCAAAAAACTTGGCTTGCTTTCAGGAGGCTCGAACGATGGCAAGAATAAGAGATAATTATGAGCGATCTGCAGCATACAGAGCGGAAAAGGTGATCAAAGGTGAGGCTGAACCTCTTGACTTCCTTCCGGAAGAAGATCGCACGACAGAGGATAAGCTGACGATAGAGAAAACAGTAAAAGAATCCGAATCAGAACTGTCTCTTTCACCTGAAACACTTACAGAAACGGTAGAATTCAAATTATACAGCAGAATTTACAAAGCTTTATCCGTTGTTGTTTGCATAATTTTTATAACTTCACTCGTCATAACAGCTATTCATCTGCCGAGTCTCGGAAGCGATTTAAACCCTGCAAACAACGAGGTCCCTGAAAGGTATGTTGAAAAAGGTGTTGAAGAGACCGGGGCTATCAATACTGTTGCAGGAATGATTCTTGATTACAGAGCTTTTGACACGTTTGGAGAATCGTGTGTTCTTTTTGCAGCAGTAATCTGTGTTCTGATTCTTCTGAAGGAATCCGATCTGTCAGCCGCAGAGCACAGCGACAGGCAGAACGAACCTAAAAACGACGGGATACTGAAAGCAGCTGCGTCCATCCTCTTTCCGGTTATAATTATTTTCGGATTTTACGTAATACTTAACGGTCATCTTTCTGCCGGAGGAGGTTTTTCGGGTGGAGCGATTCTCGGATCGGGAATGATTCTATATCTGCTTGCTTTCGGATTTGAAAAAGCGCATAAACTGTTTAACTACAAAACGTTTGCCGTTACTGTTTGTTCAGCGCAGATCTTTTACTGTATAGCAAAAGGGTTCTCGTTTTTTACGGGCGCAAATGAAATCGAAACTCATATACCCCTCGGCAATCCCGGCGACATCCTGTCAAGCGGACTGATTCTTCCCCTGAATATCTGCGTTGGTCTCGTTGTTGCATACACAATATACACCTTTTATGTAATGTTCCGTCGAGGAGGTTTTTGAATGGGATTGATTTCAAATTACGAAGAAGTATTTGCCGTTATCCTTTTCGGTATAGGGTTTTCAAATCTTTTATTCAACCGAAATCTTTTAAAAAAAATAATCGGATTCAATATCATGGATTCCGGCGTATATCTGTTTCTGGCTTCTATGGGATATATAGACGGCAGGATGGCGCCAATCATAACAGACGGAATAACAGATGCCGAAGCATATATCAACCCTGTTCCGTCAGGGCTTGTCCTGACAGGTATAGTTGTTTCGGTATCAGTTACGGCAATGATGCTTGCCTTAACGATCCGCCTTTACAGGAGATATAATACTTTGAATCTGGATGAGATTTATATGTTTGCTTCAAGGGAGACAAAGAAATGATGCTCTGGTGGCAAAATCTTCCCTTTTTATCAATTTTTTTAATGATTCTTTCGTCAATCGTCTCTCTGTCACTGTCATTCAAAGCAGCAAGGAATATATGCGTTATATCTCTCGGAACGGTTTTAACAATGTCAGTTATAACGTTTTGCGGCGTATACGTCAGTAAAGAATCTTTTGTTTACAAAATGGGACACTTCCCTGCTCCATGGGGAAATGAGATAAGATCAGGTCTGTTGGAACCGTTTCTTGCTTCGATTTTTGCCATTATAATGCTTTTGGCTGTTTTAGGCGGAATGAAGCACATAAGGAATGATATAGAATCAAAAAAGCTGAACCTGTATTTTCTTACCACAGATCTCCTGTTTGCGTCGATACTCGCCCTTATTTACACTAACGACATATTTACCGGATATGTTTTTCTGGAAATCTGCACGATAACAACATGCGGTATCCTCATGATTCGTCAGATCGGCAGAACTACGCTTGCAGCCGTAAGATATATGATAATAAGCCTGCTTGGATCGGGTATATTCCTAATCGGAATAACGCTTATGTACGATATTTCAGGCTATCTGCTTATGGAAAATATGCGAGAAGGTATTGCAAAAGCGATCGAAACAGACGGAATGACATTACCTACGGTTATGTCTATAGTTCTTGTATCGCTTGGTCTGTCTATAAAGTGCGGTCTTTTTCCATTTCATTTCTGGATGTCTGATACATATGGTTACGCAACACCCTCGTCAAGCGCGATATTATCCGGAATAGTATCAAAAGGATATATCATCCTCCTCCTTAAAATATATTATCGGGTTATTGGAATAGAAACCGTGGCTCAGAGTCATATTCAGGATATACTCTTTGTATTCGGACTTGCAGGAATAATCGTTGGTTCCGTAAACGCAATAAGGGAAAACGATATTTTCAGGATGATAGCTTTTTCTTCAGCTGCACAGATAGGATATATTTTTGTAGGTTTCAGTTTAGGAACTCAAGCGGGTTTTACTGCTGCTGTATTTCAGATATTATCTCATGCCGTTACTAAGCCGTTACTTTTTATTTCCGCTTCCATGCTTTCGGACGCATCCGGAGGAAGCAAAAAATTTTCCGACCTTATGGGCTCTGCTCTCAGGTCGAAGATAGCGGGGATCGGTTTTACGGCTGGCGCGCTGTCGATGGTAGGAATTCCGTTCCTGTCAGGTTTTGTTACTAAAATACTGATCGGCACGGCATCGTTCGAGTCACCTTCAAAAATGATGCCTATATTGGTCGTTCTTGCAATTAGCACGGTATTGAACGCCGTTTACTATCTCAGGACAGTGGTGCGTATATATCACCCGAGAGATCTGAACAAAAAAGAGCCCAAATATTCAAACGACGGTTACTCTTCCTCTGTGTTTTCTGCCGTGATAGTTTGCTTTGTTGCGCTCAATCTTTCGATCGGATTCTTTTCGGACTTTGTTACGGATATCATTCGAACCGGACTTTCCATGTTAGCATAGAATAAAACTGTAAGGGAGAAGAATATGCTTTTTATTCCTTTTCTTGTTCCCGTTATTTCGGGAATAATACTTATCATTACAAAAAACATGCCTCGCAAACCAAGATGCTATTTCGTTTTGTTCGTTCTTGCGGCAACGCTGGCATCCAGTATTGCTTCTGCTTTTTTAAACGAACAGTTCACATTGCTCTCTTTAGGTGATCTGCTGCAGATATCTTTTGCAACAGATACTTTAGCAAGGATATTTTCTGTTCTGGCGTCTTCCGTCTTTCTTATTTGCGGTATTTTTGCATTTGATTATATGAAGGGAGAAAGGAGCGAAAGCACATTTTTCGGCTTCTTTGTAATAGTGCTAGGGGTTTTGAATGCTCTTGCCTATGCTTCAAATCTTATTACGATGTACCTGTGCTTTGAATTCGTAACTCTTGTATCTGTTCCGCTTGTTTTGCATAATATGGATAAAAAGGCGATAAACGCCGGTTTGAAATACCTGTTCTACTCAATCGTAGGTGCATTTATAGGTCTTTTCGGAATCATAATAATATACGGCTATTCTTCGGGAGTTTTTATTGCGGGAGGCAATATAGGCGAATCATCATTGAATGAAAACAGCGGTCTCCTTCTAGTGGGAATAGTTCTTACCGTCATCGGTTTCGGAACAAAGGCAGGTATGTTCCCGATGCACGCTTGGCTCACTTCAGCTCACCCGGCAGCGCCCTCCCCCGCTTCGGCTGTTCTTTCAGGACTGATTGCCAAAGCAGGTATTATTGCTGTTATAAGGATTATTTACTTTGTTGCAGGTCCGTCACTGATTCGTGGAACATGGGTGCAATTCGCATGGTCTTCGATCGCGCTTCTGACGGTTCTTATGGGGTCTGTACTTGCTTTTACGGAAAAACAGTTAAAAAAGAGACTTGCATTTTCATCGATAAGTCAGATTTCATATATCATGCTTGGTTTATCTATGCTTACCCCTGATGCTCTTACAGGTTCCGTATTGCACATGATATTCCATGCAGCTATAAAAAGCGGCCTGTTTCTTGCGGCAGGAGCTATTATCAAACAAACCGGCACTACATACACAGACGGGATTAACGGCATAGGCAAAAAAATGCCCTATACCGTAATGTGCTGGACGTTTTACTCTCTCGCTCTGATCGGAATTCCGCCGTTTTCGGGATTTGTCAGCAAATGGTATCTTGCCATTGGCTCATTGAATTCAGGATTAAGTATCATCAACTGGCTTGCGCCTGCAATTCTTTTGATTTCAGCAGCTCTAACCGCGGGATATCTCTTGCCTCTGATAATCAACGGTTATTTCCATTCCGGCAGCGATAATGAATCAATTTATGAACGAAACGAGGCTTCTAAACTTATGGTTGCGCCTATGGCTGTTCTTGCCGTCGCCGTACTTATGCTTGGTTTATGCTCTTCGTATTTAATTGAAATTATAACAGAGATCACGGGGGCCGCTTTGTGATGCCTTCTGTATTTCTGTTAATTATCGTTTTGTTTCCGATATTCAGTGCGGCACTGATACCAGTTTTCAGGCTCGGAAATGGATCAAAACTCAAAATATACGTTTTTGCAGTTACGGCGTTAACTTCATTGTCAGTCCTTTCCCTTTTTGTTTTTAAGCCGGTAAGCAATCTTGTTTTGAAAGTTATTTTCGCAGACGTTTCCCCGGGTATAAGCTTTTCTCTTGGATTTGACGGAGCTTCGGCCGTTTTTTCAGTAATGATCGCAATCCTCTGGCCTCTTGCTTCCCTATATTCGTTTGAGTATATGAAGGACGAGAGATTTCATACGCTGTTTTACGTCTTTTATACTGCCACGTATGGCGTAACGCTTGGAATAGCTCTGTCTGCAAATCTGTTTACGCTGTATATATTTTACGAGTTTCTCACTATATCCACCCTTCCGCTTGTAATGCACGGATTCAACGATAAATCCATCAGAGCCGGACGCAAATATATGTATTATTCTCTGGGCGGCGCTGCGTTTGCGTTTATCGGCCTGTTGTATGTGATCAATTATGCCGGATCTACGGATTTTGTCCTTGGCGGTATTTTTAAAGGAGAGGTTCCTCCGTTTTTTGAAACGGTATATCTTCTGACGTTTATGGGATTCGGTGTTAAAGCAGCCGTATTTCCGCTTCACGACTGGCTGCCCTCCGCCTCTGTTGCACCTACACCGGTTACCGCGCTCCTGCATGCCGTTGCCGTTGTTAAATCAGGAGCCTTTGCAATAATTAGAATGACCTATTATTGCTTCGGAACACAGATGCTCGAAGGATCATGGGCTCAATATACCGTTATAGGAATTTCTCTTTTTACTGTTCTCATGGGTTCAGTATTGGCATTAAAAGAAAGCCATTTTAAACGCAGGCTCGCCTATTCAACCGTCGGTAATCTTTCTTATATTCTTTTCGCCGCATCTCTGATGACTCCCGAGGGGCTTTTGGCTGCATTCATTCATATGCTCGCTCACGGTATAACAAAATCTCTCGGTTTTTTTGCGGCGGGAGCAATTATGAAAAAGACAGGAAAAGAATATGTTTATGACCTTGACGGACTATATAAATCAATGCCTTTTACCTGTATTTGTTACTGCGTTTCAGCTGTTTCTCTTGTCGGTATTCCGCCTTTTGCTTGCTTTATAAGTAAGTGGAACATTTGTTTAGCTGCTTTACATTCAAACAGTGTGGCAGGTTATCTCGGAATGGCTGTGATTATTATATCTGCAATGCTGACAGGCTTTTATATGTTCACTCCTGCGATAAGAATGTTCAGTCAACAAAAAAATAATGCACAAACAAATGTTTGTGACCCTCAATATACAATTAAAATCACTCTCGCATTACTCGCCTTCTCAACATTTATATTCGGTATTCTTGCATCACCAATTACTTCAGGCTTAAATCAATTGATCTTCGGAGCATAATTGAAATGAACGGATCACATTTATCTTTTATGACAGAACAGTTTACTGCATTTTGCGTATACGCCGCAGTCTTTTTTCCGTTTATTGCTGCCATTGTTTCAGTGATTTTGGAAAAAATAAGTAAAAAAGCTCGTTCTCTGTTTATCATTTCGGCTTCCGCACTTGAAGTGATAATCTCCTTTTTGTTGCTTTTTTCACAGACCGAAACCGCCTTTACAATTCCCTATGTACTGATTTTCGGTCTGAAATTCGAGCTGAACGGATTTAACAACATTTTTATTATAATAACCGCAATTATGTGGTTTGCAACATCTTTATTTTCAAATGAATATTTTGCTCACTACAAAAGTACTAACAGATTCTTTTTCTTCTATCTTTTAACCTTAGGTGCTGTTTGCGGAGTATTTCTGTCGGCAGACTTTATGACGCTGTTTGTGTTTTTTGAGATAATGTCCTTTACTTCTTACGTATGGGTTGCTCACGATGAAACAAACAATGCTCTTAAAGCAGCGGAAACCTATCTTGCGGTTTCGGTAATCGGCGGACTTTCAATACTTATGGGAATGTTTCTTATTTATTCCGAAGCAAACACTCTTGATTTCAATGCGCTTGAAAACTTCTTTGACGACGGAGTAAACGGAACGACTATAGCCGCGGGACTTTGTATGCTTGCTGGGTTCGGAGCAAAGGCTGGTATGTTTCCGCTTCACATATGGTTGCCCAAAGCGCATCCCGTGGCGCCTGCCCCCTCCTCGGCATTGCTTTCAGGCATACTGACGAAAACAGGGGTATACGGAATTCTTATTATTACCGCGAAAATATTTTATCGTAATTCATTCTGGGGCAGTTTGATACTGACACTCGGGGTCATAACAATGATAATCGGAGCATTGCTTGCACTGCTCTCTATCGATCTTAAAAGAACTCTTGCGTGTTCGTCTATGTCTCAGATAGGCTTCATTCTTATAGGCACCGGCGTTTTCGGACTGGGCGGAAAAGGCGCAATAATAGCGATTTGCGGTGTTGTTTTACATATTATAAATCACGCAATGTTCAAACTTCTTCTGTTTACAGCTGCCGGTACTGTTTATATGAATACGCATAAGCTGAACCTTAATGAAATTCGCGGCTTCGGTAATAATAAACCTTTTTTTGCAGTTTTGTTTTCAATCGGTTCGCTGGGAATAAGCGGTATTCCTCTTTTAGGCGGATATGTCAGCAAAACCGTTCTTCACGAAAGTATTTCGGAATTATCAGCAGCAACAGCCTTTCCTCTTTACGTTAAAATAACGGAATACCTTTTTATTTTTGCAGGAGGACTTACGTTTTCCTACATGATCAAGCTGTTTACGGCAATCTTTATTGATAAAAGCAGCAATGGCATTACCGATAAACGTTATATGAGTGCGATAACGGCGACATCAATGCTGATACCTTCAGCTGTAATTGTTGTTTCGGGCATATTGGGTAACTTTTACGTACGGTATATTCAGGATACGATATCGTCATTTTTCGGCATTTCAGTTTCGGAACACAGCATCAATGTTTTCTCTGCCGAAGCACTGATCAGTGCGTTGATCTCTCTCGTAACGGGACTGTCAATATATCTACTTGTCGTTCGTCGGTTTATGATAAGAAAAGTCAATTCAGATGAAACACAGTATATTGATCTTTTGCCGGAAAAAGTAGATCTGGAAACAATGATTTACAGGCCCTTGATATCGCTGATAATCCAAGCTATGTCTGCAGTACTCGGTCTATTCAATATTTTAACGGACACCGTAACAGCATTTTTCTTCAGGTCCGGAATTATCAGCAGAATATTATCTGTTTTCAATTCTTTTACCGACGCCGTTGTGCTGTTTTTCAGCAAAACCGGATTTATCAGGTATTTTTTCAACATTATAAATTCAGTTACCGATTACATTGTGCTGGCGTTAAGAAAAACTGTTTTCAGAAAATCCAAACCGAAAGCAGAGCTTAACGCAAATGAAAGGGCGAGTTATTCAATCGGGGCATTTCTTGACAGGATATACGCATTTTTTAATAAAGGTGTGGACACCAGAAAGAAAACCTTTGCACAAACGGCAGTTCAGCTAAGAACAGTTAATTTTGAAGTAAACAGAATGATTGGAAAAACGTTTTCTTTTGCTTTGATAATGACATGTCTTGGAATATGCACCGCGATAGTATATATTTTGATTACAGTATTCTAAAAACGGAGGTAATTATGGCGGAATTCAATCAAACAGATTTTATAAAGAAATTTTATTTCACGCGACAGGCAGGAAGTGACGGCGAACACAGAGCTGCAAAAATAATTGCAGAAACTATCGTGTCTATGGGCGGAGATAGTTCGTACGAAGAATTTGATATCAATTACTTTAATATTGAAAAAGCCTCACTGACAGTCCATTCTAAAGGAAAAGATCATAGCAATGAAGTGACAGGATACGGCAGAACGGGTTCCACACCAATTAACGGTATAACAGCGCCGTTTGTTTATGCCGGAACAGGAAGCGAAACGGAGCTTGAAGGATGTGAAGGGAAAATTGTTTTCGTAAATGCCGTTCATCATGATATTTACAGAAGGATGATCGATAAAAAAATCGCGGGTTTCATAACTTTTGACGGTTCTGTTTCGGACGACAGAACGAAAACAGACCTGAATACTCGCTCGATCAAAGAAAAAACAGCTGAATTCGGATCACTTCCCGGAATTACCATGCGTTCGGCAGATGCAGTTAAAATGATAAAATCCAACCCGGGAGAGTGTGACGATCGAGCTGAAACAAAATAATACTGTCTTGCATTCAGGTAATATAGTTGCTGATATAAAAGGTATAAAAGATAAAGAAAAAATGCTCTTTACCGCGCATTATGACAGCACCATGTTTTCGAAAGGTGCGTGGGATAATGCATCGGGATGCGCAAATCTGATGTCTCTTTATTCTTATTTCATTAAAAACAAGCCCGACAGAAGCATACGTTTTATCTGGTGCGGCGGTGAAGAACTCGGACTGAAAGGCAGCAGGGCATATGTTGAGAGACATATGCAGGAACTTGACGATTTTTCTCTCGGCATAAACATCGATATGACCGGAACAGTGATAGGAAATGATATAGCATGCGTTACAGGGGACGATTCGATTAAATCTTATCTGCAGTATTGCGCATCTGAAGCAGCATTTCCCGTATCCGTTTCATCCGGAATTTTTCCGAGCGATTCTTCTTCATTTGCATACGCAGGCGTTCCGTTTATCGTATTTCAAAGAGGAGGCCAGGGCGGAATGCATACGCGAAACGACAGGATAGATTTTCTTTCGGAAAGATCACTTAGAAATACGACAGAATTTATAAGGTTTGTATCACAGCGTCTTTTGAATTCAAAGCGATTCCCTGTTCCCAGAACAATTCCGGAGAGAATTCGGGAAGAGCTGGAAAATTATTTCCGATAAAAATACGTGGACATATTACATGTCCACGTTAATTATTTTATTGAACGGTTAATGGTGAATCAAAAGAATCTGTCCATTCCGCAAAAAGCTCTATCGGCTTTTCTGAAAAGAAAGCAGGCAGATAAACGTCAAAACTCGGGGAAAGTTTCATTTTGTATAAATCATCTGTTTTAGTCCAGAACACCCTGCCCTCTTCTGTTCCATCTGAAAGCGTCCCAGAATAGTCGTTTGTCTTAAAAAGATATTCCACATATCTTTCATCAGAGTTCTTTTTTGCCCAGTTAACGATCCCGCACAAGACAGGATTCCTGATTTTCAGACCCGTCTCTTCAAACGCCTCTCGGATCGCACATGCTGTAAAACTTTCACCTTGTTCAACATGCCCTCCAGGAAAGCATATACCGGGATATTTTTTCAGTCTGTCAATCACCACGACCTCACCGGCAGTGGTATTTTCAATCATAATCATTGTAGTTAGTTCATGCATTTACTGGTTCTGATCTCCGTATTGCTCTATAAATTCTTCAAAACATATTCCTTCAGACATAATAAATGATGCATATTCAACGCCGACGTAACGATAGTGCCAGGGTTCAAATATGATTTTAGTAATCTCTGTTTTGTCTTCAGGATAACGCAGAATAAATCCGTATTTTGCTGCGTTAGCTTTCAGCCATTTTGCCGCATCCGTTTTTGCATAACCTGAATTCAGCCTCTGATAAGACGGAGTAACTATATCCATTGCCAGTCCCGTGTGATGCTCGCTTGTTCCCGGAACAGCAACTATTGTTGCAGCAACTATCGGTGCTTCCTCTTTGGAATATCCTTCGTCTATTAGGTCATTGATTTTGTTATTGAAAAGACGGGTCTGAAGATCTATATCACGAATTGATGAGCAGATCTGAAGATCTATACCCTCTTTTTTAGCATCTGCGATCATTTGTATTGCATATGGCGCAACACGGCTGTCAAGATAATAATTGCCTTGAACCTGCATTTTATCGATTACAAAGCCGTCAGGAAGGAAATGATCGGGATTTACAAGTATAAGGTTCCACAACGAAGTGTCAACCTTAGTTGTTCCGTCAAAATAAGCTGTTTCATCCTGTGGTTCATCTTCGAAAAGAGGTTCTGCTTCGCTGTTTTGCGTTTCTTCATTTGATTCAGAAGAAACAGAAGATTCAGCAGATGTTGATTTCGTCAAAGATGCTTCTTCGGATACATCGTTGTTTTCTGTTACTTCCGGATCATTGTTTTCCGCTTGTTCTACATTGTTATTTGATGCAGCAGAATCTGTTTGAGGAACAGACGATTCAGCAGATGTTGATTTCGTCAAAGATGCTTCTTCGGATACATCGTTGTTTTCTGTTACTTCCGGATCATTGTTTTCCGCTTGTTCTACATTGTTATTTGATGCAGCAGAATCTGTTTGAGGAACAGACGATTCCGCAGTCTGAGATTCTTCGGCGCTTTGTATCTCTTCTTTGATCTCAGGTTCTTCCGGCTTCAACGCATCTTCCGCAACAGTTTCGGAAGATAAATTTTGATTTTGACTTTCCGTTGTCAGCAGTAATTGATCGTTTTTGCTTTCGGAAGAGTTTGAAGAAACAGACGATTCCTGCGTATCAGGTTCTGATGTATCAACAACTGTATTAGCGGATGAACATGAGACAAATACAAGTAAAGAAACACCCAGAACGATACAAAGTATACCCAATAACGGAATTACTATATTCTTCTTCATATCTTTCTATCGATTATGACCTCTTTATTCGTGAAAGTATTCTTCATATTCATGAATAGTATTATATTCGGGGATTACATATTTATCAACGGCGGTATACACGCGGCTTTCAAACGATTCTACGCATTTAGCAACAGAGTTGTTTTTGGCAAGCTGACCGAACATATCAGACATTCCGTGCATATGGTCATGATAATAATTATGCCCGAGTTTCGTTATATCAATAAAGAGACGCGCGTCACGCTCATCCTCAAAATAGTTTCTGATAATATAATCAGTTATTTTTTCTTCGGTCTCATAACCTTCAAACGGTTCGTAGAGGGCATCAAGAACCAGTGCGGAAGCCTCAGCGTCTTTAGCCGTGATCGGAATAGCAAGAGTGAAATCCGCAGATTCATATGACGTAGTATAATCAAACGGAGATTTTGCGCCGGGACCGCACGGGAAAGGAACGATTCCGAAATTTTCCATTCTGTACGCGATGGATTCTGATGATGAAAGAATCTGATATGCGTCAATAAGAGTCATTACGGATTTACCGTCTATAAACTGATCCAAGCCATACGATTCGGTATTAATATTGCTGGCAGTAGCGCCGAAAAGCCATTCTGCGACCTGATTATAAGCATCAATGGCGTTCTGAGTGAAATAGCCCAGTTGATACGACCCGTCATCATTCATGGTTATAAAATCGCATCCGTTGCACATCGGCATAATCATAAACATTCTGCCGTATTCAAAGCATGAACCAAAGGAGTATACGAATTCATTAGTGGTTGAGTTGACGTGAGCATATGTTTCGATCGCATTGCCGAACGTATCCCAGTTCCATTCACCGTTTTCGAAATAGTCTCTGGGATCCGTTGTAACAAGATCTGCAATATATTTTTCATTAACGGCAATAAGGTTGGAAGGAGAGTTGGAAAGGCGTAACGGGTGCTGTGCGGGAAGGAGTCCGTATATTGCGCCGTTATACATAGTAGACATGCGCAGATACCTGTTGCCCCATTTAGTTTCATCAAAAACATCGAGGCTGTCAATACCTACAAGATTAACAAAAGTACCTGAGGGAATGTAGTTGACGAGCCAGTAGGATTCTTCCTGCAACATGTCAAATATATAGGAACCGGATGCAACGCTGAAATATGCTGTTTCTCCGGATCTGTTTACATAATCAAAAACAATCTCACAATTATATTTATCTTCAACCTCTTTAATACGTTTTGCCGCAAGGTCACCGAATTCGGTATTGCTGATAAATGTAAGAGTAGAATCAGCGCCTTCAAAAAAATAGTCTTTCACCATACCCATTACAAACTTCTGACCGCGCAAGTTGATCTCATCAGCGCTGATCTCGGATTCATAATCGGGGACAACTTCTTCGGAATCAGAACATGAAACGAAAGAAAATACTATAATAAAGCAAAGCAATAAAGCAATTATTCTTTTCATTGTTCAAACCTTCTTGTTTTTTATTATTTTTTTGTTATTATAACATAGACAAAACAATTTGTCAATTACGAAATTCAAAAAGATTTTTTTGAGAATGGTAATTACCTTATAAATACTTGACAACATGTTCGAAACATGATATAATATAACCATAATGAACATTGGAGGTACTAAAATGAAAATTCAGGAATCAGGCGAGATGTACCTTGAACATATACTAATTCTGAGTCAGCAGATAAACCATATAAGAGCGATCGACATTGTTAATCGCACCGGATATTCAAAACCGAGCATAAGCAGAGCTTTAAAGCTTTTAAAGGAAGACGGTTTTATCAATATAGATAAATCCGGTTATATTTCATTAACCGCGTCGGGTGAACAAACTGCAAAAAAAATCTATGAAAGACATAATATTCTTTCCGGAATTTTCAGAAAAATCGGCGTATCAGTTGAAAATGCAGTTGCTGATGCCTGCAAGATTGAACATGACATAAGCGATGAAACGTTTGAAAAACTAAAACAGTACTTTACAGATAAATAATTATTATTCTTTTTACGGATGTGAATACTCATTTAAATCGGCATTATAAACATAGAAAAGACCGGATTGCAATAATCGAACTGCAATCCGGTCTTTTAATTTATCGGGAATATTTATGATTATGACGATTTATTTTACGCTGTTGTCTGCGAGAATTTCAGGTTTATTAGCCATGCTGTCATCTTCGGTTATCTCTCTTATCACTCTGCATGGAACTCCCGCAGCAAAAGAATTTGAAGGTATATCATGTGTGACTACGCTCCCCGCTCCTATTACACAGCCGTCACCGATTGTTACGCCAGGACATACCGTTACGTTTGCACCAAACCAGCAATCCGAACCGATCGTGACCGGCCTTGCATAACAGAAACGTTTATCGTTGCCTTCTTTATCAAGCATGAGTTTTCTCTCTGATGCAACCATGGGATGCAACGGTGTAACTATTGTTACGTTAGGACCGAAATTGCAGTCGTTACCGATTTTCACAAGCGCATCGTCCTGAACAGTAAAATTATAGTTTATAAACACTCTGTCACCGATCTCGGTGTGCTTTCCGTAATGGAAAAACACAGGTCCCTGCATGAAACTGCCCTCTCCGAATTTCGCAAGTATTTCCTTGGCAAGCAGTGCGCGTTTTTCTGTTTCATCTTCACGGGTCTCACTGTATTCTTTGCTGAGATTATGCGATCTGAGCTTTATGGCGCGAAGTTGAGCATCACCCGGACAAAAAAGTATTCCTTTAAATATTTTTTCTTCTTCTGTCATAACTCACTGATTCTCCCATGAAATAAGTTGAACGTTGTTTTCGGCAACATATTCGTTGATTGCTGATTCGATGGACTGCATAGCGGATGCGGCTGTTTCTTTTCCGCTCAGGACGTTCATAATTGAATTTCTGAAATTATCGTAATTATCTCCAAGCTGTATCTGGTAATTATAGCTCGGTCTTTCGATCGCGTCAATATAGAAATCAACATCTTCATCGTGATGGAACATATAACGTGATCGTTCTTTCCATCCTCCTGAATTGTTCAGAGGTTCGAACATAAAATCAATAATCTTGCCAATGCTTTCAACGTCGTTTTTTGTCATTTTAACGATATAAAGGAGGCGGTCATATGCAACATATGTACCCGTCTGACCGTTGTTGTTCGGTCCTTTAGGGAACGGAATCATTCCGTAATCTTCCATCTCATAGCCGATTGCGCCTTCTTCAATCGAAGTTGCTTCAAAGCTTCTTGTAAAATAAAACGGTCCTTCTTCGTTGATAAAGTTATCCACTTCCCTGTCTTTGCATAGTTTTTGCTGATACAGACTTGCCAGATAATCAAATGCCGCAAGTGCTTCGGGAGACGTCATGCCGAAAACAACTTTGCCGTTATTGTCAACAAGCATCTGTGCACCGTTTGAAAATGCAGCTGACTGCGCCATATCGGCAGGTGTTGTTCCGCCTGTTTTTACAAGCATACCGGTATAGGAAGTATCTCCTTCGGTGAACGTGGCGATTTTCAATTGATCTTCCATTGTTTCCCACGTCCAGCTTCCGTTTTCAATAAAATCGTAAGGACTGGTAAGACCGATTTTTCGGATAAGATTATTATTTGTAAGAATTACGCCGTGTATCTCAGGCATCCATTCCCATTCATAAGGGCAAAAGCCGTAGACATCGCCGTCAAATATGCTTTGAGCTCTGAAATAAAGGGGTCCGAATTTTTTATCTTCTGCATCAAGCGTTGATATTTCATTCATTGATGCAAGAAAATTTGCTTTATAAAGAGAGTAAGCAACGCCAACCTCTCTGTCTATGATATCGGGGACGGGAAGTCCGGCAATATAACGAGTGGTAATTGCAGAAGCGTCATAGGATTCAGAGTCCATATTTAAATATGTAAACGTGCAATTGAATTTTTCTTCTGTTTCGGCATACCGCTGAAGCATTTTATCGCCCGCATCAGTATCCCCGGACTGAGGAAAATACATCGAAACACGCCATGGCGCAAAGTAAAAAACTGCTCCGTTAAAATCCTCTGTACCGTCATCTGACATATCATAATCAGGCACTGTTTCTTCTGTTTGCGCCGCGCAGGAGGTAATGAAACAAAGGATCAGAAAAGAAATAATTATTTTTAAAAATCTGCTTTTCATTTTTTTCTCCGATAAATAATAATTGAACATGAAAACACCGTATACATACGTACACGGTGTTAAGAATAGAATTATTCTTCGCTTTCCGAATCGTCTTCTTTAGAAGTGTCGGGTTCTTCGCTGTCTTCTTCGCAGTCGCATTCGCCGTTGTTAACGTGATCAACGGAGATATAATCCTCGTCAGAGCAATCATCGCAATCACATTTTTCGCTGTTGCAATCGCAATCATCATCGCAGCAGCAATCACAGTCGTCATCGCCGCAGCAGCAACAATCGTCGTCCCAGTCGCCGTCTTCTTTAGCTTTTTTTATTGCTTTATATGTGTTATACGCAGAAAAAGCGGCAACAGCGGCAATGGCTCCAACTGCAAGACCGATAAAAAACTTTGTTGAATTCTTCATTTCGAGGCCTACTTTCTATAATCTATATAATTGTTTTAATTATACCTTATTTTGAATTTAATGTCAATATGCAAAGTGTGGATTTTATGTGGTAATTTTAACAATTTGTTATTCCCGGTTCAATATTGTATAATCAAGGCAGAATCACGGTGATTGCTATCATGATCCTGCCTTGTTAAATTCAAGTCTTCAATAATCAGATTCCACTGGTTCCGGAGTAGTTCGGAGCCTCTTTTGTTATGCTGATATCATGAGGATGACTTTCTCGCAAACCTGCACCTGTAATTCTGACAAATCGTCCGTTTGTCTGAAGATCGGGAATTGAAGCCGCTCCGCAATATCCCATTCCTGCCCTGAGTCCGCCTATAAGCTGGAAAACTGTATCTGACAGAGTTCCTTTATACGGAACACGACCTTCTACGCCTTCGGGAACGAGTTTTGACTGACCTTCCTGGAAATATCTGTCTTTTGATCCGTCTTTCATTGCGGCAAGAGAGCCCATGCCTCTGTAAACTTTAAAACGTCTGCCCTGATATATTTCGCTTTCACCCGGGCTTTCCTCACATCCTGCAAATAGAGAACCGAGCATAACAACGTTTGCACCGGCAGCAAGAGCTTTGGTAATATCACCGCTGTATTTTATACCGCCGTCAGCAATAACAGGGATATCGTGTTTAGCGGCAACACATGCAACTTCATAAACAGCAGTAATCTGAGGAACACCGATACCTGCAACGACACGTGTTGTGCAAATAGAACCGGGACCTATACCGACTTTCACGCAATCAGCGCCTGCGTCGATGAGATATTCCGCAGCTTCATGAGTAGCGATATTACCCGCAACGACGGGTGTATTCGGGAAATTGGATTTAAGCTTTTTAACGGCATTATATATATTAAGAGAATGTCCGTGCGCTGAATCGACAGATAACAGATCTACGCCTGCGGAAATAAGAGCTGATGCTCTTTCAAGAATATCATCTGTTGCGCCTACAGCAGCGCCGCAAAGAAGACGACCCTGGTCATCTCTAGCGCTCATCGGATACTGAATGGCTTTTTCTATATCCTTAATTGTAATAAGACCTTTCAGGTCACCGTTTTCATCTACAATGGGAAGTTTTTCGACCTTATAGTGCATCAGTCTGTCTTTTGCTTCCATCAGCGTTGTGCCTACGGGAGCTGTAATAAGGTTTTCTTTAGTCATAACATCGTTAATGCAGACATCGTAATTCTTTATAAAGCGGATATCTCTGTTTGTAAGAATACCGACGAGTTTTTTGCCGTTACATATCGGCACGCCGCTTATTTTATATTTTTTCATCAGCTCAAGCGCGTCTGTAACCTTATGCTCCGGGCTCAGATAGAACGGATTGACTATAACACCGTTTTCGCTTCGTTTTACCCTGTCTACTTCTTCTGCCTGCTTCTCAATGCTCATATTTTTATGGATAATCCCCATACCGCCCTCTCTTGCGATCGCGATAGCCATGCTGCATTCGGTCACGGTATCCATAGCTGCAGAAATTATTGGCATATTAAGTTTGATATTCTTAGTGATATACGTTGAAACATCAACCTGACGCGGTATAACGTCAGATTTTGCGGGTATTAAAAGAACGTCGTCAAAAGTTAATCCCTCAAGGCAGAATTTTGCGGATGGATCCATGTTTATCATAGCTGTTCCCTTTCAAGAATCAATATTATAATTCGCTCAATTTCTGTTCAAACTTTTCGCGTTCCGCGCGAAGTTTTCTTTCAAATGTGAAATCCATTGTCAGGCCGTCATTTTCGGCTATTATCCCGCCGATCATAATGCGAAGATCCTGTTTGACATCTATATCAGGGAAAACCGCCCGCATTATATCAAGATCGGTTCTTGAAACATACAGTCTTGTTAGACCGTCAAGTTTTTCATTAGCTTTTGCAACACATTTTTTTAAATACTCAATATATGCATCGGTTTTTTTGAACTCCAAAAGCTGCTTTTTTACTGCTGCCATTACGGCATCGACATAATGACCTTTTTCGGCAAAAACTTCCTTTTTGCTTTCAATCTTATGCATGGAAAGCTCTCGAGCCATTTCGCTTTTGATGTCAAAAACACTCTGCTGAATCATATCATAAGCTTCTGTAAGAAGTTTTTCTTCTACTGCGTCTTTATTATTCTGATCAACAGAGACTGCCGCCTCGGCGTTATTGTTTATCTCATCATTAAGAACCATATTTACACTCTTTTCGAAATAAGTATATTAGTCCGGAGTAATTATATTCCTGAAAATTTCGTCGACCCATTCGATATTGTTGTTGTCGTAGGCAATCTTTATTCGTCGCAGTTTATCAGCTCGCTGCTCATCCATTTCACGCATAACGGTTTCGAGGTGTTCCTGTTCGTTTTCTCTGTAAATATCTATTCGTCTCTGAGCGCGTTCGATATATTCTCGTCTGAGCTGCTCAATCTCTGCGGTTGCAGCAACTCCGTATCTTCCCTGGACATTCCGGGTCTGTGTAATGATTTCTTTTGCCTGATCAAAAGAAGCCGCGTAAGGATCTTTGTTGTTTTCCACGCTTTATGCCTCCTTAAATAAACAGTCTGTTATGATTTTTTATATTTAGTATATAATACAACATTAAGAATTATTTTGCAAGTGTCTGATAATTTTTTTCGGTTTTTTTTCATAAATTCTTATTTCAGCAGTTTTATCCGGCTGGCAACTGATATAGGAAAAGGACGGCAGAAATAAATCTGCCGTCCTTATATGTGATTTGAAAGTATTACTCTTCTTCCTCTACAGGAACATAGTACCAGTTTTCGCCTGCTTCAACAATGATTCTCTGATTTTCATCGGTATTAAGAGACCACATCTGTGTAGCAAGTCCGTTATATTCGGATGCAACGAGATAACTTGTTTCATAATACTTATCATCTTCTGTTCTGATATAAGTTGTTGCAAGATATTCATCGTCATACATAACACGTTTAACGGCGATACCGAGAGCATATCCGTTCTTCTTGTTTACGATGGAGAAGAGACCGTCATGCTCGGTAACGAGCCACTGCTGGTTTTCTGCGCCCGTATTGTTTGCTTCACTGATTACATCGTCGTCAAGCGTAAGAGCAAGTCCTGTTTCAACGTTTGCAATAGTGTAGTAATCACCCTGAACGTTTGTGAATGTCCAGTGCTGTGTAGTTCCGGGGAGAAGCTCCCACTGAGTTATATACGTGTCAGAATAAGCCCAGTTGGGATCGATCAGATCGTCTGGATAAGGTTCGCTCTTAAGGTCTTCAAGGCTGTTCCACTTAATGCTCGGATTGTAATGTCTGATTCTGTCGTTCTGAATCTGTCCGAGAACTGTTCTGAATGACATTTCATCGATTACGGACATATAGTAGCCTGTACCGATATTTTTAAGACGAACCATAGTATGCTCTTCGTCAACATACTCAAGTTCCCATCCGGAGTTAAGGTCTGTTTCCTTAGGCTGTTTGAGTAATGCAACGCGGCATCCCATTGTAGGTGCAAGGGGCTGGAATGACCAGTTAACACCTATTGAGAATATGTTGGAGTTGAGCGCACTATGCGCAAGGTTTGTCCAATAGTGTCCGTCATTTGCATAGTCATAGTCTACAAGACCTGCGTCAACGCTGAGCAAATTACCGCCTACGTTGAGCTGGCTAAGGTATTTACCATATTTAACGCTCTTGAGTCTGAAGGAGCTGGCTTGTCCGGTATCGTTGTCTTTTTCGTAGATCCAGAGCTGGTTGGTGCTGCCGGTACCCTGTGCGATTTCAAGACCTGCAGTCAGATAAGAGCCTGCCTTTGTGGATGAAAGAACTGAGTAATTGCGTCCGCTGATGATCGATCTGTCTTTAGCGTGCGGCAACTCAACGGGATTTGAAGTTGTAGCAACAGCAGCAGGATCATCTTTTTCGTTGAGGGGTATAATTCTGTAGGAGAATTCTGCTATTTCGCCGGGTATAATGATGGAAGGATCAACGTAATACTCAGAGTCTGTAAGGTTGCCTGAAGATACGCCTCTCTGTTTTGCTATAATTCTGAGACTTGTATTTCCTGAGCTCTGAAGAGCATTGAAAGCAAAGTTTGAAGTATCGCTTGTGAAGAGAAGCTTCATACCTGTTTCGGAATCTTCAAGAGCTACCCATCTTGCTTCTGATTTATCGCCGACGTTATTCTTAATAAGGTAGTTTGCATTTGAAAGTGCGGCAACGGTCTGGTCATATACGCCGATCTTTGTGTCTGCGTATTTATCCGGATAGCTTGATCCGGGACCTCTTCCGTACCATGTATATTCGGAGAATGTCTGCGGAAGATCTGCGATAGTTGAGATATTCATCGGGATTCCGACGTAAATCGAGGGATCATATGCATAGCTTACAACGATTTCGCCGTCACCGTAGATATCGTAATACATTGTCAGATCTGCGCTGCTTGTTTCACTGCTGTAGAGTGAGTAATCGTTTGCTACGCAGGAGATATCAAGACCGAGACGATAGTGGTTATCGGCAATACGCTGAATATCGATGTAGTCGCGCAGGAACTGATTGTTTGTTACTCTGCTAATAACATTGTAATTGGAACCTGTTACTTCAGAGTAAGCATCGCCGCCTGTCGAGGTTCTAGTAAGGCTGAATCTCGGAGCATTTCTGAGGATAAGAGAGTCGTTGTAATAAACAGACATTATACGTCCGTTTTCTGCATTGACTTCAACGGAAACGAGGTCGTTTTCCAACAGGATATACGGAGTATAGTCATCATACTCTTCTTCCCATTCTTCCTCTTCAACGTATTCAGGTTCAACATCGGGATAGTTAAACAGCGGGTTGCCTTTTTCATCCTTCATCTGATTGCCCTCTTCATCGAGGATCGGAGTCGGGGTTCTTGCAGGATCAACTTCAAAAGGAAGCTCCTGACCGAAATATTCGGCATTGAATACCCACTTAAGCTGATATCCTGCAGGGATATCGCCAAGGTCTTCTTTTTGTGTAAACTTGATGGTCAGCGCGTAATTACCGTTATTGACGGCTTTTTGCGGAGTGTTATAATCAATATGAAGCTTAACGTCTTTAGTGTATGCTGGAACGTCAAGATCAACTGTTCCTTCTGAAATAGGAACGGGACGCGGATTTGTCCAGTAGTTGTTTACTTCGGTAAGCACGTATGTGCAATCATAAATATCGCTGAGCTTTCTTTCCGCATTGTTTGTTACGTAGAAATCACCTGATACGATATCAAGGATAGTTGCGCTTATTGAAGGTTTCTGAATTATGGTAACATCGAGAGCGTCGCCGTTGTTATTCTTTACTGTGCCTGTCTTAGGCATCGTTTCGAAACCTGTAAGATCATACTGAGCAAAGAATACGTTGCCCGAAAGAGCGTCTTTCCAATCGGCATCGGAAAGGGAAACGACGTAAAGGTTGAGGAAATACTCGGTATTTGCCTTGAATGAACCGTAATTTACGGTAAATTCTTTTGTTTCGCCCGGAGCGATTGAAAGGCCGGATACGGTTGAAGACGAAACGACTTCATTGCCTGTAACGATTTCATATCTGATTTCGTAATTGTCTTCAAAATTGATGAAATAATTCTTATTTTCGGCAGTAAACTTACCTGCCGCAAGGTCTGTAGCTGTGATCTTTATCGGTGAATATGCATTTTTAAGTTCATATGCATCGGACTGAACAGATCTGTCTGCATTGAGAACGCCTGAAAGTGCAATTGTGCCGTCAGAAATGTTTTCACCCCACGTACCGGGCCAAGAGAGAGTATAAAGCTCGGGGTACTTAGCGAAAGGTGTTTCTGAAAGGATAACGCTTGCGTTTGCAGAGTCTGTAGGCCAGTAGAGAGCTCTGTCAACCCAGTAGTTAAAGAATCCGCCGAGGATTTTAGGATTCCTGTCTACAAAATCAACATAAGATTTAATATTGCCGGTACCTTCAAGATAGCCCATTGTGTAGGACTGAAGAATGATCGGTTTTTTAACGGAAGGATCATTGATGGTTTCTTCGATCTTGGAGAAATCCCAGTCTATAGCTACAACGATATCACTGTAAGAAGAATCTCCGTCGTAAAGGATCATTCTGTTGTCTTCGCCCTGAAGGAAGTCACGAAGATTCTTGAAGTTGGAACCTTTACCGCTTTCGTTACCGAGAGCCCACATAATAACGCTGGGATTATTCTTGTCTCTCTCAATAACGTTGACAAGACGGTCAACAAGGGAGCTCTGCCAGATCGACTGATCGCCGGGAATCGTTGATTCACCGTTATTTGAATACGGAGTTGACTGAAGGTTCATATCGGAAACGATATAAAGACCGTATTTATTGCAGAGCGAGATAAAATCATTTGAGAACGGGATGCCGGGAGAACGAACAGCGTTGATATTCATCGCCTTCATTCTGAGAACGTCCTGCTCTTTTACTTCATAAGGAACATAATTACCTGTTTCTGCGCAGAATTCATCATATACTACGCCGTAAAGGGTTATGGGTTCGCCGTTTACAACGAATGTCTGATTTCCGTCGTCGTCATAAACAAAGCCGGAGGCGATATAGCCGTACTGAGTGCTTACTATATCAACTACTTCCCCTTTGTTGTCTTTAAGAGTAAAGACTGCAGTGTAAACATTCGGAGTTTCTGCTGTCCATTTTTCGGGCGCGGAAACGGGAAGTCTGCCGCCGCATGCAGCTACGTAAGAGTTACCTACCTTGCTGACACCGAACTGGATCTCAGAACCGAGCTGACGGTTTGCGACGTATGCTTTTCCGTCCTTATCGTAAAGAGCCACTTCAAGAGTGTATCCAGTAGGCGCAGGATCGAACGTAGCAACTTCAACTTCGATCTGCATCAGGGCATTTTCGAACTCACTGTCAAGACCCGGATCGATGGAAATATCTCTTATATATACGTTCGGTGAGGAATAAAGATAAACATCACCGAAAATACCGCCGAGTTTTACGGAATCGTGTGCTTCAAGCCATGAAGAGTAACAATATTTATATACTTTTACGGCAATAGTGTTTTCGCCTTTTTCAAGGTAATCTGTTATCCAGAATGACTTGTTGGTAAATGCATCTTCACCGTAACCTACCATATAACCGTTTACATAAACATAGCAGGCAGATGAAACGCCTTCGAACGTAATGAAAACTTCACGTCCGTCCCAATCTTCGGGAATGGTTACTTTAGTTCTGTAAAGACCGATCTCGTTGTTTGTTTCGGGAACGTTGTTCGGTCTGAGAGATGTGCCCCACGCATATTTAGAATCGGTATAGATCGGTGTTCCGTATCCGGAAAGCTCCCAGTTTGAGGGAACATCAATCGTATCCCAGTAAAGGATCTGCGTGTTGCTGGCTGTAAGTACTTCTTCGTTGGGATCGGGGTAAACGAAGTTGGTCTTCATAAAATCTGCAGGGACATACGAATTATTGTTAGTAAACGTAAAATCCCATGTTCCGTTAAGGGACATATAGTATGAAGACTCTTTAATGTCCGCTTTTACTGCGCTGTTAGCATCGGGATATGAAACAAGCGTTGTGGTCGGGTTGAGTTTGTTTCTCGAAACCGTATCGCTCTTCCATTCTCCGTTTTCAGTGAATACAGTGACATTCTTGCTGCATCCTACTGCCAAAGTGAGGATGAGAATGACTGCAAGGCACTGAAACAGACGCTTAAGTGACTTTTTCATTTGCATTAACCTCCAAACAGGTTATTTTTGATTACGCTATTAGTATAACAAATATTCTTATTTTTTTCAATAAACAATTTATTCAAAATTACGACAAGTTTACAAACATTTTATGATACCGTTGTTGACAATTTCGTATTTCTGATGTATAATACAGAAAAACGCAATTTATTTTTTTAAAGGAACTGAAAACGATGGCTGACAAACTTGTCAAAGAAATCACATCAATGGATGAGGATTTCGCAAAATGGTATACAGATATAGTAACCAAAGCAAACCTGATCGATTATTCCTCCGTTAAAGGATGTATAATTCTTCAACCCTACAGCTATGCTATATGGGAAAGCATTCAGAAACTTCTTGACGGAATGTTCAAGGCAACGGGACATACAAACGTCTATATGCCTATGTTTATTCCTGAAAGTCTTCTGCAGAAAGAGAAGGATCACGTAGAAGGGTTCGCTCCCGAAGTTGCATGGGTAACAATGGGCGGAAACGAACCGCTTGCGGAAAGACTCTGCGTAAGACCTACGTCCGAAACGCTTTTCTGTGAATATTACGCACATACGATCCATTCTCACCGCGATCTGCCGAAGCTCTGCAATCAGTGGTGTTCGGTCGTTCGCTGGGAAAAAACCACTCGTCCTTTCCTTCGTTCAAGAGAATTCCTCTGGCAGGAAGGACACACAGCTCACGCATCACCGGAAGAGGCAATAGCCGAAACAGAGCGCATGCTCAACATTTACGCGGATTTCTGTGAAAAATGCCTTGCTATTCCGGTAATTAAGGGCAGAAAAACAGAAAGCGACAAATTCGCGGGCGCAGAGGCAACATATGCAATCGAATCTCTTATGCACGACGGTGTTTGTCTTCAGGCAGGAACCTCTCACTACTTCGGAGACGGCTTTGCAAAAGCATTCAATATTCAGTATGCTGATAAAAACAACACTCTTCAGTATGTTTATCAGACATCCTGGGGCGTAACAACGCGTCTTATCGGCGCTATAATAATGGTTCACGGCGACAACAGCGGTCTCGTTCTTCCGCCTATGATAGCTCCCGTGCAGGCTGTTATTATTCCCGTAGCAATGCATAAACCCGGTGTTCTTGACAAAGCAAAAGAGATCTATGAAGCACTCGATAAAGCCGGAATAAGAGTAAAACTTGACGACTCAGAGAACTCTCCCGGATGGAAATATTCCGAATATGAAATGAAAGGCGTTCCCCTCAGAATAGAAATAGGACCGAGAGATATTGAAAACGGTGTGGTTGTTGTTGCGCGCAGAGACAACGGAGAAAAGACTACACTTTCAATCGACAATCTCCCCTCTTCAGTTTCCGATCTTCTAGATGATATAATGAAAGGTCTCTACGATAAGGCAAAAGCACGCAGAGACGCAATGACTTACGTTGCACACAACACTGATGAACTGAGAGAAATAACTTCAACTAAAAACGGATTCATCAAAATGATGTGGTGTGGCGACGAGGCATGCGAAAAAGCGGTCAAAGATACCTATGGCGTCGGTTCAAGATGCATTCCTCTCGAACAGGAGCATTTAGGTGATGTTTGCCCGATATGCGGAAGACCTGCAAAACATATGGTGGTCTGGGGCAAAGCATATTAATATAATAATGAAGCAAACTCAGCTTTATATTTTTTGCAGAACGGAGATTAAATATGGAGACTGAATATTCTCATCCCAGAAGAGGAAAAACAAAAAAGAAACTGAAGGTTTTCAGATTTCTGACCGTATTATTCGTCATTCTATTTATAGCAGCCGCGGCAGCTGCGATATATTCCGCGATTTCATCATCAAACGAAATATCCGGACTGAAAAGTCAGATTGACGGGCTGCGAAAAGAGATTTCCGATACAACAAACGAAAATCTGTCATTAAAGTCAAAGTATTCCGATCTTGAAGCTCAGAACGATGAACTGAATAAAAAATACGAACGTCTAAACGTTGATACGGAAACATTTCAGACGACGATCACCTCTCTTCAGTCCCAGGTTACTTTGCTCAATGAAGAGAATGAAAAACTCAGCACAGATTTCAAAGAAATATCCGATACTCTTGATACGGTAAGAAATACAAATAAATCTCTGACTGACAGAAACTCAACTCTTTCTTCTCAGGTTTCCAAACTCAACTCAGGTCTCACAGCACTGCAAAACGAAAACAGTGCACTCAGAAAAATCATAGAATCCTCAGGTCTGTCCGTTCCTGAAGAAGGCGGAACAGATGAAGGCGACAAAAAAGTGACGGAACAGAATCCTGCCACATCGGGTAAGGTCGCCTATCTGACATTTGACGACGGCGTATCAAAATATACGAACGAAATTCTTGATATTCTTGCAAGGTATAACGTTAAGGCAACTTTTTTCCCGAACTGGAAAGGGAACAGCAACGAGAAATATAAACGGATGGTCGATGAAGGACATGCCGTAGGCAACCATACATATTCTCATGAGTATGCCGACGTTTATACATCTGTTTCCGGATTCAAGTCTGAGATAACAAGACTAAACGATAAAATTAAGGAAGTAACAGGATACACCCCGGTTATTTTCAGGTTTCCCGGAGGATCTAACAACACCGTTCACAGAAATTACAATAAAGATATAATGCAGCAGGCTATCAGCACAGTTTTCGATCTGGGAATGCAGTATTATGACTGGAACGTTAACAGCGGTGATGCGGATAGTTCAAAGGGCGCCTCTAAAAGCACGATCCTTTCAAACGTTCTTGCAAGGGCAACTATGGACAAAGCAGTTATTCTGATGCATGACACTAATACAAAAGGCACTACTGTTGAAGCGCTGCCTGAAATAATTGAAGGACTTATAGCAAAGGGCTATTCTTTCGGAACATTGCTCGATACGGACGCACCGGTTGTTCACTCATTGAATCCGGCAAATTAATTTCAATAGTATTAAGGAAGGAAAGCGGCGGTTATTATCGCCGCCTTCTTAATAAAAATGACGCTTTTAATTTTTATAATATGGATAATTTTAAACGGGAAGATCAATGCAGAGATCATCCTATTCGGAATCGGCATTTCTTTACTGATTTTCATTTTTGCTAACAGGTTCCTGTCATTGACGGTAAAGAAAGAATTATGGATTTACAGAAATTATTTCCTGTTTTCCGCATTCTTACTGATTGTTTTAAGGGATATTTTTATAGCAAATTATAAGGTCATATCATTTGTTATTTCTCCAAAAAAAGAAGCTGTTCCCGCTATTGTAACCTTTAAAACAAGCCTGAAGCTTAACTTTATTCGCGCACTTCTTGCAAACTCGATCACCATAACGCCCGGGACTATCACCGTTTCGCTTGATAACGATACTTTTACAGTGCATTGTCTGGATGAAGAACTGACAAAAGATCTTGAAGACAGCACAGCAAAAAAAATCTTATCAAAAATAGAAGCTACATACCCCTACCCTGACATTAAAGAGGACCACAATGGATAAAACGATTGTTTGTATAATAGCACTTTGTTTTTTTTCACTTTGTCTGTTGATCAACCTTCTGCGAGCCATCTTTGCGCACTCAGCTGCAGACAAACTTATTTCGATCAACATGTCAGGGACCGTAGTAATATGTTCAACGGCAATTCTTACCGTGTTGCTTGATGAACCCTGGCTTGCCGACATCTGTATTCTTTACGCCCTTCTCAGTTTTATAGCCGTAATAGTAATAACAAAAATATATATAGGCGCATCAATAGACAAGGAACAGAAAGAAAAAGAGGAAAAAACAGATGGAGACCGTTAAAATAATTATTGCATCCGTTTTAACTTTTATAGGCCTTGCGCTTGAAGCGACAGCGATTATAGGTGTTTTTAAATTTAAGGATACGCTTAGCAGAATGCATTCAGCAGGAATTGCAGACACTCTCGGAATTCTGTTTATTTCCGCCGGAATGATCCTCCTTTCTGATTTTGCGGGATTCTCTGTAAAGTTTATTATAGCAGCCGTATTTGTTTGCTGTTCAGCGCCTGTATCCTCTCATATGATAGCAAAAATGGTTTATAACGATAAAAATAAATCATATAAGACCGAAACAAATACCAATAATAAAGAACAGGAGTAACCATAATGACCCTTGATGAAAAGCTGATCAAAACAGTTCCGACCAAAGTTCAGGTAGAGCATCAAAAAACCGAATTTTACGCATTTGTTCATTTCACCGTCAATACGTTTACAGATAAAGAATGGGGCGATGGAACGGAGAGCCCTGCTATATTCAATCCTTCAAACCTTGATGCGGAACAATGGGCAAAAACGTTCAAGGCAGCCGGAATGAAAGGAATGGTTCTCACCTGCAAACATCACGATGGCTTTTGTCTGTGGCCATCCAGGTTTACCGAACACTCGATTAAAAATTCGCCCTATAAAAACGGTAAGGGCGATATAGTCAGAGAGGCGTCGGACGCGTGCAGAAAATACGGTCTCAAATTCGGCGTTTATCTTTCCCCATGGGACAGAAATTCCGTTTATTACGGCAGAGGCAAAGAATATGACGATTATTACGTTGCTCAGTTAACGGAACTTCTTACACAATACGGTGAACTCTTCACTGTTTGGTTTGACGGAGCATGCGGCGAAGGACCGAACGGAAAGAAACAGGTTTACGATTGGACAAGGTATTATTCAACAATAAGAAAACTTCAGCCTGATGCTGCGATCACAGGATGCGGTCCTGACGTTCGCTGGTGTGGCAATGAGGGCGGCCATACAAGATACGCAGAGTGGAGCGTTGTTTCCGAAAGGATGCTGTACGGGCTTTACCCGAATGGCGAAAAGCTCATAAAAGAGGCTTCCGAAGCCGGAATGAAAGAAATAAAAATCGACGCCCCGGATCTTGGAAGTCGTGAACTCATGAAAGATGAAAAAAGCTATATCTGGTATGCATCAGAATACGATGTATCTATAAGACCGGGCTGGTTCTGGCACGAGAACGAAAATGAAAAACTGCGCTCGCTTGATAATTTAATTAAAATATACGACAATTCCGTAGGCGGCAATGCTACTCTTATTCTAAACGCACCGCCGACACCCGAAGGATTGATTCATGAAAACGACGTTCAAAGACTTACTGAACTCGGACAGTATATCGAAAAATCATTCAGAGAGAATATGACGGATTCAGCAGAAGTTACAGCCAGCGAAGCAGACGAGATTCACAGTATCAAAAACGTTCTTAAAGACGGTTATGATGCATTCTATATGCCTGAAAAAGGGAATAAAACACCTGATATCATTTTCAAATGGAATGAACCTGTCAATATCGGCAAGATTGTTTTGAAGGAAAATATTTTATGCAGTCAAAGAGTTGAAACATTTTCTGTTGATATAATGAAAAACGGAAGATTTGAAGAATATTTCAAGGGATCTGTAATAGGATATCAGCGTTTTATTTCTATGAACGGAATCAAAACTGATTTACTCAGAATAAGAATAACAGATTCAAGAGAAGAACCGACGCTGGCATTTATAGGCATTTATAAAAATATAGAGTGAATAGGAGCAATAACGAATGAAACTAACCGTAAACAAAAATCAGATCACCGGTAAAGCAAACCCGATGATTTACGGACATTTTCTCGAGCATTTTCACAGACAGGTATACGGAGGAGTATATGACCCGACCTCGAAATTTGCAGACGAAGACGGATTCAGAGCAGATGTTATAGAAGCTTTGAAACGTATCAAAACTCCCGTGATACGATGGCCGGGAGGATGCTACGTTTCCGACTATAAATGGAAATTCGGTGTTGGAAAAGAAAGAATACCGTCCTACGACAAGGCATGGATGGTTGAAGAATCGAATGAATTCGGAACAGATGAGTTTATAAAACTTTGCAAAAAAATAAGCTGCGAACCTTATATCTGCACTAATGCAGGAACCGGCTCAGCGGAAGAAATGAGCGACTGGGTCGAGTATTGCAATCTAAAAAATATGGGACGTTTTGCGAAGCAGCGTATCGCAAACGGAAACCGCGAACCGTTCGGAGTAAAATACTGGAGTATAGGCAACGAGAACTACGGGGGATGGGAAATAGGAGCAAAAGAATCAGGCGAATGGGGAAGACTTGTTGCCGAATCTGCGAAAATGATGTTGAGAGCCGACCCCACGATCGAACTTTCCGCCGCGTCTATAAATGATCTTGACTGGAATATAGATCTTCTCAGAAAAGCAGGAGCTTTTCTTAACTGGATATCGATTCACAGTTATTTTGAAGGGTCTGCGGACGGGTTGAAAAACAACAGTTACGAGACCTTAATGCTCAGGACCGGAAAAGATATCAGCAACAATATAGACAGAGCCCGTGCGATTCTGACTGCTCTGGGTTATGGCGATAAAATTAAAATTGCATATGACGAGTGGAATCTCAGAGGATGGTATCACCCCAATACTCACGGAGTTTATTCCATCGATCAGAAGCATGAGATCGCAAACGACCGCGATGGTTCATATAGAAAAATGATTCTTGAACCGAGAGATAAAAACGATGTAAATGAGACATACAGCATCGCCGACGCAGTTTTCTCCGCAGCATTCTTAAACACATGTCTGAAAAACTGTGATATAATCGGTATGGCATGCTTCTCCCCCATTGTAAATACCCGAGGAGCAATATTCACATATAAAGACGGTTTGGTTTTACGTCCTCAGTATTTTGTTTTTGAGTTATATGCAAATCTGCTGAAAGATACGGTTCTTGATATGTGGCAAGCAGAAACGCCTGTTATGACAGGAAAAGACGGAAATACGACCAAAACAGTTGACACTGTGGATATAGTTGTAACGTATAAAGACGGAGAATATGCAATCGGAGCCGTAAATAAAGACCCCGAAAATTCTCAGACAATAGATATTTCACTGTTAGAAGACAGCGTCAATACCATGAGAATCCACACAGTACGCGGCAAGACAGCTGATTCTTATAATGATATCGGAAAAACCGAAGTCGGTATAGAATCATCCGACATCATGACCTTCAACGGCAGAATCGAACTTTCACCGCATTCTGTAAACGTAATAGAATTAAAATAACAAAAAAAGCAGCGTAATCGCTGCTTTTTTAATGTCAGTTTTCGGTTAAACGATACCGAGCTCGTCAAGATGGAGCATGATACCGCGCGATGTTAATACATTCTGAACGATATGATAATCTGTATTTTCAAAATCGGATGAAACTGCTGCGAGCGCTCCTGCCGCTTCACCGCTTACGGCGCAAACCGGTATTACGCGGGTAATATCCCACATATTGTCACCTTCAACAGAAATGCATCTTCCTGCAGCGCATACGTTTTTTATTCCTGCGCAGTAAAGTGATTCAAGCGGAAGCTCGAATGCTGGGCCTGACTCAAGCCAGCTGCCGAACGAACCGACACTCGATTCGAATTTCTTTTTATCATCCTGTTTTGAAATACGGTATTTGCCCAGAATCATTCTTGACATACGCAGTTGCGGTATTGACGGAATCGTTGCAATTGAATGAATGCGGGAAACATCACCCTTTTTAAGAAAGTCGTTTATGATTTTTTCATGTGAAATAATCATTTCACGTGAATTTTCCTCACCGTCGATTCCTGAGATGCCGCCAATGAAGTTATCATCATATATGTGGGAACAATTCCCGATCTGTCTGAGAAGATACTCTCCGTCCTTCACCTCATAATACCATGCTGCATTTGCGTTTTTATGTACAGGTAAAATTGTTTCTCCTCCTAAAAGATAAAACAGTGACGCGTCACCGGTGCAGTCAACAAACGATTTTGCAAATATTTCATAAGCGTCTGTTTTTGTTGTCAGAAACAAAGAAAGGACAGAGTCGGATTTATCATTTTTAGTTAAGCCGAACATCGTGGCACCGTATAGTATATCAACACCGTTTTCTGAAAGAAGCTTTTCGCTTAAAATTGCAAATACATGAGGGTTGAAACGTGTAAGATATCGCTGCTTTTTGCGCTGCGAAACGTTCATTTCATCGTCTGAAAACCATGCTGAAGGATAATCGCCTTCAGCGCCGCAACTAATACTGAGTTTCAGAAGCTCTTCTGCGATACCGAATGACACCTGATGTCCCATGCCATCACAAAGAGGAAGATAAATAGTTACAAGTCCTGCAGTGGCAAGTCCTCCGAGCATATACGAGCTTTCAGCTAAAACAACCTTTGCCCCTGCTCTGGCAGCAGAAAGTGCAGCGGCAATTCCGGCTACTCCTCCGCCAATTACGGCGACATCATATGTTCTTTTTTTCTTAATGTAGGAATATACACAGTCCGATT
The DNA here is from genome assembly GCA_016281915.1 of Clostridiales bacterium. Lineage (GTDB taxonomy): Bacteria > Bacillota > Clostridia > Oscillospirales > UBA644 > HGM12619. Next base: position 254,440 of record JAEEJO010000077.1, read on the forward strand.
TGCAATTGATCTGTTCCGACATACAGACACTCCCTTATTGCTCTTTATCATTCAGAAGCTTAAAAAGGTTTGAAAAAAGTCTCTTTTGAAAAACAAAAGAGACTTTTTATATGGCTGCGGGAGAAGGGCTCGAACCCTCACAAACAGAGTCAGAGTCTGCCGTGCTACCATTACACAATCCCGCAATACGCTGACGGCGATTATACATCGCCTGCAATCAGCTTAAGTAGTATATAACAAATTTCCCTATTTGTCAACCCCTTTTTTTTCGTTTTACTAATTTTGTAACAATTAATTTCAACGGGATATGTCTGTATTATTCATTATATCAAAAATCAAATTCTCATTAATATTTTTCTTGACACATGTAATAAAGTATGATAAAATAGATAAAAATCCGGAGGGGAAAACAATGTCTGCATTTGTTTTGAAAATAATTGCAATAATTGCTATGGTATGCGACCATGCAGGCGCAGTATTCTTTCCTTCGGTATTATGGTTGCGTGCCGTAGGTCGTCTGACCATGCCGATAATGGCTTATTTTGCCGCAGTAGGCTTCAGAAAAACAAGAAGCGTTCCCAAATATCTGCTGAGACTTGGGATATTTGCTTTAATTTCAGAACCGTGTTATTATTTGCTTTTCGAAGAGCATTCAAATGTTATTATTACTATATTTTTAGGCGTTGCGGCACTGTATACGGCTGATATTATCAAAAAAAAATGGGATAAACGATTTCTTGTTGTTATACCGTATATTACAGCATGTATAATTGCAGTATTTTTGAATTCTGACTGGTCTTACGCAGGTGTACTTTTTATAATCGCATTATATTATGCAAACGGAAACAGAGTAAAGACCTTGCTTTATCCCCTACCCGTTTATTTACTGTTTATGCTTGATTTTCTTACAAAAGGTATCGAGTACTTTACTCTCAATCTGCTGCAGTTAACAGGTATTGCCGCTTTATTTATTCTTTGCCTTTATTCAGGGAAAAAGGGGCCTGGCCTGAAATACTTCTTTTATATTTTTTATCCGTTGCACCTTATGATAATTTATCTGATCAAGTATTACGCGATATAGATTAATTAAGATTTATTGGAGTTATTATGTACGACGTTTTTTTCTGGTTTAAAGAAAGCAAGATTGTTATTCCCGGCGTTAAGGGACGTCATCTTTTTATGCACGTATCAGATATTCATCTTCATGTCTGGGATGAGCTTTGCTCGGAAGAGGAAAAAATGTCTGCGATCAATCGAGAAAATGATTGGATACGCGGCAAGGAAAACTTCGCTGCATCATCAGGAGAACCTTTCGGCGATGCTCAGAAGATCAGAAGCACGGAGGCTTTTGAAAAGATTCTTTTTCTTGCAAAAGAATTAAATCCCGAGGCCCTTCTTATTTCCGGCGATACTCTCAACTATATGCATCCTGCAGGAGAGAGATATCTGAAAAGAAAGCTTGCGGAATACAAAAATAACACAGGCAGATTTATATGTGTCCCCGGAAATCATGATAATAAAGATTTAGACGGGATATGGACCACAAAGTTATCCGTTCATGAGTTTGACGGTTTCAGAATTGCAGCGGTAAACGATACGACCAATACCGTTGACGATCAGACTCTGTCTGAACTTGAATCCGTTTGCAATGAAGGCGTTCCCATAATAATTCTATGTCATATCCCGCTTTTAACGGAATACTGTAAAGAAGAACTTATCGATGCCGGTCGATACTTTTTTGTCGATCCCGAATCTGCAGACGAAACAGGCAAAAAATTCGTATCACTCGCAGAGAATAACAGTTCTATAAAAGCCGTGGTCTGCGGACACTTGCACAAATATATATATTGTTCTCTCACTCCTGAAAAGCCGCAGATAATCGGATCTCAGGGTATGGCGGGAGCAGTCGATCTTATCACAGTGTGCGGTGATTGATTTTGCTTTTCCGCATCAGAAAATCATATTATTCAGAAAGGTTTTTTTATGAAACTGATAGCATCCGATTTTGACGGCACTATCACGCGCAACGGACGTGTATGGGAAGACGACATTATAGCTATAGAAAGATGGCGTAAAGCAGGAAATCTTTTCGGGGTGATATCCGGAAGAGTCCTTTTCGGAATAGAATATGAGGTCAAAAGGCATAATATAGGATATGATTATCTTGTAGGCGCAAGCGGAGGTCAGGCAGAAGACGCTCAGAAGAAAGAGCTTTTTGCTTATAAATGCGATAAAGAGCATATCATTGAGATGGCGCGGTTTATTCTTGAAAACGGAGGTTTATCGTGCGGAGTCGGGTATGAAAGGACGCATGTAAATCTGTTTGATATACCACGAAATAATAACAGGATAGATGAAAAACTGTTATCGCAAATCCCCTATACAAACCAGATGAATACTTACTTTCATACCGATGAAGAGGCAAAAGAATTTACACTCAAAGTTAATACTGTGTTTCACGGGATTTTCACCGCACATCAAAACGGAGGATGTGTTGATATTCCTCCGTTCGGAGTTACAAAAGCAACGGGGATTGCAAAAGTTGCAAAAATATATGGCGTTGACGAAAAAGACATAATTACTGTCGGTGATAATTATAACGATATAACGATGCTTGAAGCATTTAACGGAGTGGCTGTTTCGACGGCAAAAAAAGAAGTAAAGGAAATTGCGAAGTTTACCGCTGAAAATTTTACCGAAATCGTAGACAAATATTTAAACTAAAATGATCCCGGAATAATTTCCGGGATCATTACTTATAAATCAAACTCTGCTGCAATCTCCGGGAAAGGAGAAAGAGAACGTTTAAGAATACCGTGCATCTGAGCAATAGCGATACCGTAATTGGTCATCGGTACACCGCAGTCTTCTGCATGACGAAGTCTGTATTTCATTTCGCGTTCATTAAGCATGCATCCACCGCAATGAACGATAAGCGAATATTTGGACAGATCATCAGGGAAATCGCCGCCCGAAGTATACTCGAAACCGATATTTTTACCAGTATAATCATTAATCCATCCGGGAAGCTTCACAGTACCTATGTCGTTGCATTGCCGGTGATGGGTGCACCCTTCGGAAATGAGAACGATATCTCCGTCTTTGAGCTTACCAAGTGCGGCGGCACCTTTTACCACCTGAGACAGGTTCCCCTTATATCGCGCAAATAGAATTGAAAACGACGTAAGCAAGACTTCATCCGGAGTTTCTTTTGCCACTCTCCCGAAGACCTGAGAGTCTGTAATAACGATCTTCGGTTGTTTGGCAAGCATCGAAAAGGCTTCTTTGAGTTCGGTATCTCTTGTAACAGAAGCGATTGCTCCCGCATCAAGTATATCACGGATAGTTTGCTGCTGAGGAAGGATGAGCCTGCCTTTGGGGGCTGCGGAATCGATCGGAACAACAAGAATCACTCTGTCACCTTCTTTAAGCATATCACCGATGATACGTCTATCGGTATCAGAATGCTTTGAAAGCTCACCTATAAGATTTTTTAATTCGTATATATTTGTTCCGTTTTTCGCGCTTACATAGATCTCATTCTGTTTCGCTTCAGGAATATCTGCAAGAAGATCGCTTTTATTGTATACGGTAATAAAAGGTATCTCTTTATCTTTAAAGATATCTATAAGCGACGATTCTTTATCCGTGATACCCTTTTGAGCGTCTGCAACGATAACGGCTATATCAGTTTTGTTTATTACCTTTTTTGTCTGGTTAACACGGAGTAAACCGAGTTCGCCATCGTCATCTATACCGGGCGTATCTGAAATTACGACAGGTCCGACAGGCAAAAGCTCCATATTTTTTTCAACGGGGTCGGTCGTAGTCCCGAGAACGTCGGAAACAACAGATAAATTCTGTCCGGTAACCGCATTTACAAGGCTTGATTTACCTGAGTTTCTTATCCCGAAAAAACCTATATGGACACGTTCGGATGAGGGTTTATCGTTAAGTCCCATAATATCCTCCGTTTTCAGAATCGAAAATCTCTTCTATCGGAATTCATGATTGCACGAATGTTTTCTGTTGCAATTTGTCTTACTTTTTCGTTCGGAATCTTCCCGAGTTCTTTTTCTATAAGAGCAAAGCCTGTTTTTGCAGTATCTTCAGATGCATAGTCGGACAGATATTCGGCAAGAGTCATCAGGGCATTAGGATGACAGCAGTTAAGAATCTGTCCGTTTTTGCAAAGGCTCATGAATCTGTCACCTGTCCTTCCCTCTCTGTAACATGCCGTGCAGAAAGAAGGAATGAATCCCAGTTTCATCATCCAATTTACGACCTCATCAAGAGATCTCTGGTCGGAAACGTCGAACTGTTCTGTATCGTGAGGACGTTCTTCTTCAGTATAACCGCCAACGGAAGTTCTTGACGCACCGCTGATCTGTGAAATACCGATATTAAGGGCGCGTTCACGGACTTTCTGACTTTCTCTTGTTGATATTATCATTCCGGTATATGGAACGGCGATACGTATGCATGCGATTATTTTTTCAAAAATATCATCACTGATGCCGTTGTCAAAAACATCGGGATCGATATCGTCTGCATGCTTTACACGGGGAACGCTTATTGTGTGCGGTCCCACTCCGTGAACAGCCTCAAGGTGCTCTGCGTGCATGAGAAGTCCTGCAAACTCGTATTTATACATTTCAAGCCCGAAAAGAACGCCGAGCCCGACATCGTCGATACCGCCCTCCATTGCCCTGTCCATAGCCTCGGTATGATAATCGTAGTCGTGTTTAGGACCTGTGGGGTGAAGTTCCAGATAGCTCTTTTTATGATATGTTTCCTGGAAAAGGATATAAGTTCCTATCCCTGCTTCCTTGAGTTTTCTGTAGTTTTCAACGGTCGTTGCTGCAATATTGACGTTTACGCGTCTTATAGCGCCGTTTTTATGTTTGATTGAGTAAATAGTCTTGATACTGTCAAGGATATATTCGATAGGATTGTTTACCGGGTCCTCACCTGCTTCGATTGCAAGACGTTTGTGTCCCATATCCTGTAAAGCGATGACTTCTTTCTCTATCTCTTCCTGTGTAAGCTTTTTTCTGCATATAGTTTTGTTTTTAGCATGATACGGGCAGTAAACACAACCGTTTACACAGTAATTTGAAAGATAAAGCGGTGCAAACATCACAATTCGATTGCCGTAAAATGCAAGTTTGATTTCTTCGGCAAGTCTGTACATTTCTTCTACTTTTTCGGGTATTTCGCATGCTAAAAGGACTGAGGCCTCTCTGTGTGTAAGTCCCGCACAGTGAGTTTCATTTCCTGTTTTTACGGGACGGGCTTTATTGAGAATGCTGTCAATAAGCTCGACGTTGTTTTTGTTTTTTTCGGCATATTCGAGTGTAGAAAGAATTTCTTCATCATTTATAAACTCGTCAGCCTTCATTGATTTAGGGTTGTAAATTGCCATAGTAATTCCTTTCTTACGGTCAGAAAATCTTTCCGTCAGATATATTATTTATTTTAATGCGTCGCCTCTTGAAACGACGATTTCATATCCTATGTTTTTAAGCCTTTCTTTGAGGTCCATAAGATTTTGAGCGGATTCCGCCCCTGTCGATAGTTTATTATCGTAAAGCTGATATTTATTTCTTGCGCTGATGGGAGAAAGATTAGGCATAACAACGTTGGCGCCAGATTTTATACCTTTTTCTCTTCCGACAGGATCAATCGTTCCGAGAGCAGTTGTTGCAGGAAGTAAGATCCGCGGATGCATTATACGTATAATGCTTAAAAGAAAGCATGTTAATTCTGCTGATCCCGCAGGATAATCGCGGAATGGAGTATCTTTGTGAGGGATAAAAGGTCCTATACCGCACATTGCAGGCTTAAATTCCTCTATAAATTTCAGATCTTCAGAAAGCGTATCTGTTGTCTGATACGGAGAACCTACCATAAAACCACAGCCTGTTTGGAATCCTATATCCTTCAGGTCATACAGGCAACGAATTCTGTTGTCAAATAACATTTTTTCAGGATGCAGTTTCCCGTAATGATCATTGTTTGCCGTTTCGTGCCGCAACAGGTATCTGTCTGCTCCTGCATTAAACATAGAAACGTAATCTTCTCTCAAATATTCTCCCAGAGACAACGTTACAGCACAGTCAGGATATTTACTTTTTATTCTGCTGACTATATCACAGATTTTGTCGGCAGAAAAGTAAGCATCCTCCCCACCCTGCATAACAAATGTGCGAAATCCTATAGCATAGCCCTCGTCACAGCATTTGAGGATATCATCATCAGACAGTCTGTAACGGTCACATGCAGTGTTTGAACGACGAATTCCGCAATAATAGCAGTCGTTTTTACATATATTGCCTATTTCAATAAGTCCGCGTATGTAAACGGAATTTCCAAATACGGCTTTTCTTATTTTGACCGCTTTGTTTGCAGCGTATTCGGCTGATTGTTCGTCTCGGTTTTCAATAAGAAATTTGTATTCTTCAAGAGTCAAAGAATGACGCTCTACTAAAGCATCAAGAAGTGAGCGAACATCATTCATAAATACTACCTTGCGTTAGCAAAAGCCGTTTTAACGCTTATACCTTTGATATTTCCTATTTTACCGGATAATGCGGAAATAATGTCCTGAGGCGCATCGATCGCGATAGATACGATGTTGATATTCTTTGCGCGATAAGGGATACCCATTCTACCTATGATATATTCCGCATACTCATGCAGAAGTGCGTTGAGCTGATCGATATTCTCGGTGGTTTCAACGATAATTCCCATAACAGCTACTCTTGTTTCCATAAAAAATCCTCCTAAAATGTAATATATAATAAATCGCACCTGAAAAGGTGCGATTTTTATTTGCGGCGCACCTTATGGTCAGAAAAAACTTTCCGTCAGGCCGAATATTAATATCTTTTAATAAACTCTTTCATCAATTCCGCAGATTTTTTTGCGGATGTTCGACAAAACTCAGGATAATCATCCGGAGACCCATTGTCTGCGTCATCGGATATTGCGCGAATTGCGGCGAAAGGAATTTTGCTGATATAACACGCCTGGGCAATCGCACACCCTTCCATATCACACGAAACCGCATTGAAAGTTTGAACTATTCTTTGTTTTTCTTCTTTTGATGCAACAAATCTGTCTCCCGTGGCTATTATTCCTTTTGAATAGGTAATGCCGAGCTCATCACAGATACTGCATAGTGTGTTAACGGTGTTTTTGTCACAATCAAACCTGATAATGTTTATTCCGGAAATAAGCCCCGGAGGATCACCGAGCGGTGATGTATCCATATCGTGCTGAATAAGACCATCAGCAACGGTAATATCTCCTATTTTAAGAGACGACGTAAGATTTCCGCCGACTCCGACGTTAATTATAATATCAGGAGAAAAAGTAAGAATCATTGTTTGACAACACAAGGCGGCAAACACTTTTCCGATACCGCATACACAAAGGACCGTCTTTTTACCGTAAACCGTGCATTTAGTAAAATTAAAATATCCTATAGAAATTTCTTCCGCATCCTGAGCAAGACTTTTTATAGCCTCAAGCTCTATTTCCATTGCACAAATAATCCCGATCATAGGTCAATATCCTTGTTGTAGCAATTTGTAATAAAGAAAACAGTTTATTCGGCGGTATCGTCGTTGCTTTCTTCTTCCGCCTCAGGGCCATACAGCACCTTGTTATTGAATATATTCAAAAAAACGTTTTTGGAATGCTCAAATGTTTTTACGCTGTTAGAATTCATTTCGGCGATCGTTCCGCGGAAATGCCTGAGGGACATAAAAATATTTCCTTCCCAGTCCTCCATTAAAGTACGCTCAAAAAAATGCGTATTGCGAAGATCTACATAATAACCGACGATTTCGTTTTCGGGAAATTCATCTTTCAGATTGCAAACGGTGTCTGAAGAGATCAAATATTCAAGACCTGTTTCATCGGAAAGGATCAAAAAACAGGTGCCGGCGCGAAGGTTGGTCATTATTCTTTCTTTATTTTTATAAACCTGATCTGTTTCATGATTTGGGCCGATATAAATATTCTCGACAAACACATTGACCCTGCCATCATTTGTTACGTCTTCAACAAACATTCCTATGGTGTTTTCAAGATAAGAGATACGTTCGCCGTAAACTTCAGGATCTGCGGTAATATATATGACATACAGATCAATATTAGACTTAGTTGTAGTTGAGTAAATGAAGGCAAAAGCTGTAATAGCAATAAAAATGACAACGCATATATGAACCTTGTAATGATACCAAATGTTTTGATACCATTTATCTTTCACATACTTATCCGCTTCACGTTCCTGTTTTGCCATCGAACATCAGCACTCTCCTTGTCTCTTTTGTTATATTATATCATATTTCAATTCATTTTTCAATATGTTTTCTTCCATCAATTCCGTTAAAAATATGACAAATAATGATAAAAACGGATTTCAGAATATTGACACGCCGAGTAAAGTATGATAAAATTATAAAAGAAATATTTTTTACAGAAAGGGAGCAAATATGGAAAAATATCTTATCAACCCAAATCAGAGAATCAGCAAAATCAAGAAGGAAATATACGGCAATTTCAGCGAGCATCTCGGTCGCTGTATTTATGAAGGAATGTATGTTGGCGAAAACTCAAAAATACCAAATGTAAACGGTATGCGAATCGATGTTGTAAACGCACTGAAAGAAATGGGGCTTCCGGTCCTTCGCTGGCCTGGTGGATGCTTTGCTGACGAGTATCACTGGATGGACGGAATAGGTCCGAAAGAAAAACGTAAAAAAATGATCAACACGCACTGGGGCGGAGTTATAGAAGATAACTCATTCGGAACACATGAGTTTTTTGAGCTTTGCCGTCAGATAGGCTGTGAACCGTATATATGCGGCAACGTCGGATCAGGCACAGTTCAGGAAATGAGCGACTGGATACAGTATATCACCTTTTCCGGCATATCTCCAATGGCAGAGCTTCGCAAACAGAACGGAAGGGAAGAGCCATGGAGTTTAAAATACTTCGGCATTGGCAATGAAAACTGGGGCTGCGGCGGAAATATGAATGTAGAATATTACGCCGATCAGTTCAACAGATATAATGTTTATGTAAGAAACTATTATCCGGACAGAAGGATCTACCGAATTGCAGGCGGACCTAACAGGGACGATTATCATTGGACTGAAGTGCTTATGCAGAAATGCAGACACTCAATGAACGGACTATCTCTTCACTGCTATACAGGAACAGGCAACGTCGCGCTTGAATTCAACGAAGATAACTATTACGACACGTTAAGAGACTGTATGCTGATGGATGAAATGGTCACACGCCACAGCGAAATAATGAACAGATACGATCCTCAGAAGAGAATCGGGCTTATTGTTGACGAGTGGGGAACATGGCACAGGGTTGAGGAAGGAACGAACCCGGGATTTTTATATCAGCAAAGCTCAATGCGCGATGCGATGGTCGCCGGACTTACTCTGAACATTTTCAACAAACACAGCGACAGAGTTCATATGGCAAATATCGCGCAAACAATAAATGTTTTGCAGTCTGTAGCTCTTACGGACGGAGAAGATATGCTGTTAACCCCCACCTATTTTGTCTTCAAGCTTTTTAAGGATCATCAGGAAAACACACTTCTCGGTTCGTATTTAACTTCCGACAATATAGGACCCAAAGGAAACGTTCCCAATCTTACTGAAAGCGCTTCCGTAAACGAAAACGGAGAAATCGTTTCTACGATCGTAAACACCTCTGCGACAGATTCCTCTGAAATCCTGTGTCAGATAGCCGATACAAACGCAGTCAGCAATATTAAAGCGGAAATACTCACCGGATCGATCCATGCTCATAACACATTTGCAGAAAAAGACAATGTAAAGACTGTTGAATTTACCGAATTTACCAATACCGCTGACGGATTTAAAACGAAAATACCTCCGTGCTCGGTTGTAAAATTCGTTATTAAACTGTAATGGCGGAATGTAAAAGATGTCTTCTTCTTGAATCGTCGGGAGCAGACACGCTGTCGGACATCAGGCAACGTATAAGCAAACTTTCGGAAAAAGAAAAAGCACCGCAGGATTTATACTTAAAACGCCTTGAAATGTGTAAGGAATGTGATGAGCTGATTTCCGGAGTATGCATGAAATGCGGTTGTTATGTGGAATTCAGGGCAGCATTTATAAAACAAAAATGTCCAAACGCGAATAACAGAAAATGGTAAAAAACTGAAGCAAGTCGGGTAAAACCGATTTGCTTCTGTTTTTTCAATTATTAAAAAAAATACTGTTTGGTCCAATTCGAAACGTCGGGCAGATAAACAGAGGCAGATCCGTAATTAAAATAAAGGCTTGTCTGAGAAGCATTGCATTTCATAAAAGCCAGTGCGTTCCCCGAAATACCCTTTTTCGTTAAAGAACGAATCTGTTGAAGATGCAAGCATACGTGGTCCAACATATTCGCTTGACTCCCTATAAAATTCCATCATCCCGCTCTTTGCGTATTTTCAGAAATCGTCTGCAATTATTTTGATTTTAGAGCAAAGGCGGTAGTATTGGATTTTATGATCTGCGTATGAAAACGAAAAAAGACCACGAGAAACTTGCGATTCCCCGAGGTCTTTAATTAAAACTACGCGATTTTCAGGGTCTGCACGTTTTCATGCATCGATTGCTGTAAGTTTGTTGTAAGCTGTCGATTTTTGTCACAAAAACTATGAAGAAGGACATTCATACAACAATTTCAACGTTTTCAGTTCAGTTTTGCACCTGCGGGAATATGAGGATCGACCTGAAGGAGATGAAGTTTCTCGGTATCTCCTTCGTGGTGAACTGCACTGATAAGCATTCCGCATGCCTGTCTTTAGGGCTTGCCAGCCACTCATGATCGCATTTTCCAATCCACCCGTATCGCTTATTTGATCCGTAGGTAATATCCGTTGCCTTCAGCGGTGCGTTCTTTTCAGACCACTCACAGACAAGCTCCGGATGTACTTCAGCAAAACTGTGTCCCATGTATCCTGCACCTCCTTCACGGAGACAGTGTACCCGGAAAAGCTGAAGATTTGAAATGTGCAGGGGATAATCGGAAGACGTAAAAAAATAAAAAACGCCCCTAAGTAATTAGCTTAGAAGCGCCTCAACAAACCGGAATTTGTTGCTCTTCCATGAAATAGGTATCGATTCTTTTTCGCGCCTGTCAAGTTCAAATGCGTGCGTTGATCAGGCCATGTAGGAGACGACAACCTGCACCCGGTTCTTTTTCCCCCACTCAGCAAGGGCAGCAACAAACTGCTCGTACTCAGACCAAAAAGGTTGTCCATTGGAAAACGTACCCGTCCGATAATCAATCCGGTACTTTGTAGTGCTCTTCTCCGTTTGGATCAGCATTTCACGAAACACATCCGTTGAATTAGGGTTAAAAATCTGCCCCGGGGAAACACTGATCTTTTGAATCTCTCCCGCAGAGAGGTTCATGTTGTCAATCACCAGTTTTCCCGGAAATAGCAGGATGCGTGTTGGAACAGACTGATTATATTTAAGATAGAGGTTCAAGTGGACAAGAAGTCCCGGAACCATGATCAGCATGCAGAAAAGGAGCATATAAAGCAGTTGGACAGGACTTTTCAAAGAACCGCAAGCCACTTGAATGCCTCCTATTATCAGGAAGACTCCGAGTGCAGCGATCCCCGTCCACCGGACAATGTCGTGCGCTCTTTTTCCTGCTTTTTTAATTAGAGCAGCTTTCGGAAGAATAAACTCTTGATAATCAAATCGGTTAGGATCTTCGGATGTGTTTTGCCCTTCGAGGATTTCCCTCAATTTCTTCTCCGACTTTCTTTCTACCCGGCCATATATGAACCAAAAAACTCCGTAAAGCAAGGAAAAGCCCCCTGCTATGATTGCAAGGATGCAGAAGACATAACCTTTGTCTGGATCTTTTGCCAGGACAAAAACTCCAGCCAGAATCAGAAAGATCACGGCAAAGAGTATAAAGAACAGGCATAGAAATCTATTTATCTTTTTCCCCTTATAGACTCGAAAATGCATAGCTGTGGCTCCTTCATTTTATATACCCGA
>JAEEJO010000078.1 GCA_016281915.1 Clostridiales bacterium
CACAAAAATCGGCTATTTTTAGCCGATTTTTGCTATCGGAAAGCGATTTTTTGAGTAATGAAATAAAAAGAGACAAATGCCAATCATGGCGTTTTTGTGCTGTCGATTGCGGATCGGTAGGCATTGGCGCCAATGCTGCCGGATCGCATCATCTTTTTCCCGCATCCTTACCAATTCTGAAGATAAGATTGCCGTTCTTGTCATAGCCGGAATAAACGGTCTCCACGTTGTAACCAATCGAATTAGAAAGATGGCCCTTATCATATACACTTTTCACGTATTCCGAAACTATGAGACGGTACTCACCGTAATCAATAACTGCAGTCGGCGTTCCTGCGTCAAAGTCCTGAAAACAACTGTCCTTTGAGAAAATGAATGAACCGTTTATAATTTCCACTAACGATTCGTTGCGAAACATATTATCTGACACTGTCGAGCCGAGAACGTTAAGGTCGTAATCGATCTCCACGTTCATGTCGACAGCGAGAACAGTTTTACCGGAATCAGCAAAATCACCGTCGGTCGATTGCGTTCTGACGAAAAGCATAAACCCGCCCTCAGAGGGTTTTGCATAGTTTAAATGATCAAAATCACTGCCTTTGAGGAAACCTCTTTTGATCTCTTGTCCGTCATCGGCGAGAATGATCATTATAACGTCGGTCTCTCCGTAGTCACGCCACTTCTGCTGATCACGATGCGTTCCGAAAAAGAAATATCTGCCTTCCCTTTCGATGCAGTTGTAAAACGAACTGCCCTCAAGGCCGTCAAATGCTTTATCAAACTGGAGATTTCCGAATCTGTCGCATTTTATGACTCTCGAGGCGTAACCTTCATCGCTCGCCCATTTTTGATCCAAATAATCATAAGTATAATCTTGAAAGCCGAGGACGAAAAGAAAGCCTCCGTCGGAAGTTGCGGTCAGTGTCGTGACGATGTATGCGTCATCACATTTCACGGTATACTCGGCAAGAACGTCGCCAAAGATATCGAGCATCGTTACCTTTTGAACGACCGTTCTCGTTTCCGGATCTTTTTCAACGGTCTCACTTTTCAGCAGCCTGTCGGAAAAAGCTTTGGCGTTTTTAAAGGCATTCTCCCCGATGAGCTTCGTAAGCTCCGGCGGTATCGCGCCGCTGTCTGTCTCACGAGGCTGGAGAACGTACCTGTTCCAGATATCCTCAAGCATCTCGGGTGTCATTTCGGCGTTCCCGATCTCCTCGCAGGGAACACTGTTTTTGATTACTTCCGCTGTTTTCTCATCCGTGAACCTTTTTTCTATGATATCGAAGAATACGTTTTTCATTTCTGTACGGCTGAGACCTTCCGAATTCAGTCCGTTGTTTTCAAAGAAGGCTGAAGCAGCGTCAAAGGCCTTGGCTTCCGAATAGGCAAATACGCCTGCCACGGCAGCAAGTGCCGCGATTAGAAGAACGCATACGGACACGGGTATCCATCGCAAATGGTTCCGGCTGTTTTTTTTACTCAATCCTGAGTACGATCTCAAAGCACGGTCAGCCATTTCTTCGTCTATACTGGCGAACGCGTCGAAAAGCTGGTTATCTTTCATTTTTTTGACTCCTTTATGTACCTTGCAAGTTTGGCTCTTGTCTTTGAGAGAATGCTCCTGACGTGATTCTCGCGAATGCCGTACGCTTCAGCGATCTCGGCAGTGTTCTTCAGGTGATAGTAACGATTAATAAAAATATCAGCGTCCTTTTCCGGGATGCTCCTTAGGAAACGGTCCAAAACAACTGCCAGATCTGCGTCGCTGATTTCGATTCCGGCAAGGTTGCCGTCAAAGAGTTCTTTGAAAACAAGGTCGGTTGTATCAACTATTTCGTCAACTTTGGCGTTAAATACTTCTGCTATTTTTTCGATCATACGATAATTCGGACGCCTCGTTCCGTTTTCCCATTTTGAGACCAGATCTCTTGAGACAAACAAACTGTCGGCAAGTACCTGCTGAGACATACCGTTTTTATTGCGCAATTCACTTATTATTTTGCCGATATTCAGCGAAAACACCTCCTTTGACCATGATCGCATGTAAATTATACCTCATTGACGGTAACATAATAAGGGACAAAACGCACCCGGACCGGAAAGATTGTTTTCGTCAGCTATTCCCCGAATTATTTATGATTTTGGGAAATTATCCCGTTACACTGATGATCCGAAGGTGCTCTCTTGCCAATGGGACGGGGAAGAAGTAAGCGGAACTCTTTACGGAGTTATGTACAGTACCTGCGAAAACCCTTAAAACCCAAGAAAATACCGCCAAGAAATCTAAAACGACTACACACCACACACGCATCGAGGATTTCTGTTCGGAAATCCTCTTTTTTGTGGGAATCTGAGGATACAGACATTGCCGGAACAAATCGTGCCGGCCCAAATATCTAACAGAATTGATTTTTCCGTCTTTTTCAAATATAATAAACATATGATAACTCACTTTTGCGGGGAGAAACGGGCTATGAGGACCCTTCGAACACAATCGAAATTGAAGAGACGTCTCTGTTTTGGGTTGGCAATTTGGATGACCCTGATGATTCTTGTTGCCTGCGCACCGAAAAATGAAATATCTTCATCTCCTTCTCCTGAGTCGACGGATTTTGTTGATATAGCCGGCGAAGAACCCACCGCGAGCGCGGAACCGGCGTTCAGCGAAGAGCCTTCTTTCACCGAAGAACC
>JAEEJO010000008.1 GCA_016281915.1 Clostridiales bacterium
AGAAAACTACATGACCATAATCGCCGGCGATATGGAAACAGGCATAACGATAACCAACAAGTATACAGCACCCGAATCACCGGTAATCATCCCCGATACGGCAGATGATGACGTTGAAAGCGGACATCCTGTAACATCAACACTTATCGTTACCGCAATCATGACCCTCGCAGGCATATGCTTCTTTGAAAAGAAGAAACATAACGCTTAAAAGCAAATATCAGCAATAAAGACACTGCGGAAGAGAAAAATCTCTTCCGCCGTCTTTTCCTTTAATGATCCATTGATTCGATATCGATAGGGGATGCGGACATTGCGATATCGGATGCAGCGTTCGTGTCAAACCTTTGCAGAAATATCCCGCAGAGTTTAAGTCCTGAAATAATCGGCATATTTCGCTGTATTCTCACAAAACATCTCACATTTTTCTAATTTGAATAATCGCAAAAAAAAGACCGCTTCAAGGAAAATCGATCCCAAGAAGCGGCTTCGTTCTTTTCATGTGATAATGCTGCGGATATACATAGATTAAGGCGTTGTTAAGCTTAAAACCGAGCTTCCGCAGTTATTTCCTATTGCAAAAAGCGTGTTGAATTACCTTTTTACGGCATAAATAATGAATGTGCTGCGTCACTCTACCTATATCGTTATTTTTTCTCCGTCAAAAAAGATAACGCCGTTTTTTGTTATTATTTTTATATCCTTTTCTTTTGCAGAACTGTCGTATTCAATCGATTCTATCGGACGTCCCGAATCGGACGGATAAAAAAGCGTCACTATCCTGCCCGAACTGCCGAATATGGTAAAATCGATTGCAGGCGCAGGAATATTCGGCGTTCTCCATCCTACGAACGGATCGAAGCTGCCGCATCGAACTGTGTAATTTGCGCCTGACAGCAGCGTAAGGGTAACACCGTCACCGTAATCTGCGATTATTTTGCTTCCGCTTACCGGCTTCGCAAGATAATCGGCTCCCGTTATGTCAGACCCGCGAGCAGGCGAGGCTGAATACGGAACTGCTTCAAGCTGCCAGTGAGCGTCATATCTGTGATCCTGACCGTCGGGTGACGTTAACGAATCGATCAAGATATAGAATATCCCGAGTCCGAGCGGATGCGATTTACTCTTATATACAGACCTTTTATGAACGACGTCGAGAAGGTCCGGCCCGTAACCTTCGTTATAAATGCCAACCGCGCAGTCAATTTCTTTGCCCGTCTTGACACGAAGATCAGACAGTTTGTTTATATCGCCATCGTTCCACTTATATTTTTTCCGTCTGTTCTGCGCCATACCGTCGACAAGCACTGTATTGTGTGATTCTGATGACAGAACATACTGTCTCATTTTTGACGAATCATAAGCGAAGTTCCCGGTATCCTTCAGCATATCGCGACCGTATGCATAAAGAAGAAAATTCAGCTTGTCCTCATGCTGATGTCCCGCTCCGAACGGCGCGCTCTCAAAGAAAGCCCATTGACTGTCCTCTTCCCAGCTGTCGCGGAACACGACCATACCGCTGTAAGGAAGAACGATATCGGTAAATTCCGGCGGCGTTCCCTCTTTTCGGAGACTGGCGAAATAGAGATAATCCTGCCTCTCAGGAAAGAGCTTCAGCGCTTTTTTGCAGGCAGCCGAAACGTCGACACGTCCGCCATCGTTCAAGGACGGAGTATGCATTGACGGATCGGCGAGTTTGAGGCAGAGATCGTAAATGCGTGCTATACCACGAAGGATCGGCTCGGGAACAGGCTCGTCCATAACATGACAGATCTCGGTGATAGTCTGACAGTTCTCTGAAACGATCATATGATATCCTGTGGAAAGCTCAATCTGGAAGCAGTCGGGATATATCTGCCTGTCCATCTCACTGACAAGAGTCGATATGGCGAAGTTTTTCCATTCTTCGGCGTCCTTCACCCATGGGTAAAGAAGACCGATATGAAATAGCCCTGTCATCTCCATTATCAGCCAGTTGTTGCTGGTTGGATGGCAGCGAAGCCGCCAGCCGTTCTCCCACATTGAAGCGAAAAACTCGCATATAAAATGATCGGAAAGCTCAGGCGACATTAAGAAGGCATGAATCGCATAATTCCAGTTTTTGGTCTCCCGTATCCCTATTTCGATGGTTCTCCATGCAAGAGTATCGTATCCCGGAGCGTCGTCAGGGCATACCGTGCTTTCTCTCCACGAAGTGAACATACGCACGAACAGCCGCGCTATCTCCTCATTACCGGTCTCACGGTAAAGATGCCCGAGCATTCTGAATTCATGATGGCGGTTGAGCTGCCATGTCCATTCATAATAATGATTCGGCGTTGGATTATCCTCCCACCGTATCCCTGCTTCCCCGAAGTCGTGCCTGTAAGAACAGGACATAACTTCATTGTGAAGAAGCCGTTTATAAATGTCTTCTTCAGTCTCATTTTCTGATTTCCATGTGCCTCCCATCGCGTAATACGGCAGACGGAAATACTTTTCCGGACGAAGTACAGACCGGACATAACCTGCAAAACAGCTTTCAGCTCCGGATATATCACCGGCTTTTATAAGCGAAGGTATCGTTTTCAGCTCATCTATTGTCAGGTCTATCTTGTTCAGCAGATACTCAGATACCGAAAGTTTCATTTAACATTTCTCCTTAATTCTTTGCGGGAGGAAGCGGAGGATCTTTGGGGATTTCTATCACGGATTCCGCAACAGGGATGCCACCGAAGAATACATCGTAAAGCCAGGAGAAAAATTTGCTTGAAGTGTTTGACAGAGCTTTTGAAATATTTATTTCGCATACTGAGTCAACAACGCTTGCATCGGTGTTTCCCGCAAAAAGATTGATGCCGAATGTAAATATAAGTTCGCCCGCAGGATTGAAGCTGAATAGCAGTTTCTGCGCTTTATCGGGATTGTCATGGATCCAGCCTGCTCCGACACCGAGAAGTTCAGTCAGGTATTTTTCCGCTATTCCCGCACGCGTAACTTCAACATCAATATTCAGCAGCGTATCTTTGAGAGCAATATCTCCGTATAACTGCTGGCTTTCATTGTATGCCTTTTCAATATTGAATTTCTGATCCTTCAGATTGTCTCCGAACCACTTTTGCATGAATTCCTGAATTTTAGGACCTATTTTTTTCTTGAAAGACTCACTTTCAAGCCATTTCTTAAACATCATGCTTGCCGCGATCTTTACGGCTGTAACGGTAAGGTCTTTAAATGCGCCCATTATCGCCCCGTAAAAGTCGTTTTCGCCTTTTTCAAGACTGAGCAGGTAATTATTGAATACCGCAAATACAAAGTATCCGCCCATGATTGCGCAGGCATATTTGATCTTTGCGGGACTTGACATTCCCGATGATGCAAGCCAGCTTACCCCGTCAGAAACACCGCCTGAAACGAAGTTGTCGCCGGCGTTTTTGATCTGATCGTAAATTTCAAGATTTTTAACGTCAAACTTTGTGCCCCATACGATATTTACTCCAACTTCGCCAATAGCATTGACCATAACATCCTTCGCAGGAGTAATGATCGCTTCAAGGGGTCCTGTATAAGCCGCGACAACGTAGGAGAAAGCGCAGTCGCCGATCCATTTGACCCATTCAAGGCCCCAGACCGTCCAGTCGAGTGC
>JAEEJO010000009.1 GCA_016281915.1 Clostridiales bacterium
CTACGAAGCCATAGCCTTGGTGGAAGCTACAGGGCTCGAACCTGTGACCCTCTGCTTGTAAGGCAGATGCTCTCCCAGCTGAGCTAAGCTTCCGTAACTACCTAACATTTTCGTCGGCTTGAATATAATACCACAAATAAATTGATTTGTCAACACTTTCACGCTATTTTTTTCAAAAATATTTTTTATCGAAAAAGCCCATAACCAAGCGGTTCTTTAATTTTTTGTCACAAAAAGGCAATATTTGTTTACAAATTTTCCTTTTCTTTTTTTCCGCAGCATATTGCGTTTAAGTGCGCTATATGATATACTTTAAGAGTAATTCTGAACAGGTGGTAACGAATAATGACTGTTGAAGGATCAATTTCGGTAAAAGCGGTGCTTCTTTCGGGAAGCAGGGACGTTGAAGAGATATACATAGATAAAACAAAAAAATCAAAAGATTTTCAGTTTATTGCTCGCGAAGCCGAAAAAAGAGGCGTTAAAACGGTTTACCTTGACAGCGACGGTATATCCGGGATCGTAAACGGACGCACGCACGGCGGCATTGCGGCAAAGGTCGGAGAGAGGAAGTATTCCGACCCCGAACTGCTATTCAGGGCAGAAAGACCGTTTATCGCGCTTCTTGAAGGGATAGAAGATCCGTACAACTTCGGTGACGCGCTGCGCTCTCTGTATGCCGCAGGTGCAACGGGTCTTATCGTTCCAACCCGAAACTGGCTTGATGCTGCCCAGACTGTCGTAAAAGCTTCCGCAGGGGCTTCTGAATATCTTATGACGGCATCCTGCGAAGAGCCGGGAGACGCTGTAGAAGTATCGAAAAAATACGGAATAAAAACTTTCTGTGCCGATAGACGCGACGCTTCGCCGATATATGAAGCAGACCTGACCGTTCCCCTTATAATTGCCATAGGCGGAGAACTGAGGGGGCTTTCTCGGAAAATCACGGACAGAAGCGACGGGAACATTTACATCCCCTACGGATCGCAGTTTCGCAACTCCCTTTCGGCATCCGCCGCAAGCGCAGTTTGCGCATTTGAAATTATGAGACAAAGACAGCAAAAGGACGCCGGCTGAATACCGGCGTCCGTATTTTCATCGATCGAAATCAGTGGCGATCAAACAACCTCGAATATATTTACTACGAGAATTATAAGAACGAATAATACCGAGAAAATAATGGTTGCTCTCTTAAGGAAGAGATCTTTTGCCGCGCTTTTATTTCTTGCCGCAGAGCTGCCGAGTCCGCCGCCGACCGCTTCGGAAACGTTCGCATTTCTTCCAGACTGGAAAAGAATTATAGCGATAAGCGCGATGCTTATAACGATCAGAATTATCGTTAATACCAATACCAAAGTATCCATCTTTTAACCTCCATCCTTTCGCTTTTTCAGTTTTATCATTATATCACACCATGTTCCCGATTTCAAGTGTATTTTGTGAAATTTTTCTGAATTTTGACGATTGTGGACTCTCGCATGTTTTTTCGACTCTGTTTTTTTGGGATTTTTTTGTGTCAGTGCGCAAAAACTCTTTACAAAACGCAGATATCGTTGTATAATAATAATGGTATAGTTTATATAATACTTTTTGCCTGTCACGGAGGACAAAGTGATACTTGAACTAATTCTTAACGGCAGTTCCGCGTCATTTGCCGAAACACTCGCCGTTATTGTTTTCACGGTTATAGCGGCGCTGCTGTCCATAACAATACGCGAATATGTAAAAGCACGGATTACCGTTAAAATGGGCGGAAGCGCAATGGCGACCCTGAATCCTATAAAGCAGATCAATTTCGGAAATCTTATTTCCGTTGTTCTTATGACTGTTTTTTCCGCATCGTGGATAAAAGCAAAACATCCCGGGCTTTCACGTGGAAAAAGCATTGCCGCTGCGCTCTCGGCGCCGATAACGAATCTTGTTATCGCCTTTATATCGGTGCTTTTATGCGACGTGATACGCCTTATAAACGTTGAGATATATTCTCAGACGGAAAGCACTCCGTTCATACTGATCTGGGTCTCGATGTTTTTCTCTACCTGCGTGCTTGTCAATATCGCTTTTGCGGTTTTCGATATCCTGCCAATTCCGGGCACGAACGGAGGGATAATACTTTCGTGTCTTCTCCCCGAAAAAGCGGGCGAAAAGTTTCTTTCTTTTGAAAAGTATTCGTATATTATCCTTCTTTTCATCGTTATCGTCTGCGCACGCTCCGGAGTTACGGCAACGGTCGTAAATGCTATCGCAACCGCAATGGAAACGCCTTTCCTGGCGCTTTTCAACCTGCTTTTCCCGGCTCAGATCAATTATTAAGGAATTCAGAAAATGATTATCAACGCAATATTATCGGGAGGATCGCCTGTTGAGATCCTTCAGGCAGTGGTTTTCGGCGCAGTCGCCGTTCTTCTTTCGATTTCGGTTCATGAATGGGCTCATGCCGTTGTTGCATATATGATGGGCGACTATACCCAGAAATCGCTCGGCAGGATGACGCTCAACCCCATAAAACATCTTAATCCGATAGGAATGATAATGTTCCTGCTGCTCGGCTTCGGCTGGGCAAACCCTGTCGTGATGGATTCAAGAAATTTCAAGCGTCCTAAGCTTGGAATCATTCTGACTGCCCTGGCAGGCGCGTTTGCGAACTTTCTGAGCGGTTTTATATGGCTGCTCATCGCGGTCATTCTTTCCGTTGTCTTCCCTGAGGGAGGAACTTTCGTTTCGAATCTGATAACGCTGCTGCAATATCTCGTTCTTTACAATCTGTCTTTCGGCTTTTTCAATCTTATTCCAATTCCGCCTCTGGACGGTTCAAAGGTAGTGGCTGAGTTATTGCCGAACAGATATAAATACAAATATCTCAGCATTGAAAGATATTCAATGTATATATTTCTGGCGCTGATAATAATTCTTAACAGGTTCAACTTCATTTCCGCGCTGGTAACCGGACTTCTGTCGTTTTTCTACACGGTTATCGCGGCGATAATAACCCCGTTTTTATAATATGACAACTCTTAATTTCAAGCTTGAGATTTTTGAAGGTCCTCTTGACCTGCTTCTATCACTCATTGAAAAAAATAAAATAGACATATGCGATATAGAAATTACGGTGCTTCTTGACCAGTATATGGATTATCTTGAGAAGGCGCGTATTATGGAGCTCGACCTTGCTGCTGATTTTCTTGAAATGGCATCGACGCTCGTATATATTAAATCGCGAACGCTTCTGCCGAAAGACGAAGACGAGGAAGAGGAAGACCCGAAAGCCGTTCTTGAACGCAGGCTTGCCGAATACGCCAAGTGCAAAAAAGGAGCGTCATATCTGGCTGAAAGAAGCTTATGGGGAAAAGTATTTTTCCGTGAAGCAGAGCCTGACGACCTGCCAGAGCCTGCAAGAGAATACGTATCGTCCTCAAAAAAACTTCTTGACGCCTATTCCAACGTTCTCAGGCGGCTTGACGGCAAAAAGCCCCTTTCTCCCAAAACGTTCTCAAAAATCGTCGGAACGAAATTCATTTCCGTCGGCACGAAGATAATCTCACTGCTGAGGATACTTATTAAAAACACTAAAGTTTCTTTCAAAAAGCTCTTCAAAGGCAACAGCGGCCGTTCCGAGATAGTTGCAACGTTTCTTGCAGTGCTTGAGCTTATACGCGCGGGCAGAGTGGATATTACGGACGGCGACGATCCGGACATTACGCTTATAAGGAAAAAACAATGACCCTTGATAACAATCTTTCGCTGACGGAGGCTATATCCGCAATTCTTTTCGCATCGGCGGCGCCGGTGGAAGAGACAAAGCTCGCTTCGCATTTTGAGCTGCCGCAGGAAAAAATAAAAGAAGCGATGAAAGAAGTTGAAAAAACGCTTGAAAAAGCGCACCTCGGCATAAGGCTCAAAGAGGTTGACGGCCGCTATTCGCTTTCGACCAAACCGGAATACGGCGAATCTACAGCTTCGTATCTCGATTCAAGACGTGCGGCGTTTTTATCAAATGCCGCGCTTGAAGCGCTTTCGGTAACGGCATACAATCAGCCTGTCACAAAAGCTTATATATCGCAGGTAAGAGGCGTTTACTCTGCAGAAGTGGTCGAAAGTCTTGTAGATAAGGGACTTTTGCAGGAAGCGGGACGTCTCGATCTTCCCGGACGCCCCATGTCGTATATAACAACGGATAAATTCCTCACCGTTTTCGGACTTAACAGTCTTGACGATCTGCCCGAGCGCGAAGCGCTTTCTTCAGATATCGAGGAAACAGAGGAATACGTCCAGACTAATCTTACGGAAAGCATATGAGCGTTTTTCTTACAGTTCTTTCTGTGATCGCAGCCGTTACAGGCGGTCTGATCGCGCTTGTAATCATTGTTTTTCTCTGTCTTTTGCCGATAAAAGCGGAAATCGACACCGGATATAACAAAGACGACGGTTTTTTTCTGAGAGCAAAATATTTTCTTTTTTCGTTCACGCTGTTTCCTCCGACATCAAAAGATAAAAAAGAAAAAAAGAAAGAGGAGCCACCCTCTTCGGACGAAAACGGAAGCGAAGAGGAATCCGAAGAAGATAAAAGCGCAAAAGAGACCGAAGAAAAACGCAGCAGAAAAGAAAACGTAATTGTCAGAAAAGCCAGAAGCATGGGTATTTCCGATTACATCACGCTTATATCGTATGTTAAAGACATGTTGGGCAAGATCCGTTTCGGCGACCTTTGCATCAACATTATTGCCGGATCGGACGACGCATCAAAAACGGCAGTGATCTACGGAGCGCTGACTGCTGCGATTTTTCCGCTGATAGGGAGAATACATAACGAAAAGAAAGCAAAATACATAGATGCGCATATCAACGCCGATTTCGGAACGGAAAAAACATTCACGGATATTTACGCCGAAGTTTATATCAGAACGATACACGCCGTTGCACTTGCGTTTAAAACGCTTATTTATATATTGAGAATAAAGGAGAACAACAATGGAAGAAAATAAACAGCATCCCGTTCAGAACGTTATGAATACCGCAATGCAGAATATCAAAGACATGATCGACGTTAATACTATCATCGGAAACCCCATTACCGCGCCTGACGGAACGATCATTATTCCGGTTTCACGTGTCGGCGTGGGCTTTGCATCGGGCGGATCTGACTTCAACTCAAAGGCGTCTCCCGAAAACCCGAATTTCGGAGGAGGAAGCGGCGCGGGAATATCGATAAATCCGGTAGCGTTTCTTGTTGTTTCGTCTAAAGGCGACGTTTCCGTAATTCCCATCAATTCGACCGGTGTCGGTTCGGGCATAGATAAGCTTGTTGCGTCGGTTCCCGAAGTAATAGACCAGGTCAAAGGCGCATTCGGCAAGAAAGACGGAAATAAATAAAACATACGGAGACAGATATGTCAGCAAAAATCGAAACAAAATGCATTCATGAAGGATGGCGGCCGAAGAAGGGCGAACCCAGACAGCTGCCGATTTACCAGAGCACAACGTTCAAATACGACACAAGCGATGAGATGGGTAAGCTTTTTGACCTTGAAGAGGAAGGATATTTCTATTCAAGGCTCAGCAATCCCACAACAGATGCCGTTGCAGATAAAATATGCGCCCTTGAAGGCGGATATGCGGCTATACTGACGTCTTCGGGTCAGGCGGCGAACTTTTTTGCCGTGTTCAATATATGCGAAGCTGGCGATCACATTCTCTCATCGTCATCGATATACGGCGGAACGTATAATCTTTTCGGCGTAACTCTGAAAAAAATGGGCATAGACTGCACGTTCGTCGATCCCGATCTGCCTGAAGAGGAGCTTGCAAAGTATATCAAGCCTAACACGAAGGCTGTTTTCGGTGAAACGATAACGAACCCGACAGTAAGTATTCTTGACATAGAAAAATTTACGCACCTTGCGCATTCCCACGGCGTTCCCCTTATTGTTGACAACACCTTTGCAACGCCCGTAAACTGCAGACCGATAGAATGGGGCGCGGATATAGTTGTTCACTCAACAACAAAGTATATGGACGGACATTCCGTAACACTCGGAGGCTGCGTAGTTGACAGCGGAAATTTTGACTGGACCGCATATCCCGATAAATTCCCGGGACTTACCACGCCGGACGAATCGTATCACGGCATCACATATACCGAGCGTTTCGGCAAAGGAGCATATATAACAAAAATAACGTCTCAGCTTATGCGCGATCTCGGAGCCGTTCAGACCCCTCAAAACGCATTTTATCTCAATCTCGGGCTTGAGTCGCTGCCGTTACGCATTCAGCGCCACTGCGAAAACGCTCTTGCAGTCGCAAAATTCCTGAAAAATCACGAAAAAGTGCTCTGGGTCCATTATGCGGGTCTTGAAGGAGACAAGTATCACGACCTCGCGCAAAAATATATGCCGTCGGGCACATGCGGCGTTTTATCGTTTGCAGTCAAAGGCGGAAGACAGAGCTCCATTGATTTTATGGATAAGCTGAAATTTATTTCGATAGTAACTCATGTTGCGGACGCAAAATCGTGCATTCTGCATCCCGCAAGCCATACGCACAGACAGATGACGGACGAACAGCTGCGCGAGGCAGGCGTTGAGCCCGATCTTATACGTCTTTCCGTCGGCATAGAGAATATAGACGACATTATTGCCGATATAGCTCAGGCTCTTGAATAGATTGCGAAGCCGGCAAAAGACAAAAATCAATAAATATAAAGGAGACACGCTGTCAGGCATGTCTCCTTTATATTTATTGGAAGAACGATATTATAAGCGGTAAATGCTGTTTTCCGATGAATGGAATGTTTTGACCGTGGCTATCACGGACAGGAGTCCCGAAAACAGGATCACCGCAACAAGCGAAATGATCAGCACGACAGGCTCCGGCATATACAAAGAAAAAATACCGAAAATTTTCAGTATAGTTTCTTTGAGCAGAAAAGTAACCGCATTGCCCGCAATGAACGCCGCGATAGTCAAAACAGAAAAATCAGCAAAAGTATCACAGAGCATCATACGCTGAGAATACCCGACGATTTTTTTCACATAATATATGCCTTCCTGCTTCGATACATAGTAAAAGCAGAAAACCGCGGCGTTTATCGACACAAGTATAAGAAGCATTATAAGCAGATCGGCAGGGGCTTGAACGGTTATTCTCGAGTTGTAATTTCTTGTGTTGACCATACCTGTGGCAGAGACGTGGTTTTCAAATATTTCCGCAAGTTTTTCAACCGTTGCTTTATCTTTCCCGTCAAGAGTATATGAACCTGCTCCTCCGAACTTTTCCACACCCACTTTGATGGGCAACAATACTGTAAAGTCTATGCTTGTTTCGGATTCCTCTTTCCCCATAACGCCTATAACAAGAAGATCGGTATCAAGATCATCGCTGTGGTATACGGGGTCGCCTTTTTCATTGAAAGTTACATATTTACTGTAAATTTCTTTACCAACAACCGCGACAGGCTGTTTTCCCGCAACTTCCTCATGAGTAAAGAATCTTCCGTAAAGCATATTGACCGGATCGATATAACCGTTAAAATAAATACCGCGTTCAGAGATATAATCATCGCCTTTTATCCCGTAAAAACATATTTATTGATTATTGCGTCGTCAACATTTTCACATATCTCACTGATATCAACAGATACTTCGGGCGCATCCTCAGCTGAAAGCGCGTTTACATACGCTATTTTTACGTTTTTGGTGTAATAACTGTTGTAGTAAATATCTATCCTGTCAAGAGTAACGCGATAGCCTGTTATAAACATGGCAAA
>JAEEJO010000001.1 GCA_016281915.1 Clostridiales bacterium
ATCGTTTTGCTCCTTTGTGGAACGGCTGCTGCTGTCGTTCCAGTTAAGATCTGCCGAAGTGTATTCCTGCGCCGCTTTTATTTCGTAAATATCGGCATTCTCTATTTCGGCGATCTTTTCAGCTACGCCCTTTGTGGTCCCTGTCGCAGAGAATACGACGACAAGGACTTTTTTATGCTCAGTGTCCGTTTCCGTTTCAGGTGCGGTTTCGGCATCGGGAGTAACCTCTTCCGAGTTCTGCTCCGTTTCCGGTTCAGCAGAAACAGAGGGTTCGGATATTTCCGTCTCCTGTGATGTTTCGTCAGAGACTGATATTTCATTCGAGGCTGTTGTTGAGCCGTTTTCTTCGATGTTTGCGGGAGTATTTCCTGCGCAGGCAGCAAGCGCAAACAAAAGCGCCGCCGTCAGTAAAAAAGTAATAATTCTTTTCATAATAATCTTCTGTGACTTTTATTTTTCAAGTAATCTGAAGGCGTTTTCCGCGTATATGAGATCGCGGACGACGTCGTATTTTACGTTTTCGTCAAAATGCTTTTTCTTGGATATGACAACGTTTGCGGAAGAGTGCGGAAAATCGCTTCCGTATACGATCCTGTCGTCCGCTGCGACGGCTCGGAGCATATCGAGATGCGTCGGCTCGGGGTCGCCCGCGATATCGAAATACAATTTTTCAAATTCCGCTTTCTTCGTTTGAATAACAGTATTTGTGAGACGGCTGTTATTTTTCTTTGTCTGCAGTTATTTTTTTACCAGTTTTCATATCTTTCCTGTCTGTCAAGCGCCGTTATACGCGCCATATCCTCAGATGAGAGTTCAAAATCAAAAACGTCGTAATTTTCGGCTATGTGATCCGGATTTGACGATCCGGGGATCACGACGTATCCCGCCTGCATATGCCAGCGAAGAATGATCTGCGCGGCGGTCTTGCCGTATTTTTCCGCAAGCTCCGTGATGATCTCATTGCCGAAATGATCGCCTGTGTGACCTCTGCCGCCGAACGGGTACCAGCTTTCAACGACTATGCCGTACTGCTTTACGTATTCTTTCAGCTCGTTGTTCTGATAAGTAAAAAGAGCGGTCGTTTCATTGCTTATGTCCTTTCGCATAGCTTTTGTTTTTAAAAACATTTTCACTTAATTTCTTTCGTTAATCATCGTTGTCTCACAAACCTGAATTTATTGATCTTTTTGTTCTGTTGATTCCGGACTTCGATTCAGATTATCTGTGATTTCTTTATATTCTTCATCAGTAAGAAGCTTGACCCAGAGCCCGTAATGCAATTCATCAAAACCGGCAGCTAACATTGTATGCTGATCCGGCGCATCAATGTAGAATAACGCAGGTCTGTTTTCACCCATGGTTCGGTATGTTGCCAACCTGCACAAAACACCTTTATAGATCAGTTTATCCATTTAACATACTCCAGAACAAGAATTACGATTACAGCCTTTTCAACATCATGTACTCATTAACAAAAGTTCCATCTTTCATTCGTATCGCATCAGGTTTTACTCCAGTTATACGAAATCCCATCTTCTCATACAGGTGTCTTGCCCTGCTGTTGCCTTCAATAAAATCAAGCTCAATCTGACGAACTCCATTGCGTTCTCTGGCGATTCGGAACATCTCCTCGAACATTTTTGTCCCAATTCCAAGGTTCCAGAACTCCCGAAGAAGCGCAATCGCAACAGAAGCCCTATGCCGGTCTTTCATTCCGGTGCGAAAAGAGATCTGACAGTTTCCGGCTATTTTCCCGTCTACAATGCAGGAAATCATCATTCCGTTTTGATTGTAGTAGTCATCATTTATAAAGGCTTTTTCCTGGTCAAGATTGAAATCCGCCCACTCCTCTGGATATTTCATCAGGAAGGCTGTCTCACCAGAAGCTTTTATAATAAATTGGAGCATTTCCTCTGCGTCATCTTCATGAGGACTGCGAAGTAGTGCAACTCGTCCATCCTTTAATTTGAATTCAGTTTCTTTGAAAACCATTTTCCCTGCCTCCCACAAATACCGATTTGTTAATCTCTTAACTCTAACTGTATTATACCATTTTTTACCTCGTAATTCAATGAAATTCCTGTGAACAAAGGAGACTTTACCCTTTGGCCAAACAAATCGACTGCCGGATTCTTCTCAGGTGCCCATGAGTATTTCTCACAACACTACGCCGCCGTTCTCACGGATAAGAACAAAAGGGTTGGCGTATTCGCCTCCGACGTAACTGTCCGATGTGCTTTCCGGGGTGAAACCGTTGTAATGGATACTGCCTCCTGCAAAAAGAAACCGCAGAGACTTTTATGTCTCTGCGATCACATTGGTCTGTTTATTCTTGTGAATACTGAAGATCAGGAACGTCGAACATTGTCTGCCTTCATTTCTTGATACATTCGTGCCCCGGTGTATGGTAGCACATATTGCAGGAAACGCATTCGGCGGGCCGATGATCACCCACCGCCCAGCGGTTCGTAAGATCCGGTTCCCGTATGAGCGGTCTGGAGAGAGACAGGAAATCAACCTTGCCCGCATTCAGAACCTTTTCCATATTCTCTACGCTTCGGTGCCCTCCGACAAGAATAACGGGAACGCTTACGGTATCTGCAATGGCAAGCGCGAACTCCGCAAAGTTTGCTTCGTTTTTACCTGCCCTTATGCCGGAAACGGATGTCCAGTTGCCGCTGACTTCGATGGAATTGATCCCGGCGTCTGCGCAGAGCCTGCAGATCGTCATGCTTTCCTCCGGTGTCAGCCCGCCGTGCATGAAATAGCTGCTGTTGATCTTCATGGTGATATGAAGACGGGGCGCTTTTTGCCTCCTTACAGGGTTCTCTTGCTTCGGCGGAATGCGGCCATACGGTCAAGGTCACCGTGGTCGATCTGGTGCTGTAGCGAAGTGATGATCTTATCTTTTCTGGCAAGAAAATCCGGTCCCGAGAGATTGACGCCGGAGATCGTATGATGCGTGGTAAATGCGCAGTCGCATGTCAGATTCTCCACAAAAAGCTTCAGCTCCTCCAGCATCTCCTTCTCAGAAAGCGGAGTGAATTCTCCCCGCTGCGCTTCCTCAAGCAAAGGTGTGCCGGGAAACAGCGTCAGTCCGCCGGTACCGACAAGCATCGGCTTGCATTGGTTGAATATCTTTGCGGAATTGATCGCGTGCTCGCGGCTGTGTTCACGTCCGGCGACGCCGTTCAGAAACGTCATCCAGTAGTCGATCCCTGCCTCTTCGAGCTTGTGGCACTGCTCGAGAATATCTTCCGCGTGATAACCCTTATTGATGCGGTCCAGAGTCCAATCATCGCCCGATTCCACACCGAGAGATATCTCCCGCACGCCAAGATCCTTCATTTTTTTCAACTCGTCTACGGTTTTGTTTCTGATATCTGTCACGCGCGTAGCTGCGTAGATATATTCGATCTTCGGCAGATATTTATTGATCATCGAAAGTATCGGCTCGAGCTTGTCGAACGTCAGCGCCAGCGGGTTTGCAGAAAGTAGTTGTATCGTGGTGGCGTCGGGTACGATATTTGCAAGCTCCCTGAGGTCTTCCTCTATCCATTCCATCGGCTGGATCCGGAATGAAACGTTTCTGTACATAGTGCAGAACTTGCATTTGTTGTGCGTGCACCCCTGTGTTATCTGAAGCAGCGGAAATGTCGGCCAGTAGGGGTTTCTGTAAACTGTTCCTGTGAAATGCATGATCGCGCCTCCTACAGTTCCGCAACGAAGTTTTCGATCGGCATACGCTTAAAATGCCATGCGTTGGGCTTCGATCTCTCGGACGGATATCCCATTGCGAACATCATCACGGGAATGATATTTTCAGGCAGTTCAAAAACCTGTTTCACCGTCAGCGCGTCGAATCCGCGAAGCCATACGCTGTGTACTCCAAGCTCCTCCGCCTCATACATCATAGTCGTTGCGGCAATGCTTGCGTCCTGATCTCCGGAATTGTAATTACGGAACAATCTGTCGTGAGGCGCTGTCCACACAGTATTCAGATCGTAGCAAACGAGGATCATCAGCGGCGCGTTATAGTGAAACGGCGTTACCGTTTTAGCCTTTGCAAGAGCTTCGGGGGTGCGAAGAACGTAAAACCTTTGCGGCTGGTAGTTGCATGCGGTCGGTACAATGCGTCCTGCCTCAAGGATCCTGTCAAGCTTGTCCTGCTCTACAGGCTTCGAATCAAAAAATCTCTCTGAATATCTGTTTTTTGCAAGTTCTAAAAATTCCATAATGTATCTCCTTTAGTCTGTCCGGTTTTCTTTATGTAAATATTATACACGAGTGTCTTGATTTTTTCAATAGACAGTAGTATAATAGTGTAAAGAGATTTTACATAATACCGATTTTGTAAAGGACAATGACGATGGCAGAGATAACAAAAATGTGGATCGCTGACAAGATGAAGCAGATCATGAAGCTCAAATCCATAGATAAAATACGCGTAACGGAAATATGCGAGGCGGCGGATGTGGAACGTCCGACCTTCTACAACCACTTCAGGGACAAATACGACCTTGTTGCCTGGATATTCTGCCATGACGCCTATAAAACGGACATAATTTCCGTCGAATCTTCTGCCCGCGCTCTTAACAGCATGAAAGCGGATATCATTTTTTATAAACGTGCCTATGAAGATTCATCGCAGAACGCTCTCTGGAAATATATGCTTGAATATTTCGTGAAGCGTTACAGCGACATTGCAAAGGAAAAGCTCGGCACGGATTTTCTCGATACGCAGACCGCTTACAGCATTCGCTTTTTCTGCATGGGCGCTGTGGGAATGACACAGGAATGGGTGCTTAAAGATAATATTACATCGGCAGAAACCGTTGTAAAAATGATGTTTGCGTCTATGCCGGACAACCTGCGCAATATATTCTTTGGGAAAGCAGAGTAAGGACATGAATCAGATAATAATACACGTAGACATGGACGCATTTTATGCGTCGGTCGAGATACGGGACGATAATTTCAATATTCGATTAACCGATAACTGCTTTTATACACTATATATGTGAAAGCTTTCAATCAACCGGAGAACAACAATGAACACACAAAGTCGTCTTTTGAAGAGATGTGCTTACTCCTTTCGGACGTGATTAAAATAATTGCAGATTGTATGATAGGCATTTCTGATAAAGCAGAAAAAATCCTCTCTGAACATTCGCCGGATTCGGTAAGAGATCAGTGCGGAGATATCGTAAAGATCCACCACCGTCTTGACGTCGCTGCGTTTTTGCTAGAAAACATGATCGAGAAAAAAATGCTGATCGTTCCGGACGAAAAAGTGCCACTTTGTATGTGGGGTGTTAGAAACTAAATAAAACAATGGGCGCTGTCTTATATCTCGGCAGCACCCATTTGCTTTATTTCTTTTTTATTAAAATAAAAACAAGTAAACATAACAGAAAATCCGAACCCGTCACATTTGATGACGAAGTTCGGATTTTCTGTTTGTGTTGTGCGGCCGTTTTAGATCGGATTGGTTTTTAGTGTAAGAAGCGGAATATAAGCGGAACAAAAGCGGAAGATAAACTGGTCTTTTTTCTCATTCATCGTCTGATTTCTTGATTGCATTATCGTATTGTTCTGCCAATATAACTTTTGCATCCATATCATCGCGAAGGACTCCAACCAGACTGCCAATCAAAGAGCGGGCGTCACCATCCTTGCCGACCGCAGCTTTGCTTTTCTGTTCGACAGGATTGACTCTCGCGACCTTTTCTATAAAACATCCGGTTGTTTTCCCGCAGTTCCTCGAAAGTGACCGGCTTAAAGCCGTTCATATCAATGCCGGCATTAAGAATATTGCCGCGCTGTGTTATAAGCGGCCGGAAATCAAAGTCGGTGTTGTTATGGATATGTCCGTGGATCATATACGATTTCCGCTGATGGTTCCATGTGAGCATCAGGTAGTGGCACAGCGTAATTGCGTGAGCGCCGTCCGACGTTTCGAGTATGTGACTGACGCTTTTGAAGTATTTGCCCGTATCGACTCTGTGGATCCACGAACAGTCGTGATTGCCCGCAATCAGGTGCTTTCTGCCGTGGAGCCGATTCATGATCGGTTCGGAATCTGCACACCTGAAAAACATATCGCCGACGATAATATACCGTATCATTACCGCGGACACGTTAATTCTGGTTTTTATAATCTTTTCCTATGTCCCTGGTCAGAGCAATCGGATATCTGTTTTTAGAAATAACTCAGTCTTAGTTGTTAGGGAAATATTTTTCCTCATACATCCCTTCCATGTTTATAGCTGTAGCAGAGATCGGGGTCAGATTATCATCAAATCTGAACAGCCTTGTAGTTGTGCCTCCATACTTGATTTCCTGAGGTGCCGATATAGCTATCACACTTGCAATTTTGTTGTTTTTAAGGAGATGCATAAATTCACATCGACACTTCTTTTTGTCAAGTCCATTATTTGCAACTTCCGTTTCTGTGTCTTCAGAAAAACTGTATTCGATTATTTCTGCTTCCCCGTTTTCATATGCTACAATTATTTTTCCGCTGTCTCCCCATGTGGCCAGACTGGCTATGTCAAGTCCCATAAAATATAAAATTATGTTGCTTTCATCTTTTATAAGTGTAAACGGACAGGTATCATATGAGAAGAAGGTATTATAAATTACGGTTTTTTCGTCCTTTTTATATTTTTCAACCACATACCTGAATCTGTCAACCATACCATCAGTTTCAAAACAGCATAAAGATATATAGGTAGAATCTCCGATTGCCAAAATATCGTTTTCATAACGTTGACTGCTTTCAGCCTCTTCTGTATTTGCATTGTTTTTCAACCATTTTTCTGCTTCTGATGCTTTTGACTGAAAATCTGCCGAGTTGTATGTTGTTATTGTAACACTATC
Organism: Clostridiales bacterium; assembly: GCA_016281915.1. GTDB lineage: Bacteria > Bacillota > Clostridia > Oscillospirales > UBA644 > HGM12619. The sequence continues at coordinate 6,883 of JAEEJO010000001.1, forward strand.
TGATTTAGCCGTTGAGGAATTGTCATCGGGGCTTTGTTTGGTACACCCTGAACCCAATGGGATAATCATTATTATAGCAAGAATTAAAAAAAACAATTTTTTCTTGATCATCATATCCACCTCGTAATATCAGTTCGCAAAAACTGAAGTATTAAAGCTCAGGAGTCTTATGTAAGGATAGACGACAGCAAAAGATGCCACGGTTGTCTTTTGATTAGAAGTATGAGCCGCGCAGAGTTTATTGGCTAGAGTATTACCCGTGGAGCTGTATATAAACGCTGAATGGTCATAGGTTGATGATATTTTCATTTGAATAGCCTTACCCGGAGTTAAAAGTATAATAGGTAAATCAGTATATGACTTATTATTATTGAATATAGTTCCGCTTGGTCCATATATTTTTGACGTGTTTGTTAAAAACGATGCAAAGGAATTCAATCCTGTCCAATTTGGATGTCCTGTATTGGGTCCCATATACCAATTGTTAGAACTCTGTCCAGTAACCATTTTATAATCGTTCGCAATATACGACTGAACAGTTGAAGACGACATTGAGCCATTCCAAGATATATAACCCGCCCAAACGCACTGTGAAACAAAATTTGCGCAGTCCCCAGTTAGCGTTGCAAACAGTGGATTATTATTAAGAGCATATGTATCGGCATATGATGCTGCAGAAGTAGAATTATATGCGGTAGAAACCGAGGCCTGTGATTTAAAAGACAAGGCACTGTCCCCGTTCTCTTCACTTTCAATAACATTGTCAACGTTGTTCAGCGTTTGCAAGTCATTATTCAATTTCTCATAATCCATCTCGTATTCAAGATCTGGAATTTTAATATCAGGATAATTCGATTGCATTTTAAATGCATTATCAGCTCTTAATTTAAGCCATTGTTCAACGGCATCGTCAACTGCTGTTTTATCGGAAAGATCTGCACCGTTCATAATAACAATGTCAGCTATTTCGTTTTCTGAAATAGAATAAAACAAATCTGTTGTTGTAACTTTGTCAATATAGTATTTATTATCCGTCTTTATTATTGAAAATGTATATTTAATGTTTGTTTTTTCGCAGAATACATCCGAAGGATTTGCCATTGAGTGAGTTTTTATATATACATAGCATTCAATGATTATTCTTCCATCAGTAAAGCGCATTTCTTTGCTTTCTATTTTATAAGAATAACTGTCCGAATAATCAAAGAGCCAAAGCGCTGCTCTTGTGTAGCTTTCTAAGGCCTTGGCATGTAGATAATTCTCTGAATTATCTATGAAAATACCATCTCTATCCGACAACTCTAATTGGGTAATAACTCTTCCTTGCCATTCAAAATACTGATCCGGAAGTGAAGATATCATCTCACTTTCATCTTTCATAGCAACAATGGTAAGAGAGCTCAATAACAAGCAAATTGTAATGGCAACTGTAAAAACTAATTTTTTCATATAGAATTCCTTTCTTTCATTTATTGAAAAATACGATTTTCCCAACGAGCTCAACTATGTACACAAAAAAGACATAAGACTATTGATGTTCTTTAATTAGTTCTTTCGCTATCCGGACCACTGCTCTGTAATTTATTCCTACATGTCAAATATTACCATCATTTTATTTATCAGTTATCTCTCCTATTAGCAGGGGCTGATGACATTCTTTTTCCTCGTTTGCTACTTAAATACTCGTGCAGCGAATAATAACCTTTCATGTGTTTAATCTATAAATCATAGATTCATAGATGATATTGGCATTTCCAGGCAAATTATATTCTATCACTTGCGCAAACACGATATTTGTCGATTAATTATCTATATAAATGCCGTTTTACTGTTTACGAAACTATAATTTTTTAATCATCACCGCGAACGCTGTCTCTCCATGTACCAGTCTTTTTCTTTTCAGTCAATGCCTGTGTTTCACTTTTAGCCGCCTTTTCTTTGGCAACAGAGTTTTCTGTTTTATAAACCGCCTCCGCGTTCTCATTGAGCGCATTCATACGGCCAATGAAGTAACACAACAGGACTAAAGCGCACATTGCGATAAAAAACAGCGTTGAAAACAGCTCATTTGAAAGTCCGAGTTTTATAAAAACAGATGATATCGGGCAAACATTAAGCTCTGTCAGTCTGTCTGCCGCAATATAAACGATCATAGATCCTACGTTGGCAAGCAGATATAATCTGAAGGAATATCTTCCGTAAAAACTGTCTCGGTATCCCTCTCGCATCGCATACATGCATGAAACAACAAAGGCGATCGGAATCTGAACTAAAAGCGCAATAAATAAACGCGTCTCATCCTCAACCTGAAAAACACCGAGTATAAAGTCAACAATGTAGCCGAAAAGCATCGCAGGGAAAATGGGAAAGAAATAAAAGTAACAAAAGAATATCTTAAGAATACGAATCAGCAACGACAGTTTTGAAAGCTTACCCATATATTATACCTCCACATTGTGTCTGTTTTTTCTCGTTTTGCTTCTGAATATATCTATAACTCTTCCTGACACATTCGGAATATCATGTAAAAGAAGTTTTATATGTACTGCACTTATTATAACCGAGTCGTTCTCAGCACTTGTTTTATAACTGCAAAGCAGCTATATATATTTTATACTACACTGTTTTTTATTCTTTGTTCTTATCAATGATTATTTGCCCAATTGGTTCTAAATATTCCTTGCGAGAACCAAAAACTATCATATTATCGATTCAACTATCGATTCTTCATTATTGAAAATGGATAAAGAAATGCCATTCTTTGGTTCAGCTGTTTCTGAGCTGACTGTAACTACAACTCCGGAATCATTGTATCTCAGATTGTACATTTTTCGCATTGCTCTCTGTAGTCGAAAGGGGAATTCGGTGGGGTTTCCAGGTGCGCTGTAATTAAACGATAATGCAGAATGCTGTTCTCCTGGCACTAAACTTTCCAAATATCTGTGCTACATCAGCATGCTTAGGCTAGGAAAAGGTATAAAAGACCGGAGCTTTGGATTCAGACGAATCGTGCTGCTATTATTATTCCATGCCTATAACAGTTCTCAACATCCTCTACAGAGTAGTAATTTAATGCGGTAAATTGCAATTGTCTTCCCTTCCTAATAGCCGGATGTGCTTTTCAATTTTAATATTATACAAATATTATAACTTTTTTAAACTATTTTGTCAATATTCGAGTGGAATATTTGTATTTTTTAAAAAAGTTCAATAATTATTCATCTTAATTGCGATAGTTAAAATATCGATACAGATAGTGCGAACGGAAAACTCAACTCGCATAATTGAATTATTACTGTTTTACGTTTCGGCAGATAATACACTTTTTCA
>JAEEJO010000010.1 GCA_016281915.1 Clostridiales bacterium
GAAGCAACATGAAGAATAATATCGGACAGTTCTTTCTGAGTGTACTCGATTCTGATTCCGTTGACAGCAAGAAAGACAAGCATTGCGTGAGCGCCGATACGTTTATTCCCGTCGACGAACGCATGATTTTTCACAAGTCCGTATCCGAGCCGCGCTGCTTTTTCAGCGACAGATGGAAACAGCTCCGCACCTTCAAATGTCTGCAATGGAGTAAAGAGCGCAGACTCAAGAAGACCATCATCGCGTATTCCGTGTGCGCCTCCGGTCTCATCTATCAGCTGATCGTGCAAAAGAATGAGTTGTCTTTTCGTCAGCAGCTTCATTTCGCAAGGACCTCATACGCTTCCTTGTTCTTTTCGATCAGTGCTTTTGAGACGGAGAGAAGCTCCTCGTCGCTTACCGACTGCGAGCGTCCCGTCTTCTTTATCTCAAACGGAATTCCGTTGTAGTCAACGGAGGATTTGAGAAAGATTGTAATCGCTGACGACATATTCAAACCGAGATCAGCAAATAGCTGCTCGGCGTTCTTCTTCAGTTCTTCATCAATGCGGATGTTAAGATTGGTTGTTGCCATGTCTTTCATCTCCTTTCACACAATATTATACACCAGTCAAAGCCAAATGTCAATACAGTGTAATGAACTTTTAATTACAAAGGAGGTTTTTAATGCCAAAAGTAATAGTCAAATGCAGGTATTACAAAAGCGGTTCCGGCAAGGGACTCGGCGGATATATGAACTATATCGCCACGCGGGAAGGCGTGGAAAAGCTGCCGAAGGATCAGAAAAACAAGCCTGCGACCGACGCTCAGAGCGATCTGATCATGAAGCTGACCGCCGATGATCCGGCGCTGAAAAAGGCATCTGAATACGGCTGCTATCTGAAAGATAAGACGGTCGGTACCGCTTCAGAATTCATATCGTATGCCCTTGAACGAAAACCGGAACTGATAGGCACCGAACAGTATCTCAGGTATATGGCGACACGTCCGAGAGTAGATAAGGGTGGCAAGTCTCACGGATTGTTTTCTTCCGGCGGAGTCGATCTTGATCTGGACGATGAGATCGGAAAACTCGAGGCTCACAACGGAAACGTCTACTCGGTGATCATTTCTTTGAAGCGTGAGGACGCGACGCGCCTCGGATACAATTCGGCAGAGCGATGGCAGAGTATGATCGGTGCGAACATAGACCGCATAGCAAAAGAACATCACATTCCGCTCACGTCGCTGCGCTGGTACGGCGCTTTCCATAACGAGTCTCATCATCCGCATGTCCATATGCTTCTGTATTCAACGGAGAAAAACGACCGTGCGTATCTGACGAAAAAAGGCATAGACAACCTCCGTCATCTTTTCGGAACGGAGATATTCAGGGACGAGATACACGAGATCTACGACCGGCAAACGGAAGAGCGCAACAGGATAACGAAAGAAATGCGGGAGAGGGTCAAGAAGCTCGCGGAGGAACTACGCACCTGCAATTCCGTAGGCAAAGAATTTCAGGAGAAGCTAGCTGATCTTGCAGAGCGTCTTAACGGCGTTTCCGGAAAGAAACAGTACGGTTATCTGCCTAAAGGAATAAAAGCGCTGGTAGACGAAGCGGTGGATATTGTTGCGGCAGACGAGCGCGTATCCGAGCTGTACGATCTGTGGTATCAGGCCAAGTGTTCCGTTTATCAGACGTATACGGACAAGGTGCCGGAGAAGCTTCCGCTGTCGGAAGAGAAAGAATTCAGGGCGATACGCAACGCGCTTGTATACGAAGCCGTTGAGCTCGGAAAAGAGCTTCGCAGAAACGCAGTTCGATCTGACGGCAGACATGACGTACCGCAAAAATACACGTCAAAGACTGACCGTACGCGTCTTGAAAATATCCGTATCCGGAGCGCGGCTTTGAGATTTTTCACAAGCCTGTCGCCAGTGTTTGAAAACGGATTCAAACGTTATGATCCGGCCGAAGACGAGGATATCGACAAGCAGCTCCGCCGTGAGATCCGCGCTGTGAAGGACGGAATACAGCTTGTGATGTAAAGTCATCACCACCAGCCGACGTTTCGTCGGGTAGGGGCAACGAACCCACTTCAAAAAACTGCGCGTTAATTAAACTCGACGTTGCAGTATCCCTACTCTGTGATTCACGGAGTGGGGATAATCGGAGCCCCCACCTAACGAAACGCGAGGCGTGGGGTCACCCCTCCCCTCTGAAACGGAGGGCAGGGGTTGAAAGTAACCCCCGGTCCCCGAAACGGGGAGTAGGGATAAAACCAACCCTGTGCCGTGAAACACGGCGTGGGGATGAAAAGAAACATATACCTGAACATATTTATCGGACAAACAATCAGCGAAATCAGGCAGGCAGATAGACGCACGGGGGAGAATCAGAAATGAGATTATCGAAAATGAACGCAAACGTCCGGCTAGACCCGTGTGCTGTCTTATCTGTTTTCGCAACGGCAAAAAGCTGTTCCATGCTTTGAATGGAAAGAAAGGGTATATGAAGGAACAGGACTACAAATCATACGATGAACTTCCCATGTATATGAACGTTCCAGCGATGGCTAGGCTGCTCGGCATTTCCGAGTCCTCAGGCTACGAGCTTGTCCATGAGAAAGGCTTTCCGGCGTTCAGAATCGGAGCGCGTATCGTGATCGAACGTGACAAACTGAAAGCCTGGATCGAGAGGCGTATGCAGGAAGGAGTTGTGTCATAAATGATAAATTTTGTCCTTTGCGGTATTGTCTCTGGACTTGGGAAATCCTTTGCAGTATTGTGTTGTGTCGGAGGGAGGTGGCACGATGGCCGGTAAACGAGCGAACGGTGAAGGCAGCGTAAAGAAACGCGCGGACGGAAGATGGGAGGGCGTGATCGTCGTCGGGCATAAATCCGACGGCAGACCGATCACCAAATCGGTTTTCGCCAAAACGCAGAAGGAGCTTCTGCCGAAACTCAGACGGACGATCGACACGTATCGCGGCGCGGAACTGACCGAGGACAGCAGTATGACCGTCTTTGAATGGACGGAAAAATGGTTTGCGGAATACGCCGTCCCGAAGCTCCGCCCGTCGACAGTGGAGGGATACAGACAATACGCAAAACAGATTTGCCGGTTTATTGGCGATAAGCAGCTCAAATCTGTGACGACAGCCGACTGTCAGCGGATCTACAATACGCTGAAAAAGAGCGGACGTGTGAAGTGTACGGCGCGGTCAGGCAAGGGACTGTCTGACGCGTCGGTGCGCTCGGTTCACCTTCTTCTGCATGAGATGATGGAACACGCAAGGCAGAAAAAGCTGATCGCGGTCAACCCGACTGTGGGAACGGTCGTGCCGAAACAGAATTCGGCTGAGATGAAAGTCTTGAACGAAGAGCAGCTCGATATTTATCTTGAGATCATCCGGAGCGACCCGTTCTGGCACGATTTCTTCTATCTTGAGCTGACGACAGGACTGCGCCTAGGGGAGCTCTGCGCGCTGCGATGGGAGGATTTTGATCAGAGCAAGGGTACGCTCAGAGTATCGCGCACGCTGGGAGGTTCAGGCGACGTCGTCTCTGTCGGTGATCCAAAGACAGACGCCGGCAAGCGCGCGATCTTCCTGCCGCAGAGCACGGCAACGGTGATGACGGAGCGGCTGAAAAAGAAATACAGCCCGTGGATATTTCCGTCGCTGGACGAACCGGAAAAGCCGGTGTCAAAGTCGAGCGCTTATCACCGGCACAAATACTTCCTCAGAGCGGCTGGACTGCCGGATATACGTTTTCACGATCTGCGTCACACGTTCGCAACACACGCGCTTAAAAGCGGCGTCGACGCGAAAACGCTCTCCGGCATTCTCGGACATACAAACGCGAGCTTCACGCTTGATACCTATACGCACGTGACGGGAGAAATGCAGCACCGCGCCGCGGAGATCGTAGGCGGCTTTATGGAAGAGATATTCGGAAAGGAGCTGAAACCTTGGCAGACAGACGAAAAAAAGGAACAGGAACCCTGACGGAACGCAAAGACGGACGTTGGGAGGGCAGGGTTGTCGTCGGCTACGATGACAAAGGCAAGGCGATCCGTAAAAGCGTTTTTGCACCGTCAAAAACTGAGTGTCAGAAGAAACTGAAAGAACTGGTACAGCAGAGCTACTGCTCAACGGGAAAGCTTCCCGGTCAGGCGAAAGCGTCCATGACCTTCGGCGAGTGGATGGATATGTGGTACCAGAACTATAACAAAAATACAGTCAGAGAGACAACGCGCTCGGGTTATGAAAACCGGATATACAAACACATCATCCCGGAAATCGGAGCGATACCGCTTGAGCGGCTGACGCAGAACGATCTGCAGGAGTTTTACCTGCGGTTAAAACTCGGCGGACGGCTCAGTAACGTCGAAAAATGCGGCAAAGGGCTGTCCGACCGTATGATCCGCGCCTGCCACGCAAGCTGCCGTATGGCGCTCGAAAAGGCGGTAAACGAGGGGCTGATACAGACAAATCCCGCGATAGGCTGCAAGCTGCCGCCGAAAAAAGCCCGTGAGATGCAGGTGCTCACTCATGAGGAGATGCAAAGGTTTCTGATCCAGGCGAAGCACGACGGATATTACGAAATATTCATGCTCGATCTCGCTACCGGAATGCGCCGCGGAGAGCTTCTCGGGCTTAAATGGAGCGATCTGAATTTTGAGAGCGGTGAGCTGCATATAGAACGTCAGATCTCGCGTGTCAACGGAGAACTGAAGACGATCCCGCCGAAAACGAAGGCGTCGGTCCGGAGCGTGATCCTGCCGCGTTCTGTTGTCAACGTTCTCGCTGAATACCGTCAAACACTGCCGGCGGGTACGACGTGGGTGTTTCCGTCTCCTGTCAAAGGAAACACTCCGCGCGACCCTCATTCGATCTATCAGAAAATGCAGCTGGTGCTTGACCGTGCGGAATGCAAGCGCGTTCGTTTTCACGATCTGCGTCACACGTTCGCCACAATGGCGCTGGAGCACGGGATGGATATAAAGACGCTGTCCGCGATCATAGGTCATGCCTCTTCCTCTACGACGATCGATATTTACAGCCACATTACAACCGATATGCAGAAGAATGCGGCAAGAGCTATCGAGCGAGGGATCGGAAAAAGCGATACGTGTATCAACGAGGAAGCCGTACCGAGACCCGATCAGCGGGAGAGAATTTTAAAACCGAAAGATCCGCCGTTCATGCCATGGAAAGGAAAGACCCGCAAACCCGGAACCGGAGGCGTGTATATGATAAATGATCATCTGTATGAAGGAAGGTATACGCCGAGAATGCCAGACGGCACGCGCAAAAGTTTCAACATATACGCTCAAACCCGAGAAGATTGCGAGGAAAAGCTGGCTGAAATGATCGTCGAAGTAAAAGCAAAAATCGCCGCGGAAAAAGCAGAGAAACAGTAAAAAACCGCCTGTAACGGGAAAAATTCCCTCGCTACAGGCGGTTGAATGGTCGGAGTGACAGGGTTCGAACCTGCGGCCTCAACATCCCAAATGTCGCGCGCTCCCAACTGCGCTACACCCCGATAGTATTTTTTGTTTCTGTGGTTCGGGTCAGATAAGTGGTCAAACGCGTTTTGGCTCTGACTCGAACCTCTTGTTTTCTCCGTTTTTCACGCTTTTCCGGCGTTTTTCGCGGCTTTTCATTCCGGAAGGGCGGCAGCGGTATTTAGCTCCCAAATGTCGCGCGCTTCCAACTGCGCTACACCCCGAAAAAGTTATGAGACATTCCGCTTCCGTATGCGTTCCGGCATCGGTGAAGCGTAAATACCTGATTATTATACATTAACTGACGGTATTTGTCAAGTATGCGGGCGGCAGACGGGCGTGCATATTTGTGGCGATTTTGTGAAATAATATTTTTTTTAAAAACCCGTCAAGGAAAACGCGATTTTTCATCGTATTAATAATTACAGAGAAAATGTGAAAAGAGGTGGTCAGCGTGCCGCAATTCGGGGAAGAATTCCTTTCTGAACTGAGAAACAGATGCGATATAGTTACTGTGGTTTCAAGATATGTCAATCTGAAAAAGAGCTCGTCGTCCTTTGTCGGACTCTGCCCGTTTCACAACGAAAAAACGCCGTCTTTTCACGTGAATCCCGCAAAGCAGATGTTCTACTGCTTCGGATGCCATGCGGGCGGTGACGTGATAACCTTTATTATGAAGTCTGAAAACCTTACGTATCCGGAAGCCGTTCAGTTTCTTGCAGACAGCGTAGGTCTTCATGTTCCAAAAAATACGGCTATCGACAGTGAGATCAGCTTTCTCAGAAAAAGAATACTTGAAATGAACCGTGTCGCCGCGCGATACTTTCACAATACTCTTATGTCGGATGAAGGTAAGCCGGGGCTTGAATATATAAAAAAACGCGGACTTTCTCCGCAGTCGATCGTTCGTTTCGGAATAGGCTATGCTCCCGAAAGCTGGGATTCACTCGTGAAATATATGCATTCGCAGGGATATTCCGACAATGATTTGAAATCTGCGGGTCTGGTGTCGGTTTCCGAGTCAAAGGAAACCCGTATTTTTGATAAATTCCGCAACAGGGTGATGTTTCCCATAATAGATTACAGAAACAACATCATCGGTTTCGGGGGTCGGACTCTTGCGGATGATCCTGCAAAATATCTAAACTCTCCCGAAAATCTCGTGTTCCGTAAAGGAGAAAACCTTTACGCTATAAATTATGCACGAACAAACAAACTCGGCGCGTTGATACTCGTTGAGGGGTATATGGACGTTATAGCTCTTCATCAGGCAGGGTTCAATGCGGCAGTTGCAACGCTTGGCACCGCTCTGACGCCGAATCAGGCACGCCTTATGAAGAGGTTTACCGATAAGATCATCATTTGTTACGACAGTGATGCCGCAGGTAAAAACGCTACGAGACGGGCAATAGAGATTCTGAAAAACGTAGACCTTGATGTGAAGGTCGTTACCGTTACAGGCGGCAAAGACCCCGATGAGTTCATTAAGGCATACGGGGCGGAAAAATTCCGTGAGCTTCTTGACGGATCGTCAAATGATATTGAGTATAAGCTCGGCGAGATCGGTTTTAAATACAACATGGATATCGACAGCGAGAAGGCTGCGTGCGTCCGCGAATATCTTGCTGTCATATCCGGAATAAAAAGCCGTGTGGAACGTGAAGTGTATACGGACAGGATCGCGCGCGAAACCGGACTGACAAAAGAAAATCTTACCGCGGAGCTTGAAAACATCATACGCAAAAAGGCGATAGAAGAAAAGAAGACCGAAGAAAAGAAAATATATTCCGAGCTTTCGGGCGGCAAGGCGGGAACAGGGTTCCGAACAAAGAAAAACATTGCCGTTTCAAGGGCGGAAGGCGACGTGATATCGCTTATACTGAATTTTCCGCAAAAGATCGAACAGATCGAAAAGCTTATATCGCCCGACGATTTTATTACGGACTTCAACCGGCGCGTATATACCGTTCTTTGCGAAAAGCTCAAAGAAAACCCGTCCGGCGAACCGCACCTGATGCTTTCGTCTCTGTTTGAGCCCGACGAAGTAGGTATTCTTATGGGGTATATCATGGAGGTAGGGGCTCTGAGCGTTGACGGCGATGAGATCGCGGCAGTTGCGGAGCGCCTGAAAGCTGAAAAAAAGAAAAAAGACGCATCGGCAGGTATATCCGACGCGAATTTTCAGAAATATCTTGAAGATTTGAAAAAGAAGGGAAAATAGATTATGGAAACGAACAGCACAAATGCCAATCCGGGAAACGCGGCTGAGAAAAAAGCCGTCATACGCGAGCTTCTCGAACAGGGCAAAGAAAAAGGCTCTCTCATGCGCAGCGATATAGTTGAAGAGCTTGAAAAGCATGAATTTACCGCGGATCAGATAAACGTTATTATCGATGAATTCCGCAATTCGGGCGTTGAGATCGAAGAGTCTTTTTCCATCGAGGACATAAACGATCTCAAAAGCATAGAAGAAGAGGCGAATTCGCTTCCGATAGACCCCGAGGACATGGAAGTCCTTCTTCAGTCCGAAGGTATAACGATAGACGATCCTGTAAAGATATATCTTCATGAGATCGGCCGCGTTGCACTTCTTACTCCTGAAGAAGAGGCAGACCTTGCGCAGAGGATATCCGATGGTGACGAAAGCGCGAAAAAACGCCTGAACGAAGCAAACCTCCGTCTTGTTGTCTCGATAGCAAAACGGTATGTGGGTCGCGGACTGCTCTTTCTTGACCTTATTCAGGAAGGTAACCTCGGTCTTATAAAAGCGGTGGATAAGTTTGACGCCAACAAAGGATATAAGTTTTCAACCTACGCAACATGGTGGATTCGTCAGGCAATTACGAGGGCTATAGCAGACCAGGCGCGCACGATACGTATCCCCGTTCACATGGTGGAGACCATAGGCAGACTTACAAAGGCGGAAAGAACTCTCGTGCAGGAGCTCGGACGTCAGCCCAATGCGGAAGAGCTTGCAAAAGAGCTCAATATGAATATCGATAAGGTGCGCGAAATAATGAAGGTTGCGCAGGAGCCTGTTTCTCTTGAATCTCCGGTAGGCGAGGAGGAGGACAGCCATCTTGGAGATTTCGTTGAGGATAAGGATATCCCGTCTCCGAGCGACGTAGCGTCTCAGACAATGCTCAAAGAAGAGCTCAATGAAGTTCTTAAAACGCTCAGCGACAGAGAAGCGCGCGTTCTCAGCCTCAGATTCGGACTTGAAGACGGCAGAACAAGAACACTTGAGGAAGTAGGCAGAGAATTCAAGGTAACGCGTGAGCGAATCAGACAGATCGAAGCAAAAGCTCTCAGAAAGCTTCGCCATCCTTCAAGAAGCAAGCGGCTGAAAGACTTTCTTGACTAATTGAATATTACGGAGAATACAAATGAAATCTTTAAAAGAAAAAAAAGGGTTCATATGCGATATGGACGGCGTGATATATCACGGCAACAAACTTCTTGACGGAGTAAAGGAATTTGTTGCGTGGCTCACGGAAAACAACAAAAGCTACCTCTTTCTTACAAACAGCTCTGAACGCTCACCCAGAGAACTTTCACAGAAGCTTGAAAGACTCGGGCTCTCTGTTTCGGAAGACCATTTTTACACGTCTGCAATGGCAACGGCGTCTTTTCTTCATTCGCAAAATCCAAACGGCAGCGCATATGTTATAGGCGAGGCAGGTCTGATAAATGCGATATACGGCGCAGGATTTTCGATGAATGACGTCGATCCCGACTACGTTGTAGTGGGCGAAACTTCGTCCTACAGCTACAATAAGATCGAAAAGGCGATCAGACTTGTTCTTAAAGGCGCCAAGCTTATAGGCACAAACCCCGACGTTACCGGCCCGACCGAAAAAGGTATCGCACCTGCAACAAAAGCGCTGATCGCACCCATTGAGCTTTCAACAGAAAAACATGCTTATTTTGTAGGAAAACCGAATCCTCTTATGATGCGCCACGCAATAAAGCATCTGGGAGTGTCGAGAGAGGATGCTGCGATAATAGGCGACAGGATGGATACCGATATCATCGCAGGCATAGAATCGGAGATCGATACCATTCTTGTTCTTTCTGGTATCTCCACAAGAGAAACCGTTGAGGCATATCCTTACAGACCCGATTATATTTTCGACAACGTAGGGTATATAGTAAAATAACAAAAAACAGCATAGGATGCAGAGACGACTTTGCGGTTTTTGTGTCTTTTGAAATGATCGGCATGGTTTGGCGGTATTTCCGGCTATGCCTATTTTTCTTTTTCAGGCGCAGCGTGTCAATCCGTGCAAAACACCGATGAAGTTTCAAATTTATGCTTTTAGAGGTATCATCGACGGGGACAGAGATGCAAAAGGCATCTGCAGTAAGCAGACGCCCGAAAGATATATGGCATATAAGGCTTTCAATGCAGGACTTAAAGCAAAAAACCGTTTTCTGATTTATTTGATCGCTTGCCGCGGGAACGGAAATATGTATTTAGTGATCTGACGTTGATTATCCCGCAAATATCACCCGTTCGCGGTGTGGATGAGCAAATTTGATTTCTCCGGGTTTTATTTTGAGCGTTTTCGATGATCGGGATTGATTTGTTCACCTCGGATTTGCCTTGAGGAAAAAACGGGAGCTCAATTATTCAGACAAAAAAGACGGAATTGATTTTCAGTCAAATCCGTCTTTTTTCTTTTATTGAATTTATTATTTTAATTTATTCCCTGTATCGGTCCTGTATACGAAAACAACGGCGGGTAAAGAAAGGATAATCGCGAAAAAAACTGTTGCCAGAACAGCATAAAGCAATGTTTGAGGTTTTATAACGGTAAAATAACCGAGTTCGCTTGAAGCGTAGCTTTCGTTTGAAGAAAGCAAAATCAGTGAAATAACGGCAAAGATCATGCCTGTCAGAGAAAAGCATACGAATTCGCCGGTAGTTTCAAAAAAACAGCTCAAAAGAAGAAAAACCGACAAGTTTTTTTCCGCAATGCGGTGTGAAATGCTGTCGATATAAAAATAACTGATGATGATAATGCTGATTATCAGTATTGCAAGAGATATAGGGTATAAAGTTTTGCTGTAAGAATCAAATGAGCGGATAGTGGGATGATATACCATATTGTAGAATTTCACATTTTCGGCGTTGTCTGCCAGACTCTTCAGATTCTCAAATGCTTTTGTCAGAGCGGAGTGGTTGTCTGAGTCAACAATATATGTTCCTGACTGTATTTTTTTATTGTTGAAGTATGCTCCCCAGTTCAGCATTACGATCACATCAAGATCGGATACTTCCCCGATTCCCATATGCCCCAGCACACGATATTTCACACCTTCAAAATTGTAATACTCTTTATCTCCTTCCATTACGGAGCTTCTTGCGGCTGCGGAAGAGCCGAGAACGCACGTCGGCTCTTCTGCAATTAGATCTTCGTTCGTAAAAAAACGCCCGTCTTTCATCGTTGGCTCAGGGGAATCCCCGCTGCCATATACGGCTCTTACCAAATCGCTGTCATAAGCGCCGTTGGAGGATATCATATTGTAAATAACGAAGTCGTCTTCCAGATCCTGCGGAGAAAAGCTGAATGGAACGTTGCATGAAATATTTGCTTTCATTGCGTCATGGCCGATGAACATATCATAATTACTGTTATTGACCCGATTGATTATCAGCAGATTGGAAAATCCGACAATGAAAAAAACGCGAAAAAAATGATGCCGTTATCATAAAACCATAAATATTGAATACTTGCGGTCATATTTTTCAACTGCGACTCAGTTTACGTGGTGTTTCCTCTGTCCCGACGCACATCCGGACGGTTGAAGATGTATTGATAGACTTTTCGCTTTATCCGTGTATATCTGTCCCGATATAAAAGCGTGCAGTCGTATATTACCCTTGAATGAGCCGTAAGTCAAGCGAATTCAACGAAATGCTTTGGTCGTTTTTACCCTGCATTTTCAGGCTGTTTTGCACCTGATACGGCATAGTCGTCGGAAGAAATAATGCCCGGACAGAGCAATCCCCTTAATGATAGACGATCATTTTTGCTTCTCGCTTGAAATACGGGTAAAATGAAACTATTTAGATCGGTTACAGATTTTTTTTACTTATCGAGAACGTCAAATATCTCTTTCCAGACTTTTTCATCCTGTTTTGTCATTCCGTCCCAGTCAAAGGATTTTTTGAATTCCTCTTTTTGCTCTTTCGTTGAAAGCGTTCCTTCTTTGAGCCGCTCACGCAGCTTTGCCTGACACTCATCAAGCATTCTGACCGCGTCTTCGGTATAGTTCGGATTATGCCCTTTTTTGTCGACGAGCAAAAATCTTATATTGTCTTTGCCGTCAAGTGCCTTTTTGAGAACGTCAAAATGGTATTTTTTCTTTACGAGAGGGTCGTCTGCCGAATATACGAGAAGTGTCTGTGCTTTCGTTGACGCCAGAGCCTTCGCGGCGTTGGCGTCTATATATTTCGGATTGGCATTTTTTTCAAGATTATATACCGATCCTGCAAAGATCGTCAGCGGACCGCCCAGAAGCTGTCGGATCGCCTGCTTTGCCGAAACGAAGCCGGAAATAACGATTATATGTGAAATATCCTTATGATATGCGCAGATATTCGCGCATGAAAAACCGCCCCAGCTGTGACCTGCAACTGAAATATCAGCATCTTTATATTTGCTTTTTGTTCTGATCGCCGATATGCAGTCGTCAAGGTCCGCAAGAGACTGAAGAAGACCGTTTATGTTCGCACCCTGCGATTCGGCACAGCCGGTATGGTCGTATGCATATACCGTAAAGCCGTGTCTGCAAAGCTTTTCTATCTCTTTCATATACGCTCTGTGTCCGTCGCCCAGACCGTGGTCGAAAATAACAAGCCTGCCCGGAACGGGATCGTCATAGCTATAGAAATAACCTTTGAGCCTGTTGCCGGCGGAGGTCGTGAAGTCGAAGCCTTCCGTTTTCAGACCGTCAAAATCGTCTGCGGAAAAATAGAAGAGATAGCCCGGATCGTCGTATCTGCAAAAGAGCTGCGATTTATAAGCGTTTATGATCTTTTTCCTTATCATACTGTATCCTTTCGTTCGGCAGACGCTTAAAGCTCGATCTTTTTCTGCGCTCTTGTTACGAGCACCGAGCTTATACCGTCCGTTATATCGAGATCAGCGGGGGAAGATATCTTTTGTCCGTTTATTTTAAGTATAACGTCGCCCTCTCTTACGCCAAGAGAATAAAGAACAGAGTTTGTAGGCAGTTTTTTCACGTATGCGCCCTCATACCCCGAAAGCCCCGCCATCGAGCGGACGGAATCGTCAGGCAGAGAAAAAACTGCGCCTTCTTTTTCTGTCTCTGTCTCTGCGGTCGTATTATTGACGGACAAAGACGGTTTAGGCCTGTCTTTTCTTCCGAATTCAAGAAACAACGGTTCAAAGAATATCTCTTGCGGGTTCATTGCAAGCGCGTCGGGGTCATCTGCTGGACAAACGTAGTTTTTATTGTCCCTGAAAAGCTCGTTCGAAAGGATATCTTGTCCTGCACCGGCAAAAAGGTTGTTTGCCGCTTTGGTTGTGAAGCCCTCGTTTTGCGCGTATATGCTGAGAGGCGATGCCGCAACAACGATGTTGTTTTCGATTACGTCGTCATTGCGCTCAAACGTGCAGTGTATATCGAGCGGCGCTCCGTAAACGAAATTGTTTCTCACCGTTCTCAAAAATCCTTCGCGAAGCTTTATGCCTACGCCGACGCAGTAGTTTTTTTCTATCAGATAATTTGAGGAACCGTCGTCAAGATCGATACCGAAGCCTCTGCTGCCGCAGAACATATTATGGTAAATGACGGTGGTTTCAACAGCGTCAAGCGTTGCGAACGGGCGTTTTTCTTCTCCGTTCTTTCCGCTTGTGTCAAACCCGCCCAGAGACCAGTATCTGTCTCTGCCCCAGCTGTTGAAAGGTCCGTGATCTCCCGTTTCAAGGACCGTGTCGAAAACGAGATTGTTCTGTATTCTGTGACCGCCGAAGGACCCGTCGCAGATGTTTATTCCGGCGCGCGGGACTTTATGAACGGTGCATCCGTCAACCGTAACGCGTGAACATACGCTCAGCGATACTGCGGACGTCTGCTTTTCGTAAATGCCGAGATTGTAAAAATAGCAGTCTTTTACCGTTATATTCACGGGATAGTCGTCTTTTTGAGGACCTTTTTCCTTATCCGAAATAACCGTCTTGCAGTTTTCCCATGTTGACAGATCACGAACGCAGTCCTGCTTGCCGAAAACGCATACGCCGGAAGCTCCGCAGTCGGTAAAATCACAGTGAACAACGGAAATATCCGAGTTTTTTCCGTCAATGAAAATACAGTTGCCGCCTACTTCGGAAAAAATGCAGTCACTGACCGAAACGTTTTTGCAGCTGCCTATGCGTATCGCTCCGTTTCTTGCAACGGACCAGTCGCTTCTCGTTATCTTTTCGTATTCCGAGCAGAAGAGCATTCGCTTTGTGCCTCTGAACGTTATACCGGAAAATGAAACGTTTTCGCAGTCTGATATTTTGAATATCTCACCGCAGACAGCGCCTTCGATCTTTGCGGAAAGGATATCGTCACCGGGCATCGGAATGATATAGAGGTGCCCGTTTTCTTTATCGTAAAACCATTCTCCCGGCGCGTCAAGCTCTTCGAAAATGTTTTCGACCATCATTTTTTCGGCATGGCAGCCTTTGCCTCTGTTGTTGTCTCCTACCCACCGTAAAATAATCGAACCGTCGTCATTTTTGCCGTCTATAAAAAAGTCGTTGCCTCCCCACTCAAAGTCGTGAAGGGCGCGCACGTAGCCTGTTGACGGATTTTTCCAGCGCGCGGTCCTTTCGGGCGAGAGAGCGTCGGCAGAATATCCGCCGAGTATTTCGCCCGCTGTTTCGTTAGGGTATCTTGCCATGACGTATTTTTCGCCGTCCACGAAAAGCTGCTGTATGTCGAGCCCTTTACGTGTTTTTACAAGAAAAACGCCTGCTCCGCATTCGCTGCGCTCACCTTCGATAACCACGCAGCCTGTGATCACCGCGCCGTCGCCCTTAACGGAGATATTCTTTTTACCGGTCAGCTCCAGAGGTGATGATACTCTGTATACGCCGCTATCAAGATAAAGCGTGTCGCCGCTGTTCAAAGATCCGAATATCCCGTCAAGACCGTCTTTTTCACTTATACGAATTTCCATATGCCGCCATCACACCTCTTTCGCCAGTTCGGAAAGCGGTTTTCTCGAAGCATGGCGTTCAGACGGACATGCGTCGGGCGCGGGATAGCCGACGGGAAGCATGCAGTAGGGGAATATATGTTCGGGCAGATCGAGGATCGTATGCGCTTTGTAAAGATCCATCATGCATACCCACGTAGAACCGAGACCGAGATCGGCGGCTTCAAGCATCATATGCGTCGTGGCTATTGAAACGTCCATTTCCGCGCGTGATCTTCCCGTATACGGATCGTGCCATCCGTTTTTCACGTCGCCGCACATTACGAAGATGACAGGCGCGTCAAAAGTGCAGGGAGACGCCTCTTTCATTTTCTTTCTCATTTCTTCGCTTTTTACTGTAACAATAAATACCGGCTGACCGTTTTTGGCGGTCGGAGCAAGGCTTGCGGCCTTGATTATCTTCTGTATCTTTTCATTTTCCACTGGTCTGTCGGAAAATTTTCTGCACGAATATCTCTCGGCAGCAAGTTCAAGAAAATCTTTCATCATTTTTCCTCCTTGATTATTCGGTTTCTTTATCATTGTCTATCGCAATGTAGGCGAGAAGTCCGCCCCAGTGATAGAATTTGTCGCTGTTTGATACGCCGCAGCCGCTTCCGTCGTCTCCGCTGTAGTTTTCGTGAACGTGGCCGTGCTCGCGCCATTCTTTAAGAATAAGCTCTTCTGATTTATTTGCCAGATCGCGGCATTCCTTTTTAAGCCCCGCATGTTTCATTGCCTCATAAGCAAGATAATTCATCGGTGCCCATATTCTTCCGCGCCAGTAGTTCTGATCGGGATATCCCGGGTCGTTTCTCGATATCGACGGCAGTATGTATTCGCCCCAGAATTCTTCCGGATTATAAAAATGCTCGTTCATCATGCGGCGTTTGCGATCCTCGCTTACTCTGTCCGACTGAAGAGCATAAAAGTTTGTGGGGGATATCCGCTTTGAAAGAGAACCGTCAACGAGGTTTTTGTTGAGGTAAAGCCCGAAATCGTCATCCCAAAGGGTGTCGAGGGCGTTTTCAACAATAGTTTTTCTCTCTTCAAGCTCGCTTATAACGTCATCTTTCCCGAGGATCTTCGCTATCTGTGAAAGACATCTGCAGTCAAGAATATAAAGACCCATCAGACCGACGTCGGCAAGAAGCATTATATGGCGTTTTTCGTCAAAAACCGTTTCGTCATACATCGGCGAATTGTCAAGACCGCTCTCAAACTTTGCCGCCTGATTGTCGCACACCTGATGTAACTCATAATAACGGTCATTTACCGATACCGATTCGTCCGAACCCCAGCACATATACCCTTCGGCAGTCATCCTGCGTTCCGAAAACCACCTGTTCCAGCGGAGCAGTGCGGAGAAAACGTGTTCAAGAAACCATTTTTCCGGCCATTTATTATATATTTCAAGACATGCGAACGAACCTACCGGCGGCTGTGAGCGGTCTCTAGATTTTGAGTCGTTCGCGCTGCCGAAATTCGGAATAAATCCGTTTTCCGTCGCTTCATCCGTAATTGCAATTGCGTTAAGCTGAGCCAGTTCCTTGTTTTCAAGCGATGCCATGATCGCAGCAAAATAGGTATCCCAGTCAAAAAGGACATATCCGCCCCAGTGCAGATTCCATATGCGTGAAACAGTCGAGCATATCCTGTCGTGATCGCATTCGTATATGGTATCCCATGCAAGACAGGTTTTCATAGCCGTGTAAGCTTCGGAATGCCTGCCGAAGCGCATGTTTTCTTTATCAAGACCGGCTTTCGCCTCAGCATAAAGCGCTTCCGCCTCCCCGACCGTGCACGGGCATGTCGAAACAACGAGCTTTTCGTCAAGTCTGACCGCGATATACGGTGACAGCGAATGGGTATGCTGTTCGTCCACCGTTTTTGCCGTTGTGAAAACGTCAAATCTTCTGCCGTCGCACTCGCCGTATATTTTCCCGTCCTTTTTGCCTACGACCCCTTCTTTTCCCCAGAGAAGACACGCCTCGATTATCAGCGTGGGGGTGCGTCTTCCGCACTTTTCGGGATCGATTATAATGAACTGTTCATCGTCTTTTACAACGGTTTTAACGTCAAGCTCAAGCGCATGAAAGGTGAGCTTCAGCTGCGTGCACCCGCCGTCAAACGTGCGCGCTCCGGGAAATATGATCTCGTCCGAAGCCCCGCTTCTTCCTATAAGACTTTCTCTCAGCACTTTGGCATCGCAGTATTCGCGAATGCAGAGATTTATCGTGAATCCTTCGGGCAGATGGGAATATGAAAGAACGTTAAGCGTGTTCCACGTATTCCATCCTCTGTTTGTTTTTCTTTTAAGCTCGGCATAATCCATTTTACACACCGTCCTTTTGCTTCGGATTATACCATATTTTTTTCGGAAAATCAATATATATGCTTTTCTGCTATTGCATTTTTAAAAAAAATATGATAATATTGAGACGAACGATTTGTTCACTAATGAGGAGGAAAAAATCATGTTGACAAAAAACGGAGTAATAGTATTGCAGGGCGACAGCATCACTGACGCAGGCAGATTCGGAGATGCCGAGGAGCTCGGTTCGGGCTATCCCCGAATGGTAGCCAAATATATCGAAAATTTCTACCCCGATCTTTCAATGAAAGTGATAAACAGGGGCATTTCGGGCAACCGTTCGAAAGACCTTGTTGAAAGATGGCAAAAAGACACTCTTGATTTTAATCCCACCGTTGTTACCGTGCTTATCGGTATAAACGACACATGGCGCGCCTTCGACTCTAACGATCCGACGTCCGTTGAAACGTATGCCGCAAACTGCGAGAACATAATGAAACGCACAAAGGACGCAGGAGCATCGCTTATTATCCTTGAACCTTTCGCTGTTCCCACCGGAGTCGTTACAGATGCATGGAGAGCGGATATCGACCCGAAGATCGACGCGCTTCGCAAACTTGCATGCAAATATGCCGACGCGTATATTCCCCTTGACGGAATATTCTATAACCTTTCTGTTGAAGCCGCTCCCGAGATCTGGACAGGCGACGGCGTTCATCCCTCTGCGGCAGGCCACAGAATAATAGCAAAAGAGATAATCAGGGTTCTGGAAGACTGAATATCGTGCAAAAAAGAAAAGCGCTCCCGGAAATCTTTAAGTGTAAAGGTGGATATTGACGGACGAACGTCAAAAAATCACGCCGATCACTCGATTATTCTGTTGAGAGCACATTTTTCCGACATGTTTCAGACTTTATGATTTATGGTAAGGAGTAATGATATGGGCTTCAATTTTGATTATTCTCAAACTCTGTGGATGAAGCTTTTTATGGCAAAACCTGATTTTCCGAACAACAAAAGCGAGGTTTTCTTTACTTTCGAACAGGCGCTTGACGTTATCAGAATAACGGACGCGATCACGCAGGGCATAAAAAAGATCGTTTATCTCGTCGGCTGGCAGGGACTCGGTCACGACGACTGCTATCCCGAAATGGAGGTCGTGAACAAGTATCTCAAACGCGACTGCGACGCCACTGCTTCCGAAAGTCTGTGGTGGCTTTATGAAGAAGCAAAAAAATACAATACGGTTGTCAGCTTTCACGGAAACGTTGCCGATGAATACGGCGTAAACGCTTCGCATCCCGAATTCGTCGCTGCAAATGCTCTTGCCAACGGTATGGACGGCAAACCGGCGGTTATCGAGGTGTTCAACGGCAGAGACGCATATAAAACTTCATACAGTCAGTACTGGGAAAGCGGTCTTTTCAAAAAATATTTCGACCGTTTTGTAGAAGCAACTCCCGTCAGACAGGCGGGGACAGTTCATCTTGATAACTTCTGCATAGCTGAAAGTCTTAATCCCCGAACGGACGTTTATGCTCAGAATGACGCGAGAAACAAAATGCTTGACTATATCGCATCACTCGGTATAGACGTCACGTCCGAATATACATACAGAGAGCTTCCTCTTCGTGCCGATGCGCCGGATCATCCTATCCGCAAGCTTTATTCTCAGCTTCCCGATCCGCTTCCCGTGGGCGGGGCATACGAAGCTCCGATACATGCGCTCGGCAGGATCGCTTCTGCATGGTGGTTAAGCAACCTGACAATGGAAGACTGCATGAAGATATCTCCGAAACAGTATTGCGGCCGCTTTACAGACAGATCTCAACTCGCTGTTTTTTACGCCGCACTGCACGGAGAAGATATCTGGATGAGACACGGAACCGACGCGAAAGCATGGGTGCCGGAATTCACTCGCGAATTCTGCCTGGGACATCTTCCTTACTGCTACCTCAACAGATATGACAGACTTCGTTTCGAAGAAGATAATACTCTGGGCAATGAGAGATATACGGTATACTTTTCTGACGGCGTTGTCAGCCGCGCACACGGCGGAATTATAAAGAAAAACGGCATTGCCGTCAAAAACGGCGGAGACGCGCTCCTTCCCGTCGATCTTACCGACAGAGTTTTCGTTGCTTATTCCGAAAAAGGCAAAGACGGAACATGGGCGATACCCGACGCGAAATTCACACGCGCTTCCGTTTACGAAATATCCGCTTCCGGCAATCGTTTTATTGAAAACGTATCCGTTGAGGACGGCAAAATCCGCCTGAACGTAAAACCGGGACAGGCTCTTGCCGTCTGCGCCGAGGACTGACGCGGATTCATTCAAATATAATAAGTAGCTGCAAAACTCGCAATAATCCGTCTCCGTGACGGATTATTTGCATATTTTCCGCGAAAATTCATAGAAAAATCACATAGTGGGTTGAAAACTACTTGCTTTTTTCTTGAAATTATGATATAATGGCTCTACCTTGCGTAAAGGTGCTTTATTGTGTTGCCGAAAAATCGCAGGAAACAAGGCATACTAAACGCCTTTGCTGTGCCCGGCTGAAATCGAATACGGTCAGGGCGAGAAAGGGAGGCAAATAATTAAGGAGGTGCCGACATGGGTAAGGATAAAGTAGTTTTGGCATGCTCGGAATGCAAACAGAGAAACTACAACACTACCAAAAACAAAAAGAACAATCCCGACAGACTCGAAATGAACAAATACTGCAAGTTCTGCCGCAAGCACACGCTTCACAAGGAAACCAAGTAAAATAGGAGGTCAGATCGATGTCGGAAGAAATCAAGAAAACCGAAGAGCAGAAGCCCGCTAAATCCGAAAAGAAAAAGGAAAAAAAGCCCGGTTTCTTCGCCAAGGCAAAAAAATTTCTCAAAGAACTCAAAAGCGAGATCTCCAAGATCGTATGGCCTACTCCGAAACAGGTATTGAACAACACGCTCGTCGTTATCGCAGTGGTGCTTTTGTCCGCTGTATTTATCGGTCTTGTTGACGCGCTGTTCAAATTCCTTGCAGGACTTATCGTTTGATCGACGGAGGAAAAACGATGGCGCAGAACGGAAAATGGTATGTCCTTCATACCTATTCGAGCTACGAAAACAAGGTCAAAACAAGTCTTGAAACTATAATCGAAAACAGAAAGCTTCAGGATCTTATTTTCGATGTCCGTATTCCGACGGAAACGGTTTCAGAAAACAACGAAGCGGGCGAGACGGTCGAAAAAGAAAGAAAGCTTTTTCCCGGCTATGTTCTGGTAAACATGATAGTCAATGACGACACATGGTTTATCGTTAAAAACATCCGCGGCGTTACCGGCTTTGTCGGACCCGAGGGTAAGCCCGTACCGCTCACTGATGCGGAGATTGCTTCACTCGGAATTATGAAACAGGCAGCGGAAGTTGACTATGCCGTCGGAGATTCCGTAAGAATAACGAGCGGATCGCTTGAGAACTTTACGGGTATCGTTGAGGAAATCGACATACCGAACAACAAAGTCCGTGTCGTAATTTCGATGTTCGGACGTGAAACCCCAGCAGAGCTCGAACTTGACCAGATAGAGGTCATCTGAGAGCAAATTCATTTCAATCTTTAAGGAAGGTAATTGACATGGCTCAGAAAATAACAGCTTATGTAAAGCTTCAGATACCTGCCGGCAAAGCAAATCCGGCACCGCCTGTAGGACCTGCTCTCGGTCAGCACGGCGTTAACATTATGGCTTTCACGAAGGAATTCAATGAAAGAACAAAAAATGACATGGGTCTCATAATCCCCGTAGTCATCACTATATATGCGGACCATTCCTTCACATTCATCACCAAAACACCTCCGGCAGCCGTTCTTATCAAGAAGGCTTGCGGAATCGAAAGCGGATCCGGCGTTCCCAACAAAACAAAGGTTGCCAAGATCACACGCGAACAGGTTCTTAAGATCGCCGAGCAGAAAATGCCTGACCTTAACGCAAACGACGTAGAGGCAGCGGCAAAGATGATCGCAGGAACAGCAAGAAGCATGGGTGTCGAGGTCGTAGACTGAGGTCCCTAAAAAGTGGGAGGATCGTTTGAATCGTCCGAAAAACCACACAGGAGGAATTGAATTAAAATGAAAAAAGGAAAGAATTATACAGAGAGCGCAAAACTCGTTGACAGAACAAAGCTTTATGATTCTGACGAAGCGCTCGGCCTTGTTTGCCAGATGGCAAAGGCAAAATTCGACGAAACAGTAGAAGTTCACGTTCGTCTCGGCGTTGACTCCCGTCACGCAGACCAGCAGGTCAGAGGTGCAATCGTTCTTCCGAACGGCACCGGTAAATCCGTTAGAATCCTTGCCTTTGTTAAAGGCGATAATATTCAGGCAGCAGAAGCTGCAGGCGCTGACTATGTCGGCGGTGCGGAACTCGTTGCAAAGATACAGAACGAAAACTGGTTTGATTACGACGTAGTAGTTGCAACTCCCGATATGATGGGTGTTGTAGGTCGTCTCGGTAAAGTCCTTGGTCCTAAAGGACTTATGCCTAACCCGAAAGCCGGAACCGTTTCCCCTAACATTGCTCAGGCTATTCAGGAGCTTAAAGCAGGTAAAATCGAATACAGACTCGATAAAACCAACATTATCCACTGCCCCATCGGAAAAGTTTCCTTCGGTACCGAAAAGCTTCAGGAAAACTTCGATACTCTTCTCGGAGCTATCGTAAAGGCTAAACCCGCAGCAGCAAAAGGTCAGTATATCAAAAGCTGCGTAGTAGCTTCCACAATGGGTCCCGGCGTAAAGATCAACGGCGCAAAGCTGATGTAATCCGGTCGGAAAACAAACAGAATATCAACGGATGGTCATTAGATCATCCGTTTTTATTTTAATCTTATTTGCTTGACTTTTTACCCGCGTAATGATATAATTATAATAATGATTAAAATAATAAAGAAATAACGTGAGTTTCCTTTGCCTTATGACGGTCATTGCTTCAAAAAAGAGCCCCGGCGTTTTTACGGATTATCTGAAAAATACTCTTCTTTTGCCCGATAACCCTGATCTGGACAGTCGTATCGCTTTTCATACAGATCTGTCCCTTTTTTCTTTCGGCGATACGGTGATCTGCGCACCGTTTCTATCTGATCTTCTATCCCGGGAGCTGCCTGCCGTATCAGTCATCTCGAGTGAACGTCCTTTTTCGCCGTATCCGCACGACGTTGCATACAATGCCGCGCTTGTGGGAAAAACGCTTTTCTGCAATGTGAGATACACTTCAAAAATGCTTCTTGCCGAGGCGCAAAAACGCGGATTCACTCTTGCGGATGTAAAACAGGGCTACTCGAAATGCAGCGTGATACCCGTAACGGATGATTCGCTTATAACGTCCGATAAATCAATCGCAATCGCCGCTGAAAAAGAAGGAAAAGATGTCCTTTTCGTCTCAAATCAAGGCGTTTTTCTCGAAGGATTCGACAACGGTTTTATCGGAGGCGCAGCGCTGTCTCTGAAAAACGAGATCGTGTTTACCGGCGATATTTCCGCACTGCGGGATGCTGAAAAAATCGTTGAGTTTATCGAGGCTTACGGTAAAAAGGCAGTATATTTTAAAAACTTCACGCTTACGGACATAGGAAGCCCCGCGCTTACTTACTGACCGTTTTATATCACTGTTTACAGGGGGATATCTTTATGGATGCCAAAGCCCGTATGGACGAACTCGTTTCGCTCATAAACTATCACGCAAAAAAATACTATACGGAAGACGCTCCTGAAATATCGGACTATGAATACGATATGCTTAACAGAGAGCTTCTTTCTCTTGAAGAAAAATATCCCGAGTTCCGTTCTCCGCAGTCACCGTCTCTTCGTGTCGGCGGCGCGATACTGAAGGGTTTTGACGAGGTTCGTCACGAAGTTCCGCTTGACAGTATGCAGGACGCATTTTCTTTTGATGAGATACGTGATTTCGACCGCAGAGTCAGACAGACGTTCCCCGATACCGAGTATGTTGTTGAACTGAAGATCGACGGACTATCCGTTGCGCTTGAGTATATCGACGGAAAATTCGTCAGAGGCGCAACAAGGGGCGACGGCGCGGTCGGAGAAGACATAACCGAAAATCTGAAAACTGTAAAGTCTATCCCGCTTACACTGTTTGAGCCGTATCCTCACCGCATTATAGTCAGAGGTGAGGTCTATATGCCCAGAACGTCTTTTGAAAACCTTAACAGAGAGCGGGAGGAAAACGGCGAAAATCTCTTTGCAAATCCCCGAAACGCCGCGGCAGGATCGCTCCGTCAGCTTGACAGCCGTGTCACCGCGAAGCGAAATCTCGATATTTTTGTCTTTAATCTCCAGCTTTCAGACGGAAATATGCCCAAAACGCATACTGAATCTCTCGATTATATGAAATCGCTCGGTTTTTGCGTGAGCCCGTATTATAACAGATTCAGATCCGTAGAGGACGTTATCGAAGAGATCGGACGGCTTGGCGAAAAACGCGAAGGACTGGAATTTGATATTGACGGTGCAGTTGTAAAGGTCAACAGCCTGTCACAAAGAAAAACACTTGGCAGCACGGTCAAATTCCCGAGATGGCAGATCGCATTCAAATATCCTCCCGAAAAAAAGGAAACGGTGCTTGAAGATATACAGATAAACGTCGGAAGAACCGGGGTTTTAACACCGCTGGCGATCCTCAGACCCGTTGCGGTCGCAGGTTCGGTCGTTTCTAGGGCTACTCTTCACAATAAAGATTTCATTGCCGAAAAAGATATAAGGATAGGCGATACTGTCATAATACAGAAAGCGGGAGACGTTATTCCCGCAATCGACGGCGTCGTTATTTCAAAGCGCAAAAGCGACAGCGTTCCTTTTGAAATGCCGAAAAAATGTCCTGTCTGCGGCGAAGAAGTCGCGCAGGATGCAGATAGTCCGTTCGTCAGATGCATAAATGCAGAATGCCCCGCTCAGCTGATAAGAAATATAGTGCATTTTGTTTCAAAAGACGCTATGGATATAGAAGGCTTCGGCGTTTCACAGATCGAAAGGTTCATATCGCAGGGATTTATCTCTTCCGCCGCCGATATCTACACTCTTGATTTCGGTAAGATTAAAGAGATGGACCGTTTCGGAGAAAAAAGCGTTGAAAACCTGAAAAACGCAATAGAAAAATCAAAGTCGAACAATCTTGACAGACTTGTCTACGCTCTCGGCATCCGCGAAGTAGGCTCAAAGGCGGCAAAACTGCTTTGCGAAAGGTTCAGGACGCTTGACGCGCTCATCGAAGCAGATGAAGATCAGCTTCTTTCTGTCGGCGAAATAGGGGAAATAACTACACGAAATATCATCGAATTTTTCGGAAAGAAAAAGAATCTCGAACTTATTGCCGATCTCAGAAAAGCAGGTCTGAATTTCACATATGTTTCAGACCGAGTATCCGATATCTTTTCGGGTATGACGTTCGTTTTGACGGGCACGCTTCCTTCGTACACAAGAGACGAGGCGAAGGCAGTCATAGAGAGCCTCGGAGGAAAAACAAGCTCTTCTGTTTCCAAAAAAACAACATACGTCCTTGCGGGCGATGAGGCTGGAAGCAAGCTTGAAAAGGCGCGTACACTCGGCATAAGGATAATAGACGAAACGGAATTCAGACGAATGACCGAGGATGCACAAGAGTAATGCAAAAAACACATATCCGTTATTTTTCAGGAGAATAAAATGATACTTGTCGGCGTTGTTGACAGCATAGTATTCAGGAATCATGAAACAGGCTACACGGTGCTTGAGGTTGAAACAAAACAGGGCAAGCAGACCGTTGTGGGCATTCTGCCGGTAATAGGCGAGGGCGAACAGATAGAGGTTGAGGGCGATTTTACAAATCATGCAACATACGGCAGGCAGTTTGCCGCAGAATCCTTCAGATCAAGTCTGCCTGCGGATGAAACGTCAATTTTCCGTTATCTTTCATCAGGCATCATAAAGGGAGTCCGTGCCGTCACCGCAAAAAACTTTATAAATGCGTTCGGACCGGATACTCTTGACGTTCTTGAAAACGATCCCGAAAAAGCGGCTACGGTCAAGGGTATGTCTCTTGACCGTGCAATAAAGATCTCAGAGCAGATGAAGTCTCTTACGGGCGTAAAGTCGATACTTATGGGGCTTGCAGGGTTCGGCATCACACCGTCCGACGCTTTCGGCATATACAGACAGTTCGGTGTTCACGCATATGAACTTGTCAGACTCAATCCGTTCAGGCTTTGCGATATCCCCAGTTTCGGCTTTGAAAAAGCAGACAGGATAGCCTCAAAGATGAATTATCCGTCAAACGACCGCAACCGTCTCTGTGCAGGTGTGCTTTACGTTCTTAAACATAATCTTTATAACAACGGACATACCTTTCAGCCGAGAGAAAAACTCATCGCTGCAGCGCAGAGCCTGCTTGAAGTTTCGCAGGACGAAATAGATATCATCATCGACCGTCTTGAAGAGGAAAAAGAGGTCGCAATCGAGCCGAAAATAGGCAATACAAACGGCGTATACTGGTTTCCCGCATACCGAGCCGAACAGATAATAAGCGAAAGGGTGTCTCTGGTTTCGAAGTTTGAAAAAGAATATCCCGGCGATTTTGAAAAGGACATTCTGAAGGCGGAAAAATCCCTTGGCATAGAATTTGCGCAGAACCAGAAAAACGCAGTGAAAAACAGCCTCTGCTACAGAATAATGGTCCTGACTGGCGGACCCGGAACGGGAAAGACCACCACGCTGAACGGCATAATATACAACTTTGAGCAGAAAGGCATTTCTTTTGCGCTCGCAGCGCCTACGGGACGCGCCGCCAAAAGGATGACCGAGCTTACGGGTAAGGAGGCAAAAACGATACACCGCCTTCTTGAATACGGCGAAAACGGCACTTTTGCAAAAAATCGTGAAAACACGCTTCAGTATGACGCTGTGATCATAGACGAAAGCTCAATGGTCGACCTGTTCCTTTTTTCCGCTCTTGTTCAGGCAACTGGCATTTCCACGCGGCTTATACTTGTCGGAGACGCAAATCAGCTGCCCCCTGTCGGACCGGGATGCGTTTTTAAGGATATAATTTCCTCGGGCGCGGTATCGGTAGTTGAACTCAACGAAATATTCCGTCAGTCCCGCGAAAGTATGATAGTTACTAACGCACACGAGATAATCAACGGACGTATGCCCGAGTGCCGTGATACAAAACACGACTTTTTCTTCATTCCGTCTGCAACGCCGGAAGATCTCGCAATGAAAGTTTCTGATCTTTACACCGCAAGGCTTCCCAGAGCATACGGATTTGATCCGATGACCGATATCCAGATAATCTGTCCGACGAAAAAAACGCTGTGCGGAACAGCTTCACTCAACGCCATGCTCAAAGAGCTTGCAAATCCGCAGAACGGAGACAAAAACGAAGTATCTTTTCACGGAACCGTTTTTCGTGAGGGCGACAAGGTGATGCAAACGAGGAATAATTACGAAATCGTTTACGAAAGCGATTTCGGAGCAGAAGATCAGGGCGTTTTCAACGGAGACATAGGCAGAATAGAACAGATTGCTCCCGACGGGGAGGCTGTGACCGTTCGGTTTGACGATAAAAAAGTAACTTATTATTCACAGGACCTTGAAGACGTCGAGCTTGCCTATGCCATAACCGTCCACAAAAGCCAGGGAAGCGAGTGGGATGCCGTCATTTTGCCTGTTATGGACGGCTACGATCCTCTGTTCACGCGAAACCTTCTTTATACTGCCGTTACCCGTGCAAAAAAGATCATCGTTATAGTGGGTTCATATGAGAGGCTGAAAAAAATGGTCGACAACCAGACTTCAGACAAACGCTACTGCGGACTGAAATATATGATTCTTAAAATGTTATGAGAAATATTATTACCGTGATCACGGATATGATCTTTACAAGAAGATGCCCCGGATGCGGTGAACCTGTCGATATATTCGCCGATAGCGACATATGTCCTTCATGTCTGCCCGGATTTCGGGATATTTCGGATAAAATGTTTTACGTCTCCGATATACGCTGCCTTAAAGCGGTTTATTCGTTTTCCGGTCCCGCAAGACACGGGCTTCACCGCTTTAAATTCAGGGGAGACGGTTCTGCGGGTATTTTCTTTGCAGACAGGATCGCCGAAATGATAAGAAATGAAAAATATTTCGATAAAAACTGCGTCCTCGTCCCGATCCCAGGTAATATCGAAAAAACCGACAGAGAATACGTTCAGGCGGTATTTCTCGCCAAAAGAATAGCCCGAAAGCTGCATATCGGGTACGTCGGCGATGCCATGAGAAAGAAAAAATCCGTAATATCCCAGACAAAATGCAGAACTCTGCTTGCAAGAAGAGAAAATATCGCAAACGCATTCATTCTTAACAAACGCTCCGCATCAAAGCTCTGCGGAAAAAAAGTGATCATCATAGACGATATATCGACAACCGGTTCAACTATTTCCTCCGCTGCAAGAACTCTTAAAAAGGCGAATCCCGCGGAAATATATGCCGCATGCGCGGCAAGGACTCCCACGCATAAAGACATCGGGAAAAAATATATCGTCAGATGTCCCGACAACATGAAAACACTTCTTGTCGTTGCAAAGGGAAATAGTGACAGCTAAAAAACACACGGCAGCGTTTATGCGCGGCCGTTTTCGGTTTTTTAATAAAAACACCCATAAATCTGAAAATTGTTAATTTTTACCTATTTACTTTTTTTATTAAATGTTATATAATAGATTAGATAAGTAAAAATAAATGTCGGTTACAGGAGAAATAAACTTTATGGTTATCGGTTTTGACAACGCGAAGTATCTTAAGATGCAGTCAGAGCATATCATGCAGAGAATAGGTGAGTTCGGCGGTAAGCTATACCTCGAATTCGGCGGAAAGCTTTTTGACGACTATCACGCATCAAGAGTTCTGCCGGGATTTGCGCCGGACAGCAAGCTTCAGATGCTTAAAAAAATCGCTGCGGACGTTGAGATCGTCATCAGTATCAGCGCGGCGGATATCGAAAACAATAAAGTCAGAAAAGATTACGGTATTACATATGAAACAGACGTCCTTCGTCTTGTAGACGCTTTCCGCGATGCAGGTCTTTTTGTAGGCAGCGTTGTTATTACTCAGTGCGCAGGTCAGCCCGCAGCCGAAAACTTTAAAAACAGACTTGAGAAGCTCGGACTGAAAGTTTACCGTCATTATCTTATCCCCGATTATCCTTTCAACGTATCAAGAATAGTAAGCGAAGATGGCTACGGAAAAAACGATTATATCGAAACACAGCGTCCTCTCATTGTAATTACTGCTCCCGGCCCCGGAAGCGGAAAAATGGCTACCTGCCTTTCTCAGATATATCACGATCATCTTCGCGGCATCAAAGCAGGCTATGCAAAATTCGAGACCTTCCCCGTATGGAACATGCCCCTCAAACATCCCGTCAACCTTGCTTATGAAGCCGCTACGGCGGACCTTAACGACGTAAATATGATAGATCCCTATCATCTTGATGCATACGGCATAACGACCGTAAACTATAACAGGGACGTTGAAATATTCCCCGTTCTCAATGCCATGTTCAGAAACATTTACGGAGAAAGCCCGTATAAATCACCCACTGATATGGGCGTAAATATGGCAGGCTACTGCATTATTGACGATGAAGTTGTCCGCAATGCCGCAAGACAGGAAATAATAAGACGTTACTATACTACTCTTTGCGACCGTATAAACGGAAAAACCGGAGAGTCAACGGTAAAGAAGATAGAAATGCTCATGCAGCAGGCGGGTATCAGCGACGCAGACAGAAAACCGATCGCAGCCGCTATTGAAAGAGAACAGCTGACCGGCGCGCCTACCGTTGCCATCGAACTTCCCGACGGTCGTGTCGTTTCAGGCAAAACGTCTGCTCTTCTCGGTCCTTCCGCAGCGGCACTTCTGAACGCGGTCAAAGCGCTCTGCAATATGGAAAAAGAAAAGAAACTTATTTCTCCTTCCGTTATCGAACCGATCCAGAGACTTAAAACCGAAGTTCTGGGCAATCATAACCCGAGGCTTCATTCCGATGAGGTCCTCATCGCCCTTTCCATTTCAGCAGCAACCGATCCGGATGCAGCGCGTGCCGCTGAGGCTCTTCCTTTGCTGCGCGGATGCGAAGCTCATTCAACGGTGATTTTAACGCAGGTCGACGACGATACATACAGGAAGCTCGGCATCCGTCTTACCTGCGCGCCTAAATATCAGACTAAAAAACTCTATCATAAATAATTGTTTAAAAGGAGGGTGACTGTCATGAAAAAATGTGTTAACTCAGCGGTATTTACCGCTTTGACAGTCGCTGCTTCCGCAGGTATTGTTCTTGCTCCCGGCGCGTTCGCCCTGTTTTCAATCATAGCGACCGTTCTTTTCACGTTCGTGATAGTCTATTCGGATACAACTGCTTCGCGAGTGGTTTCTCAGAGCGTGATAGCGGTTGTTTATATCGCTTCCGTTGTCATATTAAAAGACCCAGTTCCGGGCTTGCTTCTGCTTGCAACTTTCTTCCCTGTCGGATGGGCTGTAGGTTCATCATATCTGATGAAAAGAAACCTGAACTCCGCAGGCGCAATGTCCGTTTTGTTCGGTGCAGTCTTTCTTCTTGCCGTATTTGCGGTCTACGCGCTCTTTTCCGCGCCTGACGGCGGATCGTTTGCCGGAGTTGCGGAATCGCTGCGTGAAGCGTTCGTTTCACGCGTTGAAACCGCTCTTGAAAGCGCGATTGCTGCTCAGCCGGAAATTCCGTCGAATGTGGCTCTTTATTCCGTCCCGTCGATTGCTGCCGCGATTTTTTCATACATTCCGGCTGCGATTGCCATATGGTATCTCGCATGCGCCGCCGTATCTTTCGCAGTCCTCAGAAAAGCGCAGAGGGCTATCGGAAACGATATTTCATTCATGGGTGAATTCAGCGATTTCAGGGTAAGCAAGGCAGGGGCGATAGTATATTTTATTGCGTCGCTCATCTCTCTTCTGACCATGGGTTCCGTTGCGGGGACTGCGGCACTCAACTTCACGGGCGTTATGTCCACGGTGCTTTCTTATGCGGGCATCGCTCTTATCGCCTACATACTTGATTTTAAAAATATATCCGGCGTTTTCAGACGAATAATAATAGTGGCTTTGTTTGTTATCGGCATTTTGCCAATCGGCATTTCATATATTCTTTCACTTGTGGGGCTTGTTGACTCATACCTCAATATCCGCGAAAGATTTATGAATTCCGGTCATTGAAAAGGGAAGGTGTAACATGAGCGGAAAGTATATCATAACAGCTCTTTCATCAAGGATAGTCTATATTATCCTTGCCGTTTTCTGCATTCTTTTCCGTATTTATCACCCGGGCACGCTCAGCTATATTTTCATCCTTGTTTCCGTCCTTTATATAGTAGGTTTTGAGATATATGCACGAATCACAAAGAAAAACGTTAAGAAAACGCTGAAAAACACTGTTGCGGTAATGAATCTTCGCACCGTAAACAGGCTCGGCACGTTCCCTCTGCCTGTCGTTGTATGCGACGGTGAGGGCAATATTCTGTGGTTCAGCGAAAAATTCATCGATCTTGCCGGTGAACCGTTTGTTTCAAAGCTTAACAATATTAAAACGGTTGACAGGGCTCTGCCCGCGTCGGACCGCACGGAGATCACGGTGGGAGATAAAACCGTTGCGGTTTATGTTGATAAAGACGAAACTTATAACGGCGTGATGTATATCCTTTATTTCTTTGACAGAACGGATTATGCCATCCTCAAACGCGAACAGCAGCTTCTGAAGCCCGTGGCGGCTTATCTCACAATAGATAATTACGACGAGCTCTTCAAAAACATCCGTGAGGGAGACAGCTCCGTTGCGGTAGCCACCATAGACGATGCTGTAATGCACTGGGCGGCTCAGGCAGAGGGTATAATCAAGAAAACCGAAAAGAACAGATACTTTTTCATATTTGAAAACAGATTTATAAAACAGTTCACCTCCGATCGCTTTGATATCCTTGATAAGGTCAGGGATCTGCCCATAATCAGTTCTATCCCGCCAACACTTTCGATCGGTGTAGGCGTTTCGGGCGGTTCTCTGTCGGAAAGCGAAGATGCCGCAAGAAAAGCTCTTGACATGGCTCTGAGCAGAGGCGGCGACCAGGCAGTTATTTCAACGTCAAACGGCTTTGAGTTCTTCGGCGGATATGCAAGGATAAACGATACGCGCACGAAAATACGTTCACGTGTCCTCGCATCGTCGTTTGCGGAAGTTATCAGGAGCGTTGACAACGTAATCGTCATGGGTCATAAATATGCGGATATGGACAGCCTCGGCGCATGCATAGGCGTTGCGTGCATAGCCATGTCTAAGCATAAAGACGTTTACGTCGTTCTTGACAACAATACAAATCTTGCGGATACTCTTTATGACAGACTCGTTATGTCCGAACGTCATAAAAACCTCTTTATCACAAAAGAGCAGGCTCTGATGAACGTAGGACTGAATACGCTGCTCGTCATTGTTGATACCCACCGCGGAATGTATACCGAAATGCCGGAGCTTCTTTCATACGCGGGCAAGGTCGCGGTTATTGACCACCACAGAAAAGCTGCCGATTTTATAAAGGACACCGTATTCTTCTT
Source organism: Clostridiales bacterium (assembly GCA_016281915.1). Taxonomy (GTDB): domain Bacteria; phylum Bacillota; class Clostridia; order Oscillospirales; family UBA644; genus HGM12619. The sequence continues at coordinate 31,688 of JAEEJO010000010.1, forward strand.
CCATGAGCCTTATGCGTCGTCGGCTTGCGAAATGATAACCGAGCTTATACAGTATCTGGGTGACTGCAATCCGTCGCCTATCGAAGCGGAGGCTTTGCTTGCAGGTATTTACCTTGACACCAAAAACTTCGCCGTTCGAACAGGCACCTGCACCTTTGAAGCGGCAGCATTTCTCAAAACGATGGGCGCTAACACCGTTAACGTAAAGCTCATGTTCCAGACGGATATGGAAACATATAGAGACCGTGCAGAGATCATTAAAAATACTCAGATATACAGATCTATATTTGCCATTTCGGTATTCGAAGCTCAGTCTGAAGGCAACATCAAGATCGCAACCTCGCAGGCTGCGGACGAGATGCTGAATATTGAAGGAGTTCAGGCTACGTTTACCATATTTGAAACAAAAGATTATTCAAATATATCTTCACGCTCGTTCGGCAACATAAACGTTCAGCTTATTATGGAAAAGCTGGGCGGAGGAGGACATCAGAGCATGGCGGGTACGCAGCTTAAAGGCGTAAACGCCAAAGAGGCATATATTAAGCTTACGAATGCAATAGATGCTTTCCTTGAAGAACAGGGCAGGATAGATATCAAATAACTCTTAAAGGAGGACAGAATCATGGAAGTAATTTTGCTTCAGGACGTAAAAACACTCGGTAAGAAAAACCAGATAGTTAAAGTGAGCGACGGCTATGCGAGAAATTTCCTTTTCCCGAAAAAGCTTGCCGTAGAAGCCACAGCCGTAAACAAAAACGCAGTGGAAATACACAATAAAGCCGAAGAAGATAAGCGTAAGGCAGAAAAGGCAAGGGCTGAGGAAGATAAAAAGTCTCTTGAAAACCGTGTTTTCACGGTGAAGGCCAAAGGCAGCAGCACCAAGCTTTTCGGCGCAATAACCTCTAAAGAAATAGCCGACGCGATCGAAAAAGAAAGCGGACTTGCTATTGATAAAAAGAAGATCAGCGTTGCAAACATCAAAACATACGGCGAATATACAGCCGAGGTGAAACTCTACCCCGAAACGGCTGCCAAAATCACCGTTCACGTAGTGCCGGAAGAATAAAATGGAAATCAAAGATAACGACCGTAAAATGCCTTACAGCATCGAGGCGGAGCAGGCGGTTCTCGGAGCGATACTTCTTGATCCCGAAAAGATATCCGCAGCTGCCCAGAAGCTGAAGCCCGAAAGCTTTTATTTCAAAAAGCATTCGGAAATATTTGAAACAATGACGGAGATGTTCAACCTTACCGTCCCCATCGAAGGTGTTCTTTTGCTCGAAAAACTCAGGGAAAAAGGATATTTTGAAGATGATGCGGATAAAGAATATCTCCTCGGACTTGCCGAATCATCCTCTCTTATCAACGATATCAATTATTATATCGATATTGTTTCCGATAAGGCGTCTCTGCGCAGGATAATCGACGTCTGCGGAGACGTGAGCAATCTTTGCTACAGCGGCGATGACGTAAAGGATATTCTTGATATAGCCGAAAAAAGCTTTTACGAAATAACAAACGGTCGTCAGAATACAACGCTTTATAAGCTCGAATCAGTAGTAAAGGATGAGCTTGAGCGCTGGTCGGAACAGAAAAACGATACTACCGGTAAATATGACCCGCTGAAGCTCGAAATATCGGCAGTGGATAATTTCATAGGCGGTTTCAACAACTCCGACCTCGTTGTCATAGCAGGACGACCCGGTATTGGCAAAACGTCGTTTGCCCTGAACGTAGCATACAATATAGCCAATTCGTCAAACTATAACCCGAAGCGATCCGTCGTTTTCTTCTCTCTTGAAATGTCAAAAGAGCAGCTTGCGCACAGGATCATATCAATGGAACGCAGAATGGACAGCTACGTGCTCAGAACGGGGGCTCTTACAGACGATCAGTGGTCCGACCTTTTCAGGTTCTGGCACGATGATTTACAGAATGTTCAGATGTTTTTTGACGATACGCCGTCAATAACCGTTATCGAAATGAAGGCAAAGCTTCGCAGAGTCCCCAATCTCGGGCTTATAGTTATAGACTACCTTCAGCTCATGAACTCTTCACGCAAAATCGACAACCGCGTTCTTGAGATCTCCGAGATCACGCGTTCTCTTAAAATACTTGCAAAAGAATTCAACGTTCCCGTAATTCTGCTTTCACAGCTTTCAAGAAGCATTGAGCAGCGAAAGGACGATAATAAAACGCCCCGTCTTTCAGACCTGAGAGACTCAGGTTCTATCGAGCAGGACGCAGATATCGTTATCTTCCTCAGCAGACCGGACTACTACGACAAAGAAACCGCGCAGAAAAACATCTGTGAGGTCATCATTGAGAAAAACCGTCACGGTCAGACGGGTAAAGTAAGTATATTCTGGGACGGCGCGCACACCTCGTTCCATTCGATCTCATCAAGTGACGTAAATGAACAGTATTGACAGCCTTATCCGCGAAAATATCGAAAAAAACAGCCTGCTTTCGGAATGCAGCGGGGTAGTTCTCGCCGTTTCCGGCGGGGCAGACTCGATGACGCTTCTTGACTATTTCATTCGTGAAATAAAAAGCGTTCCTTTTGCCGTCGCTCATGTGAACCACGGCATACGCAAAGAATCAGACGCCGAAGAAGAGTTTCTGAAAAGCTATTGCGACAATCATTCGGTCAGACTTGAGGTTCTCAGGGCTGATATCCCGCACAGTAAGCCTGCGGGAGAAACGATGGAGGAGTATTCGCGCCACGTCAGATACACATTTTTTGACAGCGTCAGAAAAAAATACGGCTTTTCGCATATAGCTACCGCACATAACAGAAACGATGCAACGGAATCGTTTTTTATGAATATAATCAGAGGCGCCGGAATCCACGGAGCCGCAGGAATCCCGGTCGTAAGAAGTGACGGTGTTATCAGACCGCTTCTTTTCTGTGAAAAAAAGGACGTTCTCGACCATTGCAAAAAAAACGGTATTCCGTTCGTTACCGATCTTACCAATTTTGAAAATATCTGCACCCGCAACGTTTTACGAAATGACGTCCTTCCGCGCCTTCGCGAAATAAATCCCAGGCTTGACGATGCGGTCTTTCGCATAACTACCATCGCGGCTGAGGACGAAGAATACTTCGAAAAACGTGTCGATGAGGCGATAAATTCGTTCGGAAAAAATCGGCAGAAAAACGAAGTCCCGCTGAATTTTTTAAGGAATGCGGAAAAGCCCGTGATTTCAAGGCTTTTAAGACGCGTTTATTCAACGGTCGACGCCGGCGCGGTCTTGACATTCAGGCAAACAAATGATATAATTTTTCTGCTTGAATCGGGTCATACGTCAGACCGCGTACTTATTGCAAACGGTTATTTCGCCGTTCTCGATTATGAATATCTGCGTTTTGAAAGTGCTGATGACAGCCTGCCTCAAGCAGTTTGTGAGCAGATATCCGAAGGTGATAATTCGTTTGGCGGCTTTTATGTAACACTGAAAAAAACCGCGGTCAGCAAAGAAAACATACGCGCATGCTTTCAGGGCGATCCGCCGTTCGTTATCAGATCAAGAAAAGCGTCTGATCGCATACGTCTTTACGGCAGACCTGAAAAATCCGTAAAAGAACTGTTTATAGATGAAAAGATCCCTGCGAAAAAACGTCCGTCAATGCTGATAGTAACAACCTTAACAGACACGCCTCTGTGGCTTCGCGGCTTCGGCGCTTCGAACGAAGGATACGCGGGTATCGGGGAAAACGCGTGGGAAATAACGATTAAAGAGACCGGAAACGGCAATAAGGGAGAATAAAGGGGAATATTAAAATGAAAGACGTTAAAGTATATCTTTCCGAAAAGGAAATTAAAGAAAAGGTTGCCGAACTTGGCAGAAAGATATCAGAAGATTATCGCGGAAGCGACAAAAATCTGCTTGTCATCGCCGTTCTCAAGGGCTCGGTAATTTTTCTCAGCGACCTTATACGCAATATAGACGTTGATCTTGCGATCGACTTTATGGTAATCTCAAGCTACGGACGGTCTACCGTTTCAAAGGGCAATGTAAAAATAATAAAAGACCTTGATATAAACATTCACAGTTATGATCTTCTCATCGTTGAGGATATTCTTGACAGCGGCTATACTCTTTCGAAACTCATCGAGATCCTTAAAGTCCGCAATCCCAAATCTCTTAAAATATGCGCACTTCTCGATAAACCTGACCGCAGGGTAGTTAATGTGGATCTTGATTATTGCGGTTTTACCGTTCCAGATGAATTCATCGTCGGCTACGGACTTGACTATGACGAAAAATACAGAAATCTCCCATATATCGGCATCCTTGAGCCGTAAATCCCTTTAGCAGGAGGACAATATATTGAAGAATATCAGAAGCATCGGCTTTTACGCTGCGTTGATACTTGTATTGGTTTTGATAGTTGCTCTGCTTTTCAGCGGAGGAAACGAAAAAAAGATAAAGTATTCGCAGGTGATTGACCAGTTCAGAAACAGACAGGTTTATTATTTTGAGATAAACGACGACCTTCTTGAGGTTCAGCTTGTTTCGGGCGAAAAATACTCGTTTACACTCTATTCTCCGCTTTTATTCCTTGAAGACGTGAAAGAGGATATTGACGCAGCAAGAGAAAACGGAACCATGACCGGCTACGACCTTACTCCGCCGGCTGAAACACCGTTCTGGCTTGCATTTCTGCCTTATCTGATCTTCGGAATCGGCATTATGCTCCTTTGGTTCTTTATGATGAACCAGATGAACGGCGGGGCAAAGGCGATGTCGTTCGGCAGAGCGCGCCTTAAAACAAATGAAGGACAGAAAAAACGCATTACTTTTGCGGATGTTGCTGGCGCAGATGAGGAAAAGGAAGAACTGACGGAGATCGTCGATTTTCTGAAGCAGCCAAAAAAATATACCGATATGGGCGCACATATCCCCAGAGGCGTCCTTCTTGTAGGTCCTCCGGGTACAGGTAAAACATACCTTGCCAAAGCCGCTTCGGGCGAAGCGGGAGTTCCGTTCTTTTCCATCTCGGGTTCGGACTTCGTTGAGCTTTACGTAGGCGTAGGCGCATCGCGTGTTCGTGACACTTTCGAGCAGGCAAAGAAAAACGCTCCGTGCATAGTATTTATCGATGAGATAGACGCGGTAGGCCGTCAGAGAGGCGCAGGTCTGGGAGGCGGACACGACGAACGCGAACAGACGCTTAACCAGCTGCTCGTTGAAATGGACGGTTTTGACGAAAACGAAGGCGTTATAGTTATGGCTGCAACAAACCGTCCCGATATACTCGATAACGCGCTCCTGCGTCCCGGACGTTTTGACAGACAGATAGTTATAAATCTTCCGGACGTTAAAGCACGTGAGGAAGTATTGAAGATACACGCTAAAAACAAGCCTATCGGAGAAGACGTCGATCTTGCGGTGATCGCAAAAACAACAGCCGGCTTCTCTCCGGCTGACCTTCAGAATATCCTTAACGAAGGCGCTCTTCTTGCCGCAAGAAGAAAACATGACAAGATACACATGAGCGACGTCGAAGACGCTATACTCAAAGTTATCGTCGGTATCGAAAAGAAGTCAAGGAAAATAACTGACAAGGAAAAACGCCTTACATCATATCATGAAGGCGGACATGCAATTATAAATAAGGTTCTTGTTTCACAGGGCCCTGTTCACCAGATATCCATTGTTCCGAGAGGACTTGCAGGCGGATTTACTCTTTCGCTGCCGCAGGAAGATAAAAACTATATGTCCAAAAACGAAATGTTTGAAGAGATCGTTTCGCTTCTTGGCGGACGTGTTGCTGAAGCTCTTTGCCTCGATGATATCTCAACAGGCGCTTCAAACGACATACAGCGCGCGACCTCTATCGCAAAGAAAATGGTTACCAAATACGGTATGTCCGATCTCGGTCCGATAGATTACGCAGGACAGGACGAAGTATTTATAGGCAGATCTTTCGGTACGCAGCTCAATTATTCCGAAGAGACTGCGGCAAGGATCGACAGAGAGGTTTCCTCTATCATCAACCGCGCATATAGTCTTGCACAGTCGATTCTTGAACAGAACAGACATTATCTCGATAAGATCGCTGAAATTCTTATGGAAAAAGAAAAAATGTCATCCGAAGAATTCTATGCGATATTCGATCAGGCTCCGGCTCCTGAAAACGCATAAATGAATACATATCAAAAAAACCGACACCATCAGGCGTCGGTTTTTCTGTTGTTCGGTTTTATTTAATCAAGATAATCATTGTAAAGATCGTCAAGAGTGCTTTGCATTTTTGATTCCATAGAATCCAGAGTTTCGGCAATCGACAGCGTGCCCTCCGTCATACGGACAAGCTTTGCTTCAAGATCGCCTGCAAAGGATGAGTAAACAAGATAATCAAAGAAAGTGTCGTCTCTCAGGATTTTGAAATATTCAAAAGATTCATTGGTGAAAAACGTTGTTCGGCTGAAATCGTCCTGCCATGTATCAACCGTTTCCCCGGGAAGCGGCTGGAACATAAACGGTAAGAGAATCGAGTGAATTTCTTGATCCGAGTTTGCCGGAGCGTAAAAGAACCGTGAATTGAATGAGTATGCCGTTCTGGGTGTTCCGGGTACATAGCTTGGACCGGCGGGAAAGTATATCCACTCATATGCGTCCTGCATTTTATACGAAAGATTCTGAGTTCCCTCATCTGAAAGGCCCATATGTGTATATTCCATATAAAACGCACGTCTGTTTTCAACAAAAGGTTCAATATTCTGTCTGTCGCCGCCGTTGCATATCAGA
>JAEEJO010000011.1 GCA_016281915.1 Clostridiales bacterium
CTGGATGAAGAAACGCGCCGATTTCCGTTCCGGGAAAGAAGGAATGAAAACCGACCTCAGACAGTTTCTGAAATTCTTTTTCTTATACTCAGCTATTCTTCTGATCAGCGCAGTGCTTCTTTCAAATGGCCTGTTAATTTCTGCTATCATTCTGCTCGTTATTCTGTTTGCCGCGGCCCTCGTGACCTTTGCGCTGTCGGCTTTTCCGGCGCTTTTCAGACTGATCCGCGGCTGCTTCCAGGAACGCAGATTCATCTCGGGCATTGAGTCTCTGTGTACAGAGCGCGGTTGGACCTCGAAAGTCGCTAAGGGCATTTTCCTCCGGTTGATCCGTCATTCCGCCGGACAAACCGTTTCCGTTTCGGCCAACGGCAAAACGATCCCTGTTAAGGTCGTGTGCATCCCGGACGGCCTTGCATCCGTGCTTTTCGGCGACAGCGGCAAATACCGGGTCACTCACCGGGTCGGAATAACGCAAAAGATCACGTTTTTCTCGTTCGTATCCGAATACCGGTACGATTTTGAACCGGGGGCGGAGCCGGGAACGGTTCCGGGGCGATTCCGTCATCTGGTTCTGATTCCTTCTCATCCGTCTGTCTGGCTTTCAGACCGGGGATCGCGGACCAGCGCCGATAACGGTTCCATCATCGGTGACTACCGTCTGTGGAGTCCGTCTGCTTTTCTCAGGGCTCTCGAACGCGGAGTCGAAGATAAGATATAACGCGGTTCAGATAACAAAAGCATCACTATTTCATTCTTTTCAATGTTTGAATTTTCAAGGGGTTTTCGGACGTGATTCAAGTGAATGATCCACCCCCAAAAATCAAATTGTCTTTGACAAGGGGTACGTATTACACTACGGAAACAAAAATAACAGGTTTAACAATTCTAAATGCTTTCTGCTTTTCCTTCTTATCGTCATACCTTCTCCGCACATGAAATCAATAAGCCATTCACGTGAAGTAACCGGGGTTCCGTGTGTTGTGACGGTCTTGAGTTTTTCTGACATCATCCAGCCCGATACCGCGGACTGGCTGTAACCGGTTATCGTGATCAGATCTGCCTGCGTTAATACATCCGAAACATCTGACCAGTAGTCGTCTAGCCGTTCGCGGAATCCTTCCGGCAACGTCGTATATATGCAGGGAATATCTCTACCAATCGGGTTCTTCGCTTTTTCTTTTCCCGGAGATTTCATAAGCGCGATCACATCTTCGCGAAGGATCCGGTACTGCCTTGTTTTCTTTCCGCTTACGGTACACGGTATTGTACCGTTTTGGAGAAGAGCGGCGCATTTGCGCTTGCTGATATGGAGTATCCGGCGCGTGGCGTCCAGGGTGATATACTCACTGTCTGCTGAAAGAAAAGTATTATTTTCCGCCATTGCCGCCTCCGATCCTGAATCTGCCGTTACCGCATTCATCGCCGTGCTCGATGATGTAATCGATCAGATCCGCTTTGGCGATCAGGTATTTTCCGTTGACAGGATAATATGTGAGATCTCCGATTTTCAGCTTCTCGTAGATCAGGTTTTTGCTCTGGTGCAGCGTCCTGGCAATCTGCATGGGTACCAACACGTCAGGCAGTTCACGCAGCAGCGAAGCCAACGCCGTTCTTTTTTCCTCGTTCGTCATATTGATCTCTCCTGTATGTGTTTTTCGCGGCAACAACACAATATCACAGGCAGACATAAATGTCCAGAGACAAAAGCGAAAAACCGATAAAAGATGCGCTGTGCAGATGATAGTAAAACGCTGTTATTTCTATCACTTTTCTATCAAACTTCCCGGAAAAATACACACTCCGGCAGAAAAAAGAGGCGGAAAGCGGCAAAATAGTGACGAAGAGGGACGAACGGAGACATTGCCACAAAAACTTGAAAACCGTTTGACAGCAATGTCACAAGGGTTCGAATCCCTTCCTCTCCGCCAACAAACGGACCCGGCGATTTTTACGCCGGGTCTGTTTTGTATCTTTGCGACGTCTGGAGATGAACTACGCTCCGGTCAGTTGAGAAAGATTTATTCATTTCCTGCTGAATGAATTGTGAAATAATTCTTGACCCCCCCCCCACGTTTTTTGGTATAATATTTAATGGAATTGTATATTCACTGTAAAGTTTTCGATTGAACAATACCGTGACGTAGTCTGTGCTCAAAAAGGGAGGAAGAGGAAGGCAAAATGAAACCCGAAACGAAGCAGAAGCTTAAGCCGTTTGTTACCGTAGCTGTTGCGTCGGTTGTAACTCTGGCGGTTTATTTACTGTCATCGGTCGTACTGGGCGCGATTTTCAGAGAGATTGAGGATAAAACACTGAGAGCTCTCATCAACGCTGTCATTGTTACCGCGGCTTTCGGTTTTATTCTGCTGTATATCGCAAAAATCAGGAACTCCGCTGGTGAGGACGAGGCCATTTCCGACTGCGGCGCCAGAGACAGCATTCCGCTGGCGGAAGAATTAAAAACGGTCTTAAAGCGAGAAATAAGCATCTATATTTGGATCGGTATATGTGTTTTGTTCTGCCTGATTGTTAACACGCTCACAAAGGCGGTTTTTCAGAAGGATACCGACTCGTTCATAGTTTTTCCGTTCGCTCCGATGTACGTTTTCGATTCGGCAATATCCGTACCGGTCGTGGGATACCTCATCAGCGCGCTGTGCGATTGCGCTTTGTATACCGGTCTGCTTTTGATTTTCAGAAAAAGATGGCTGAGAAAAAGAAAAACGGCATGAAA
>JAEEJO010000012.1 GCA_016281915.1 Clostridiales bacterium
CTGGGGACTGAAAAGTGACAAATCGGGCTTTGATAAGGACTACGAAAATGTCCTTACCGCCGTGGAGAGTCTGGACGAATCAAAGGAAAAGCAGCGAATGCTCGCAGACGTCTGGCTGAGAAAAGCATGGTGGATAGAAGACTCCGAAGAGCTCCGAGCAAATATAAAAGAAGCAGCGATCGCGGGACACAATGAAGATGTAATGCAGTCTGTTGCGTGCTATGAGCACGATAAATATGACGGCAAAGAGAAAATCGCTTTCATGCGAAATACGCAGATACCCGAACTTGAAAAGTACGGCTTTGTAAAAGCACTTGCTTACGTATGGTTCTGGATGGGACATCAGTACGGATCAATCGGCGATAACGATAAAATGTTTGAAGCGTATGACAAAGTGATTTCCCTGCTTGAGCCGACGGACGTCTATTACGCAAACGCGCTTTCCGCAATAAAAACGGAGAAAAGGCTCGCCGAGGCAAAAGAAGAAGGGGTAACAGGCGCAGGCATAGGCTGCACCGGAGAGACATTCCGTAAAATCGACGGAAAATGGTTTTTATGGGATCAGCCCGGATATCAGAAAGAAAACAATTCTATATCGAACATCGATATTGCGCTGTTTTATCACCTCAGTCAATGCGATTCGCTTATTTACGACCCTGCGCTTGAGCCGGGCTGCAGCATAACGAGCGAAGACGGCAAAGTCACACTATCCTGCCGGAGTGCCGAAAAGCCCGTTGAAACGCCTGCAGGGACGTTCGATAACTGTCTGATATTTAAAACAATTGGATGGACATGGCATAAAGTTGACGTGGAAACAACCGTTGCTCCCGGCGTAGGAATCGTAAAACAGACGGTAGCAAAGCACAATATTATCTGCCGTTTTACGCTTTCTTCATACGAACTCAAAGGCGGAGAAGGCTATTTCCCGTTCGCTCCCGGCAACCGATGGACATACCATGCAGAAAAAAATCCGTATTACTGCATTGAAGACGAACAGACCATAGAGATAGTAGGAGTATCCGACGATAAAGTAACGGCGTGCACGAGCGTATTTGCCGTAATCACCCCGAACGAAAACTCCTGGGCAGGCAATATGCTTGCGGCACGGAGAAATTATTATCGGCGTGAGAATAACGAAGAAATTCTTTCGGATGTTGAGCCGTATTTACAGAAAGCGGAAAAACTCGCCGTAACGCGCCGTGAAAAGGTGCACACCGCAGTTGCAGCGAGAACGATGCGCCGTATTTTCGCAACGGATGAGGTTTTCAATCCGAAGTTTACGGAATACGGACGCTGGAATTTCTTTGAGCCGCTTAATATACGTAGCGAAAACGGAAAAATTCTGCTTGAAGAACATGACGGAACGTTTTCGTTTGAGTGGAAAGAATGGTTCTGGAAAGACGGAAAAAGCTGCTTTGATCAGTTTGCCGTAGGATGCAACTTCCTTTATGAAATAACTGACTTTGCATTGGGAGCTCTATGGTCAGACAAATGGATACCGGAATATTCAGAAGAGCGAAAGTTTAAACAGTATGATCGAGACGTTTCCGGCAAAATCGAAGTTTATAACGACGAAGAAGTTTCAACGCCTGCAGGAACGTATTCCGCATGCAGACATATAGTTGCGGATATAAAGGGCGGGATTTCCTACTGGTCGGGGCACACCGAATTCTGGTATGCGCAGGGCGTTGGTCTCGTGAAATTCCTGCGGACCGTTACGGAATGCGGCGAACCGAAAAACGCCGTATGGATGCTTACGGCTCACGAAGGCGACGGCGAAGGATATTTCCCGATGAAGGGCGGATTTTTCCGCCGTTACGAGGCGCAGGGGCTTGAAAACGGCTTCCGCGGAGCGGTGGAATACACCTGTGTGGAGGATATGAAAGGTATGACGCTTTTTAAAGACGCTCTCGGAACGCAGGATAAAGATTTTTATCTGAAAATGAAATAAACGGAAACGGCGCGGTCTGAAAAACAGACTGCGCCGATTTTTTCATTATTTAACTGCATTTGCTTTCGTTTATTCATTTAAAAAATCAAGAACCGCACGGTTAAATTCTTCGGAGTGTTTTGCAGCGATAAAATGATCGCCTTTTATGAAAACGAGCGTGCTGTTTGGAATCTTTTCGGCAATAAGGCGTGTATGAGACGTTTTTATCATGTCGTTTGTTCCGGCAATAACAAGCGTTTTGGCACTGACTTTTTTCAGATCTTCGGGATCAATATGTGGCTCGTTCACCATAAGACCGAGCATTTCCGCATTCTGCCTTACTTTATCGTTCTTTTTTGCAAACAGTTTCGCTATACTGTATCCTATTTCTATCGGTATCTGCGTTGACGGTTTTACGCCTTTCGGATCAAGATTCGCGCCGTTGAGTATAAGTCTGTCTACCCTGTCAGGATATCTCAGCGCAAATTCAAGAGCGATATTTCCTCCGTCCGAAAAGCCGAGGATATGCGCCTTAGCGATGGAATGATCATCCATAAAACACAGCAGATCGTCCGCAAACCGGCTGATCGTAAAAGGTTCCGTTCCCTTCGGCGTTCTGCCGTGACCGCGGGTATCGATGGCGTAGACGTGATAGCGTTTTGCGAAAAAATCTGTCTGACGAACGAAATAATCGCAGCTGTCTCCGTTGCCGTGAAGGAATATTACAGGCTCCCCCTGCCCCTTTTCCGTATAATAATGCCGTATATCCATATATATTTCCCTCTTCTGACCTATTGAAAGCCCTGCCGGCTTTCCTGCAGGCAGGGCATATGTTGCAAATCAGATCTGCCGATTATTATTCAAACTGTTCGGGGAAAAGCAGAGAGTAAGCCTCAAGCATATCTCCTACGGCGTTATCAAAGTGATTCGTCATAAGGCCTTCATTACTTTCAAGTATCTCTGCGGGAGGGGTATTCGATCTGGCGAGCGTTGCGGGGATATTTCTTACGTCTCCGCCTGCCGAATAGAAGTAATTATACATCGCATGGTCAAGAATATCAAGAAACGCATCGCAGTCACGGGGATCAAAGAAGTTGTTTCTTCTCATATATTCTATTACGTCCTCACGCGTTTCATATCCGGGAAGCGGATTGAATATCTCGTTGCAGACATACGCCGCTTCATTGAGATAGTCTGAAAGCACGGGGAAAACGATAGAGCATGTCATGCCGTCGTAAATGCCTGCGGCGTGATCGGGAGCAACGTCCGGACCGACGGGAGTGCGGACAACGGCGTAGTTATCGACTTTCTGCGATACGTCACCGTAAACGCCGAAGATATATTTTGTTGGCATAAACGCATAGCACGCTTTACCTGTGCAGAACGAGTCTGTTACGGTAACTGGGTCGCCTTCAACTTCAAGGTAATATGTATATGAAAGATCTCCGAATCTTATAAGCTGAACTTCCTCAGCGGCGGCAAAGAAGGCGGGGTTATTGTAAAAACCGCATTCAAGAGAAGGTTTTCCGTTAACGCGGGTAAGTCCGACGCCGTTCGATCCGAGTATCATTTCAGACATATACGGAGAGTGTGCGGTAAGACCGTAAGTCAGCGTTTCTCCGCTTTCTACCACGGTGCATTTTTCGAGCTCTTCGTTAAACGTGTTCCAGTTCCATACGCCCTGTTCATAAAGCTCTCTCGGGTCGTTTGCGCCTACAACAGAGATAAGGTCTTCATTAACTACAAGAGGATACCCGAAAGATGAATAAATAAGATCTGGCCATGCTGCGGGAAGAACGCCGTAAAGATCGTCTTTATAGCAGCAGCATTCAAGGAGGTTGGGCGCGCCCCATTTATCGCTGTCACGGTAGTCTATAACGCTGCCGAGCTGAGTAGAGATACCTGCAAGATATCCTGCCTTTGCGTATGAATAGATATCGAACGAAGTGATGAACGCGAAATCAGACGGGCTGATTCCCGCAGCAAGGCTTCCGGTAAAATATGAAGAGAAGCTGCCCCATTCGCGATAGTCCAGCGTTACCTTGCAGTTGAGGTCCTTTTCGGTATCGGAAATCCTGTTTTGCGCAAGTTCCGCAAGACCGGTACCTAACGGATAACCGAGTATATTGTCGCCTGCGACGGCGGAGTTGCCCGAAAAGAATGAAACGAGCACTTTTACGTCAAGTCCGTCAAAATTCACCTCGGTGCTTTCTCCAAGATCAAGGTCGAAAACCTCTTCCTGCGGCTGCGAACACGAAAAAAGCGTAAGCGTCATCATAGCGGCAAGAAGGAGGCAAACAACTGTCTTTTTCATTAAATCTACCCCCATATTGTTTGTGTAATATAATTATTGTAATTTATTATACCACCTAAAAGCTTTCAAGTCAATACACCGATACGTTTTTTTTGAATTCATTTATTGCTTCGCGATTTTTAACGTTCAAAGGGAAATGCCTTAAACCGGCGTTATCATACAAAAAAGAGCCGATTTTTTCTTAAAACCAGCTTGACAAACAAAAACAAATGGTATAAAATATATTCTTCGGAAGTATAATTACAAAGTGTCGATACATCTTGAGCTTTTCGAAGACTGCATTTATATAAATGCAGTAACCAATCGAAAAAGGAAATGATATATGGAAACAAAAAAATACAACGTTACGGGAATGAGCTGTGCGGCGTGCTCGGCGCACGTTGAAAAAGCGACAAGGAACGTAAAAGGTGTTACTGAAGTAAACGTAAGTTTGCTGACAAACTCAATGACGGTTACCGGAGACGCGCTGAATGACGAAGAGATATGTTCGGCGGTAAAAGCAGCCGGATACGGGGCGTTTTTGGCAGGTCAGACCGAAAAAAAACAGTCTGTCTCAGACGGGGAAACGTCGCTGATTCTGAAAAGGCTCATTGCATCGTTAATTCTTCTGATTCCGCTTATGTATATCTCAATGGGACATATGGTCGGGCTGCCGCTTCCTTCTTTTCTGGCAGGAAATCCGGTAGCAACGGCGCTTTGCGAGATGATACTGTCAGCTGCTGTGATGATCATAAACAAAAAATTCTTCGTAAACGGATTTAACGGAATAATACATCTTGCGCCGAATATGGATACTCTTGTTGCGCTGGGCAGCGGAATATCGTTTATATACAGCGTGGCGGTCGTATTTCTGATGACTTCGGATACCGAACACGCAGGACATCTTCTTCACGGGCTTTATTTTGAGTCTGCCGCGATGATTCTTGCCCTGATTACGGTAGGAAAGATGCTTGAAGCAAGAAGTAAGGGAAAAACTACCGACGCCATAAAGCGGCTTATGGATCTTTCGCCGAAGACTGCTCACGTGATAAGAAACGGTGAAGAAACAGAAATCAATTCGGACGAACTTGTCAAAGGCGATATTTTTACGGTACGGCCGGGAGAAAGCATTCCGGCAGACGGAATCGTGACAGACGGTGAAAGCGCGGTAAACGAATCGGCTCTGACGGGAGAAAGCATTCCCGTTGACAAAACAGTCGGAAGCAAAGTCAGCGCCGCAACGATAAATCAAAACGGTTATCTTGTCTGCGAAGCCACTCACGTAGGCAGCGAAACTGCGCTGAGCAGGATCATAGAGCTTGTTGAAAACGCCGCATCAACAAAAGCGCCCGTAGCAAAACTTGCGGATAAGGTATCGGCTATATTCGTTCCGGTAGTAATTGCGATAGCCGCAGTAACGCTTGCGGTATGGCTTATAGTCGGCAAAGATATCGGTTTTGCTCTTGCAAGAGCAGTAAGTGTGCTTGTAATAAGCTGCCCGTGCGCTCTCGGGCTTGCAACACCAGTTGCGGTAATGGTAGGAAGTGGCGTTGGAGCAAAAAACGGCATCCTTTTCAAAACAGCGGCATCGCTTGAAGCCACAGGAAAATCTCAGATAGCGGTATTTGACAAAACGGGCACGGTGACTCAGGGACGTCCCGACGTAACGGACGTAGTATCTTTTTTGCAGAACGAAGACGAGCTTATAAAGACCGCCGCAGCGATAGAGATGAAAAGCGAGCATCCCATAGCAAAAGCAATAGTTAGGTATGCCGAAGAGAAAGAACTTGCGCCTTATGATGCATCGGATTTTTCCGCCCTCCCCGGTCACGGAGTAGCGGGAACGGTCAACGGAAAGTCTGTTTGCGGAGGTAACCTTTCTCTTATAAAAGGAAAAACAGACGATACGTTGTCGGCCGAAAGATACGCGTCGGAACTTGCGAATAAAGGAAAAACGCCTGTTTATTTTGTCTGTGACGGTATGCTTGCCGGAGTGATCGCAGTTGCGGACGCGGTAAAAAGCGACAGTGCAGATGCCGTAATGCAGCTGAAAGAACTCGGTATTCAGACAGTAATGCTTACAGGCGATAACAAAGCAACTGCCCTGGCAACAGCTGAAACGATAGGGATAGAAAACGTTGTTGCGGAAGTTTTACCGGACGGAAAAGAGGAAGTTATTCGCAAGCTCGGTCAGTACGGCAAGGTTGCAATGATAGGCGACGGAATAAACGATGCCCCGGCTCTGACAAGGGCTGATACAGGAATAGCCGTAGGAGCAGGCACGGATATTGCCACAGATGCCGCCGACGTTGTTCTGGTCCGTGCCGGAATTAGCGACGTGCCCGCCGCAATCCGTCTTTCGAGACAGGTTTTGAAAAACATTAAGGAAAACCTTTTCTGGGCGTTCTTTTACAACGTTCTTTGCATACCTCTTGCCGCTGGTGTATTTATACCTGTAGCGGGAATAGAGCTGAACCCGATGTTCGGAGCGGCAGCAATGAGCCTGTCAAGCATTTTTGTTGTAACGAACGCGCTGCGGCTTAATTTCTTCGACATAAAAAAACGCGGAAAACCGGTAAAGAGAAAAACAGTTTCGATTCCCGATCTGACGGAAACCGAAACGTCTGATAAGCATAATGAAACAATACAGAAAACGGAGGATACGAAAATGAAAAAGACGGTTTATATCGAGGGTATGATGTGTCAGCACTGTGTGGCGCATGTAAAAAAGGCGCTCGAAGGAGTTGACGGAGTTAAAGAAGCCGCGGTCGACCTTGAAGGCAAAAAAGCAGTTGTAACGATTGAAAAAGACGTTGATGGCAAAACGCTGAAAGAGGCCGTTGACGAAGCGGGCTACAAAGCAGTAAAGATAGAAGACTGAAAAGCAATAAATGAAAACTCTGCGGTTTTCCGCAGAGTTTTTTATTTTGATTCTCGCGCGTTCAGGCAGCCGATACGACGTGTCTTTTTCAGTTGCAGTATTTGATGTAAACGTCCCGTGCAGCGTCTTTAAGGGCATTTACGAGCTCCTGAGGAGCAACTGCGTGGACCGTGGCGCTGTTGAGGAAAAGCCACGACAAAAGCTCCTGCGAGATCTCGGTATCGAATGACGCCGAATAAAGTCCGCTCGCTATCCCGCCGTAAGGTTTTACGACCACTGTTTTGCCGAACGTACCTACAACGGTGTTTATCATATCCTCGTTGATGCGAAGAGTAACGGTGACTGAGTCGGGAGAATATGAATCGAACAGACCGCGTGAATAGCACATAAGGTCAAATTCCATATCGCCTACGAACTCGCGGACGTCCGTTATTTTTTCGGGAAGAACAGAAACGGATTCGATTCTGTCGATATAAAAATGATTCAGTCCTTCAAGCTCGGGGCAGCCTGCTATAAGCATCATATTTCCGGACTGGCATATCACGATATACGGACTTGCGCGGTATGTTGTTATTTTCTGTTTGCGTCCCTCGTTCAGCCCTTCCTCATAGACGAATGATATCTGTTTTTTTTCGGCTATTGCGGCGTGAATGGTATTGAGATTTTCGGTATACAGCTCCTGCTGGCGAAATGCTCTGTTGACGGTGTATACTCTTCTGCGGATATTCTTTTTTTCGCGGTCGCTTGCGAGCGCTTCTATTTTCTTTTTCAGCTCGTCGCATCTTTTGCCGCCGATAAATTCAGCAGTATGAACGCTGTCCCACAGGGCGGCAAGATCGCTTTCCGAAAAAAGTCTGTTTTTAATATAGTAACCCACCGACTTCGATTTTACCGAAACGATGTCTATTCCGAATTCGCGAAGAGCGGCGATATCCGAATAGACGGATTTTCTCTCTGCTGCGATCCCCTTTTTGGCAAGCTCCGAGATGATTTTCTCAACGGAAAGCGGCTGCTTTTCGTCTGCATGTCTGTAAAGAAGCTGGAGAATAAAGAGTATTTTCAGTTTTCTTGCGTTTTCATTCATCTGAGTTCTCCATTCCGTTTTCACGCCGATTTATGATTTGTATATCAATGTGTCTTATGCAGTTTTTTTATACATCGTAATGCGGAAAAGCTTTACTTTTTTGCAAACGGATGCAAAGCTGTAAAAATCGCTGAAAATCAACGGTTTCTTTTTTCGTCTTCATATGTTTCCGAAAGAAGGTATTTTTTCGACAGAATTATCCACCTTTAAAATGCCGATTTTTTTCAGCTTTTTTCGATGTGCCTGTGGAAAACCCTGTGTAAACGTTTAATAACTGTGCTTTAAAATATGCAAAACTGTGGAAAACCCTGTTGAAAACGTGGAAAACATTGTATTTCACATATTTTTCCGTTGTTTTGCACTTATGGATAAAAACAGGTCCCATGATTTTTTCGCTTGATATCCACATTTTTTTTATGAGGAATAAATCCCGTTTATATTCAATTCGTAATGTGAATAAACAGTTGTCTGCGCCGGCTGAAAGCCGTCGAGCCGCGAACTCCGATTTGCCCGCAAGGACCTATTTCATCTTTTTTACCTGTTTTAAAAATCTGCGTTCGTTGACAGATTTTTCCCTGCCGTAGAGGTGAATGGGCTTGCCGTGTCTTGTTTCAACGGCATTTTTCCCTTTCTTTTCCGGAGCGGTGTAAGGAAGAGAAAGGCTTTTCATCAGCTTTGCCTTTTCCGCTTCGGTCATCGGACGGTATTCGCCGGGTTTAAGTCTGCCCAGAAGTATTTCCCCTACCGCTATGCGTTTAAGGAGCATAACTTCAAGTCCGACAGCCTCGCACATACGTCTGATCTGTCTGTTTCTGCCCTCGCTGATGGTGATATGAAGAGCTGTTTTTACGATTCGGATATTTTCGCCCGTAAAAAGATCGTCATCATCATTTTCGCCCTTTTCGGACGTCTGAGAGCGGATAGCTACGATAGCGGGCTTTGTCATTCCGTCTTCAAGCTCAACGCCGTCACGCAGCTTTGCAAGCTGTGCTTCGGAAACGTTGCCTCTGACAGTAACTCTGTATGTTTTGTTTATATGATAACGCGGATGCGTCATTCTGAGCGCAGCCTCGCCGTCATCGGTAAGAATGAGTATTCCCTCACTGTCTCTGTCAAGACGTCCTACGGGATAGACTCTGCCGTTTATTTTCTTTATGAAATCGGCTACTATCGGGCGCTTTTCATCTTCCGATTCTCTCTTCATAGACGTTATGACGCCGCGCGGTTTATAGAAGATAAAATACTGCTTATCGCATGATTTTAAATAGATACGCTTGCCCGAATAAAGAACTCGGTCGTTTTCGGGGTCAACTTCCATACCGATCGTTGCGACCTTGCCGTTTACGTATATCTTGCCTGCCGCCACAAGTTCCTCTGCCGCTCTTCTCGAACAAACGCCGCACTCGGCAATAAATTTATGTATTCGCATAATCTCTCCGTTATTATAGTAAACAATAAGAACACATCGGTCGGGAGCAGAGCCTTTCCTTTGTGTTCTTAACGCTGATCGTTTAATTAAAGGGCTTTCTTAGCGGTTTCAACGAGAGATGCAAATGCTGCTTTGTCGGAAACTGCGAGCTCAGCGAGCATTTTTCTGTTAAGAACCACCCCGCTCTTTTTAAGACCGTTCATAAATCTTGAATAGTTGATGCCGTTTGCTTTTGCTTCGGCGCTGATTCTGGTGATCCAGAGTGAACGGAAATCTCTCTTTTTGAGCTTTCTGCCTGTGTAAGCATAAACGAGGGATTTCATTACCGCTTCGTTAGCGGTTCTGAAAAGCTTGGATTTGCCTCCGAAATAACCCTTCGCGAGCTTAAGTATTTTTTTATGTCTTTTATGCGTCATGACGCCGCCTTTAACTCTTGCCATTTGATTTTCCTCCAAAAATTAATAATTATCTGCCACGACGCGATCAATACGGAAGCAGCTTTTTGATTGTGGGTGCGTTTGCGGGACTTGCATATGCGCCTTTGCGAAGTCCTCTCTTATATTTGGTCGTCTTTTTTGTAAGAATATGACGTCTGTAAGCGTGGTTGATTTTAACCTTGCCGCTGCCGAGAACAGTAAAGCGCTTAGCCGCGCCTCTGTGCGACTTAAGTTTAATCTTATTTGCCATTGGTTTGTTTCTCCTTTATGTGAATTATTTGAAAGCTTTATTTGGATGCCTTGGGAGCAAGGAACATTAACATATTGCGTCCGTCGAGCTTTGCCGGTTTTTCGATATTGCCGAATTCCTCACAGCCCTGCGCGAAGCGTGCCATAAGTTCGGTTCCCCATTCAGGATGAAGAATCTCTCTGCTTTTGAAACGTAAAGAAACCTTGACCTTGTCTCCGTCTTTAAGGAAACGGACTGCATGATTGAGTTTTGTGTTAAGGTCATGGTCTGCGATCTTTACGGTAAGCTGAACTTCTTTTACCGAAGCGGTCTTCTGACTCTTCTTCTGTTCTTTTGCCTTTTTTGCCTGTTCGAAGCAGTATTTGCTGTAATCCATCAGCTTGCATACAGGCGGAGTTGCCTGAGGCGCTATCTTGACCAGGTCAAGCCCTCTCTGAATAGCCATTTTCTGAGCGTCTTTGGCGGAAATGATACCGAGCTGCTCACCGTCTTCTCCTACAAGACGAACGGAAGCGTCGCGGATCTCCTCATTGATTTGCATTGTTTTGGCGTTGATACGGGATCCCTCCATATAATAAAATTTATAATCAAATCAAAACAAAACGGCGGACAGAATCTGTCCGCCGTAAAACAACGCATAAGCGTTTCATACGATATTAACCCGCCGACAGAAATCGGACAAGGTGAGACAGAGTCTGCTTCTTTGTGCTTTGCTATTATATCACAGTTCTTTGCGGTTGTCAATACGTTTACTTTGTAAAATTTCCGTAAACTTAGCGCTGGGACGGAAAATAAGCGCAGCCGGGGAGTTTTTTTCGGTATCAGTATAAATTATGCAGGTTCCGGAAGAGCCGACAAGATCTCCGTTGCATCTTGAAACCGTTTTTACTCCGTCGTTCTTTTTAATTTCGCTTATTTTCGCGTTTTCGGCAATTTTCAGGATATCGTTTACATGAAAGCGGCAAACGGTTGTTTCTTTCGAGCCGATTTTCAGCGTTACGCCTATCACATCACCGTTGACGGAATAAGTATATTCATAAAATCGCCTGCGTATATACGTAAATACCGCAACGGCAGTGGCAATCAGAACGGCAAGCTCGTATATACCTTTGAATGATTCCCAGTTGAGCCATGACGGCAGGGAAAGAAGGCAGAACGCCGCCGTAACCGTAATAAGTATAACAAGAAAACTTGTTTTTTTTGAAATGTAGACCTCGCTGTACATATTGCATTCTCCGTGTTTCGATCTGTAGCGGAATCATTTCAGGGTACGAACGATTCCGTCAGCCTTTTTGGTCTGTAAAGGATTTTGATTTTACATACCTGTCATCTTTCGACGTATTTCATCGGTAATTCCGTCCGAAATGATAATCCCATATATAGCGGTCAGCTTTCGGAACGGCACTAAACCGTGTGTTTTTTCGAAAAACTACTGCTCTATACGCGTAAAAATTGCGGACAAAAATACGTGCGTAAAATCGTATAGCTTTACAAGTGCCATGATCAGGTCTGTTGTGCGGTGATGAATCCACGCATCATTTTTCAAAAGAAAAGACCCTTATCGGGATCTTTTCTTGGCGAAATACTTTTTGTTTTTTTGCTGCTTGTTCGGTTTTGCGGGTTTTGATTCCGCAGAAACGTCTTTTGCGTCCGCCGATGATTTTTTTATGAAGATATTTCCGCTTGAATCGTCGGAGACCCAGAGTCCGTCAGCGGACAGTTTTTCCCAATCCGGTTTTATGGAATACTCTGCCTGACGTCCGTTCTTTCTGGCTATTCTTTGAATATAGCCGTTATCTATGAGAGACTGGAGCGCTATCTGAATCTTCGACTTATCTGCAGCACAGTGGTCTGCAACGGTTTGAACGGTATTGCGGAACGTGATTTTACTGTTTTTGTCAGAGCTCATCTCAAGGTAGCGCAGGTTTTTGAGTATCATATCGTAATACGGCTTGAGAATGTCTGTTTCGGTGGGAAGTTCGACCCACCACGATGCTGTTGCTTTGAGCTGGTTGCTGAATGCTCCTTTTACACCGTATATCCCGACCTGTTTGCGGCAGATCGTTTTAAGGTATGCCGCAACGGAATTGAAATGAGCGTCACCCGTAAAAAGGATGAAAACATCTGTTTTGTCATCTGCAAAAGCCTTCTGGTAAAGGCTGTCAAGCATGATAAAATCCGTAAAATCTTTTTCGGAATAAGGGTTTGGATTCTTTGTTTCGACTATCCTGTTAGTATACTCTCTTATTTTTGATATTTCCTTATTGAGCGACTCATTTGAAAAATCCGCAAAAAAAGTTATCTCTCTCACATCGGCGCGTTCATTTATCATATTTACCCAAGCGCCTATATCGGGTTTTTTACCGTATATTTTTTCCATTGAAATATACCAGTGCTCATAATCGACAAACGCAGCTGCACGCAGTCTTTTCTTTTTTAATATGCCTATATTGTTCACCGCCTTTCTTTTATGAATGTTAACGGGATGTTATTTAAATATCTCAACAACTATCAAATCTCCCATACCTGCCTTTATCAGCCCGGTTTTATCACGGACAGGTTCATTGCTTACGCCTATCGGGAAATATGACGTGAGCCGATAATCAGTCAGCTCATACTTGAAGCCTTGAATATCAACGCCGTCAGACACTCCTTCTGACGGAAAAACGGAAATATACGCATCTCGTCCGCTGCAGTCAAACTTTTTTTCGCTTCCTGCCCGAATAAGGCTTACACGCGTCTTTCCGTCGCATATAACGCACTCTGCGCCGTTTTTTTCTATAAAACGAAGTACTGCGATCGCGCCGAGCGTATGGTCGAGCCTGCCTCCGAGCCCTCCTGCAAGATAGATCTTCTTAAAACCTCTGTCAAGAGCAAGCCTGGCTGCAAAAAGAGCGTCGGTATCGTCCTTTTCGGAAGGAAGGGAGATCGTTTCGAATTCCGCGGTTGCGGACGGTCTTTCGGAAGAATCGAAATCACCGAGAACCACATCGGGGAATACGCCCGTTCTTTGCGCATATTTTATACCGCTGTCCGCACAGATAATAAAATCCCCCTTTTCCGCTTCAAAGGGAATGAGGTCGCTTTCAGACCAGCAGTAAATGATTGCACGTTTATTTTGCATCGGAGCTTTTATCCTCCCAGGGTTTATACACGCCTAGTTCCTCATACATTCTGCAGTAATTCTCGTGTCGGGAAGGCTTGATCTTACCCTGTCTTAACGCTTCCAGAACACCGCAGCCCTTCTCTTTCGTATGCGAACAGTCAGTAAAAAGGCAGTCCTCTTTATACTCTTTGAATTCCGGGAAGCAATCTGCGAGAAGCGCCCTGTTTTTTATATTGTAAGAGTCGAAAGACAGACTTGAAAAACCCGGAGTATCTGCCAGCAGCCCGCCTGAAACTTCGAAAAACCGTGACGTCCGGGTAGTATTTTTACCTCTGCCGAGTTTTCTGCTTATATCGCCTGTTTCTCGGGCAAGCGTCGGGTCAAGGCGGTTGAGAAGCGTTGATTTGCCAACGCCGGAAAGACCGCTCATTACACAAACGCTGTCTCTGATCTCATCGCGGATCCTGCCGATATCGTTTTCGGATTCGGAAGAGACGGTAAAAAGCTTATACGGCAGTCCGGAATATATTTCGGAAAGTCCGATAACATCGTCAAGATCGGATTTACTCAGAACAATGATCGGCTCAATTCCGTGGTATTCGGCAACGGCGAGCATTTTATCGATATTGTAAAGATTGGGATCGGGGGAAGAAACGGCTACAACGAGAAAAAGCTTATCGATATTTGCAACAGGAGGTCGTGTAAGCGAGTTTTTTCTCGGCATGATCTCAGTTATAACACCGTCTTCGATACTTACTTTGTCGCCCGTAAGAATAAGAGTATCGTCTTTTCTGAAAATACCGCGCGCCTTGCAGGAAACGATGCCGTCCTGTGTTTTGACGGAATACATTCCTCCCACGCATTCGTAAACAGTTCCGGTCATACCTTATTCGCCCGTATCGTAATACTCGTCAAGAGCCGAGCTTTCGTTATACTCCGGCTTATACGTTCCGTTGGCAATAGCGTCTGCAACGCTGCCGAGGCTTACGTTTACAATGATCTCTTCGCTTACGTCTACTATCGTTTCTTTATCTATACTCTGAGATATAACGTATCCTGCCTCTACAAAATCATCATACTGATATTTGATAGAGAAATAATAAAGCTGCGCATTCTGAAGCATCTGTCTTGCAAGATCTTCCTTATAGCCTATAAGACCGGGGACGCGGACGCGTGTTGCTTCTGATGTGAACGAAACATAAAGCTTGATCGTAGTTCCGACGGGAACGGTGGTTTTTGGTGCGGGTTCCGTGCGTATTACTTTTCCTTCCGCTACGGTTTCGCTCTGCGTCTGAATGGTTTCATAAAGCAGATCGCTCTGTTTAAGCTTAACTATCGCCTGCGCTTCGTCCCAACCTTTTACATCCGGTATTGAAACGGTTCGTTTGCCGTTGCTGACGATAAGTTTTACCGTGGTTCCCTTGCTGTAATTTCCGGGCTCGGGAGTCTGCTCAACAATGAGTCCTGCGCCTATGGTATCGTCATAGCGTGTTTCTCTGGAAAACTCGAAATATGAATTATATCTCGGGTCCGCCTCTATTTCCGATGCGACCTGACCGACAAAGCTCGGCAGCTCTATAAGGTCATCGTTCAGCTGATCGACGACCGTGAACATTGCCCCCAGTCCGATAAGAACACACACAACGGCGAGGAATATACCTGCTGTGACGGAAAGGAATACGTTTCTTATATGACGCCATTTCCGCGCCTTTGCAGACTGTTTTTTCTTTTTCTTCTTTTTTGCGGGAGCGGTCTGTTCCTTTTCTTTTTCCTTTACTGGCTTCTCGACCTCGGGCTGAGGATCTGTCTCGACAGGAGTTTCCGTCTCTTTGGGCTGCTCGGGCGCAGTCTCTACCGGTCCGTCGGGATAATCGAACACCCAGTCTTTGTTATCCTCAAGGATTTTGATATCTATAAGCATTTCCTTGGCATGCTGATAACGCTCGTCAGGGTCTTTTCTCATTGCCTTGAGTATTATCTGTTCCATACCGCGGGAAACTTTCGGATTCAGTTCCGAAGGACGGCGGGGATTGCTCTGGACCTGTTTCAACGCTACAGAAACCGGCGTTTCACCGGTAAACGGAAGCTGACCGGTGACCATTTCATACAACATTACGCCTGTTGAGTAAATATCCGATTTTTCGTCTGTCTGCTGTCCTTTTGCCTGTTCGGGAGAGATATAGTGAACAGAGCCTATCGCAGTGTCCGTCATGGTAATGGTTTCAAAATTTGAAACGTGCGCTATGCCGAAATCCATCACCTTGATAGTGCCGTCGTCGAGCAGCATGATATTCTGCGGTTTTATATCTCTGTGAACTATACCGCGCTCATGCGCGTGGCGGAGTGCGCGAAGGGTTTGCTTGATGTAGCCGATCGTTTCGTTTTCCGGAATAATTCCGGTAAAGTCCATATATTCCTTGAGAGTTCTTCCCTCAATGAATTCCATAACGATATACTGTATATCGCCTTCGAAATTAACGTCATAAACGTCTACGATATTCGGATGCGAAAGCATCGCTATGGCGCGTGATTCGTTAAGGAAACGGCGGCGGAATCGCTCGTCGCTGAGGAACTCTGATTTAAGGACCTTTATGGCGACGTATCTGTTTTCAACGGAATCGAATGCTTTGAAAACAACAGACATTCCGCCGACTCCGACCGTTTCAAGGATTCTGTATCTGCCGCCGAGAACGGCGTTTATCATTCTATCCAAGGCAGCCTCCGATCAAAGTGAAACAACAACAGCTGTTATGTTGTCGTTGCCACCGCGCTCGTTTGCGCAGTTGATGAGGTCGTCGCAGATAAGGGCGGGTTCTGCGTCGCGTTTGAGAAATTCTTCAAGATCTTCATCGGAGAGCAGGTTTGAAAGTCCGTCCGAACAAAGAAGAAGTTTGCCGGGCGAAGCAATTTCTATGGGGGAGACCTCAACGGAGACATCGGAATCAACGCCGAGGACACGTGTGATAACATGTTTATACGGATGACGCTGAGCTTCTTCTTCGGTAAGCTCACCGTGGTCTATCATTTCCTGAACAACGGAGTGGTCTTTTGTAAGTCTTGCTATTTTCTCACCGTTATAATAATAAGCCCTGCTGTCGCCGACATGAGCGATATAGTTTTTTCCGTCATAGGACATCGCTGTAACTATCGTTGTTCCCATGCCTCGAAGCGAAGGTTCGTTTATGGCGCGCGAAAAAACAGCCTCGTTTGCTCTGAGTATGCATGACTCGAGAAGCTGCGCGATATCGCGTTCTTTCAGAGACGCCTCCTGCGCAAGACTTATCTGTTTCTGAAATGCCGCTATCGCGGTTTCGGAAGCAACGTTCCCTCCCACGTGGCCGCCCATACCGTCGCAAACGACAGCGCAGAAATTACCGCCGCCGAGTTCAGTGTAAGCATATGCGTCCTGATTTGACTGACGTACCTTGCCGACATCGGTTTTTCCGAAAATAGTCATATTTGTCTCCTCCGATGAAGAAAAATAATACCTGAATTATATGATGAAAGATCTTTTGCAATCAGTCAGATTCCGTCTTATGTCTCAGCTGACCGCATGCGGCGTTGATATCGCTGCCGAGCGTGCGTCTGACAGTTACCGTGACGCCCCTGCTTTGAAGAATATCGTAAAAACTTCGTACGCTTTCCGGTGATGAAGGATAAAATCCGCGTTCGCTGACATAATTGACGGGAATAAGATTTACGTGTGCAAGCATACCGTGAAGAAGTTTTGCGAGTGCTTCGGCATGCTTCGGCGTATCGTTTACGTCTTTTATAAGCGTATATTCAAAAGAAATACGTCTTTTGGTCTCCTCCGCATAATGTCTGCATGCGGAAATGAGGGTTTCAATGTTCCATTTGCGATTGACCGGCATGATTCTGTTTCTCGTCTCATCATCGGGCGCATGAAGAGAAACAGAAAGAGTAAGCTGCATTTTTTTCTTTGCAAGCTCGTTGATCTTCGGGACTATGCCGCATGTTGAGACCGAAACATGCCTCAGGCTCATCGCAAGCCCGCGGGGATCGCTCAGATTTTCAAGAAAAACAAGAAGGTTTTCATAGTTATCCATCGGTTCGCCTATACCCATAACAACTACCGATGAAACGCCGTATTCTTTATTCACCGCCGCGACCTGTGCGAGCATTTCGCCCGCAGTAAGGCAGCGCTTAAGCCCTCTGAGTGAGCTTGCGCAAAAAGCGCAGTTCATTCTGCAGCCTACCTGAGAAGATATACATACAGAATTACCGTGTTCGTAATTCATCAATACCGTCTCGATATGCTCTCCGTCAGACAGAGTAAAAAGGTATTTTACGGTGCCGTCTGATGAAATGAGTTTTTTCTCTGTTGTCAGAACAGGCAGATATGCCTTTTCGGAAAGAGTTTCGCGAAGCGGTTTTGATATATCCGTCATTTCGTCAAACGAAAACACGCCTCTGGAAATCCAGCGGAATATCTGCTGAGCGCGATATTCGGGAAGACCGTTTTCTTTGACAAAAGCTTGCAGTGAACCGTAATCAAGAGATGCTAAATCCGTTTTCATCTTCTTCGTCCGTTCGAAATCAGAATCAATCTGAGAAATTGCGCAAGAGAGACAGCGACTGAAGCGACATACGTCATTGCAGCGGCTCTGAGTACCTTTTTTGCCAGCGGCAGCTCTTCGCTTGAAAGCGCGCCGCAGCTCTCAAGCTGCTGAATACCTCTTGACGATGCGTTGAATTCGACAGGAAGCGTAACGAGTTGAAATAAAACGACAAAGAAAAACAGAACGATGCCTATATCAACAAGCAGTCTGCTGCCGAAAACAAAGCCGAGCAATATTATCGGTACGGAAAGCCCAGATCCAAAATTGACAACGGGAAGGATCGTGTTTCTTATGCGTATCGGCGCGTAATTGCCGTAATACTGAAGCACGTGCCCCGCTTCGTGGGCCGCAATTCCGAGTGCTGCAACGGAAGAGCTTCCGTATACTCCGTCAGAAAGACGGATTATGTTCTCCTTAGGGCTGTAATGGTCTGTAAGCTGACCGGATACGCGCTCAACGGTAACGTCATAAATCCCGGCTCTTCTGAGTATCTCGGAGGCGAGCTCACCCCCCGTCATTCCTCTTGCAGACGGCACGGCGGCGTATTTTGCATAAGTGCTTTTAACAGACGCCGATGCGAGAAGCGACAGGATGACCGCCGGAACAACAAGTACAAGATACCATGTGTCAAAATATAAATACGGCAATTTTCAGCCTCCGTTTCTATTGTTAATAATCAAGCCTGAAGTCCCTGTTTCCGCGCAGCAGCGCTTCGTCGGTCATTCTTTTTTTCCCTTCGGGAGCAAGCTCGGTAATACGGATCAGTCCGTCCGCGGCTTTTACTGTGAGGCAGCCTTCTTTTTCTTCATCGACCTCTTCAGCCGCGAATATTTTAACTGTTTTTCCCTCCGAAAAAGCGATCGCGCCGGGAACGGGAGAAAGACCCCTTATTTTATTGATTATTTTTTCTTTTGTATCGCAAAAAGAGAGTTTTTTCGTTTCTGCGTCAATGAGCGGAGCGTAGCAGCTTTCTCCGGTCTGTTTTACGGGCGTTACCGTTCCGTTTTCAAGCCCCTTCAGCGTTTCGCATATAAGGTCGCCGCCGATAACGGCAAGACGGTCGTGGAGCGTGCCCGCGTTGTCACCGGGCATGATAGGAGTGGATCTCTGTAAAAGGATATCTCCCGTGTCAAGTCCCTTGTCCATCAACATAGTTGTGATGCCAGTCTCTTTTTCTCCGTTTATGATTGCGAAATTGATCGGAGACGCGCCTCTGTATTTCGGGAGAAGAGATGCATGAACGTTAACGCAGCCGTATCGGGGGAAATTCAGGATGTATTCGGGAAGGATCCTGCCGTATGCCGCCACAACGATTACGTCCGGTACGTATTTTTCGAGTATGGGAAGAAGTTCGCCGTTTTTCAGCTTTTCGGGTTTATATACTTCATATCCGTTTGTCTGCGCATATTCGCCTACCGCAGTCGGATAAAGAGCATAGCCCCTGCCTTTCGGTCTGTCGGGCTGCGTTACAACGGCACAGATATCATATTTCGCAGAGGTGAGCGCTTTAAGCGATTCAACTGCGAAATCAGGAGATCCCATGAAAAGAACGCGCATCAGTTTCTTTCCTCTATATATTCGATAACATGTTCACGGAAAAGGATCCCGTTGAGATGATCCACCTCATGGCAGATGCAGACGGCTGTTATTCCGTTTCTCGTAAGCTCGAACCATTCGCCCTTTGCGTCCTGCGCTTTTACGGTAACTTCTGCAGGACGTTCCGTTTTTCCCCAAACGCCGGGGATCGAAAGACAGCCCTCGTTTGCGTTCTGGGTGCCGCACGCGGAAACAATCTCGGGGTTGACAAGCGCCACAAGCTGATCGGTATCGCCGTCCACGATAATTACGACACGGCGAAGAACGCCTATCTGAGGCGCGGCAAGTCCGAGTCCGTCGGCATTGACAAGCGTGTCTTTCATATCTTTGATGAGAAGTTCAAGACGTGAGTCAAACGACGTGACGGGTTTTGATATTTTTGAAAGGCTTTCATACCCTTCGGTTACTATTTCGCGTAATGCCATTTTCAAGCTCCTGTTTACCCGATATTTGCCGGGTTCATATCTATATCGATGCGAATATCTTTATTCGCCGGATTTTTTATAAATGAAAGATATACGTCGTAAAGGACTTTTCTCTGTCTGCGGTTGTCAACGCATTTAAGCAGTATCCTTACGCGCGGTTTCGTTTCAACCATTGGAACATACGTCGCTTTTGCGGGAATCACGCGCAGGGGAAGCTCCTGCTGCGAAGCCCTGAGGGCGTTTTCGAATCTTTCGGCGGCGTCAAATGCTTTTTCCTCGGTGGAGGCGATAAACGAGACCTGACAGATATCGCAGAACGGTGGGTAAAGCATTGTCTGCCTGAACGCCGTTTCGTTTCTGTAAAAGCCCATGTAGTCCTGATCGAGAGCATAACGGAAAACGCGATGCTCGGGATAAAAAGACTGAATGACCGCTCTGCCTGTTTTTTGCGAACGTCCCGCCCTGCCCACGACCTGCGTAAGTAGTGAAAACGTTTTTTCAAACGCGCGGAAATCAGACGAAAAAAGCATCGTATCGGCAAGAAGGACGCCCACGAGCGTAACGTTCGGGAAATCGAGCCCTTTTGTTATCATCTGCGTGCCGAGAAGAATATCGCATTCTCCCCGCGAAAACGAAGATAGGATCTTATCTCTGCTTCCCTTTTCTGAAACGGTATCCGCATCCATTCTCAGGATCCGTGCTTCGGGGAAGATCGACGAAAGGTCTTCTTCGGCTTTCTGCGTTCCCACGCCTGAGTATTTCATGGTCTTGCCTCCGCATTTGGGGCATTGCTGAGGAACGGGAACGGAATAGCCGCAATAGTGACAAACGAGCCTTTCGTTTTTTTTGTGATATGGCATCGTTACTCCGCAATACGGACAAACTATCGGCTCACCGCAGTCAAGACAGCTGACGAAAGTATTATACCCTCTGTGGTTCATAAAAAGAACCGTCTGCTCGCCGTTTTTAAGATTCTGAGAGATTTCCGAAACAAGAAGCGATCCGAAAGGCGTTGAATTGCCTTTTGCCGTTTCTTCGTGCATATCAACAAGCACGACCTTTGGCAGCGGTCCGCCGTTATATCGTTCACTGATCTCGGAAAAGCCTATTTTTCCGGACTCCGCAAGCCTGAAGGCCTCGAATGACGGGGTGGCGGAGGCGATAACGAGAAGAGCGTTCTCTTTTTTTACTATAAACGCCGCAACCTCGCGGGCTGCGTATTTAGGAGTCATCTCTGATTTATACGAGTTTTCCTGCTCTTCGTCTATTATTACAATGCCGAGATTCTTTACCGGGGCAAAAAGCGCGGAACGAGTGCCGACAATGATCTTCTTTTTGCCTTCGGCTATCATTCTGAAGGTTTCTCTGCGTTCTGCAGGCGTAAGCGCGCTGTGAAGGACCGCGAGATCACTTCCGTAACTGTCGTAAAGACGCGCGACTATCTGATACGTCAGGGCGATCTCGGGAACAAGCAGAAGCGCGGTTTTACCTTCAGACAGCACGTCGTTTATAAGCTTTATATAAACAAGCGTTTTTCCGCTGCCTGTGACCCCGAAAAGAAGATGGACTCCGCCCGTAAAAAGTTTTTTTCGGATCTCTTCATAGGCTTTTTGCTGCTGCGTGTTAAGAACCGCCTCAGAGGCTACGTGCCTTTCGAGTTTTGCAAGAGGGTCCTTGAAAGCATGCTGCCTGTTGCTTTTTTTCTTTGTCCCCGCAAATGGAAGGACGAGCGACACAGCGTCCCAGTATGTGCAGAAATAGCGTTCCCTGATATATAAGGCAAGGCTCAGTTTTGATTCCGAGAGCGACGTGATATCGCGTTCCCCCTCTTCGACTGAAGAAATGCTTCTGAGCTTATCAACGGGAACTTCCGTTTTATCCGTCAGGGAAATAATAACGCCCTGTGTCTCTTTCTTCCTTCCGAAAGGAACGGTGCAGAAAAGACCCGCTGTAACGACAGAACGTAATTCGTCCGGAACGGAATATGTATACAGCCCGTCTGCGGACATCGGCAGATCTTTTATCGCAACGAGTGCATAAAGCGAAGCATCAGTTTTCAACATGCTCTGTGTAAGAAGCTTTTCCTTCCGCAAACGTCATTACCGCCTGCTTTATGGGTTTTTCTTCAAGCTTTTCGCCGTTTTCCTCTGCCTTTTCAGCGAGATAACGCGCCTGTTTTGCAACGGCGATTACAAGCGAATAGCGACATCTGTGTTCGCCTTTTATAAGATTGTTTACGCTGGGATATAACATAATCATTACTCCTGTTTTATTATATTCAGATTATTCTCCGATATTTTCGTTTACGCGTCCGCTTATCGTTTCGGGAGAGACTGCACTGAGCACAACGTGCGAGCTGTCTGTTACGATAACGGACTTGGTTTTGCGTCCGTAGGTGGCGTCAACAAGGAAGCCTTTTTCCTTCGCATCGGCAATTATTCTTTTTACGGGGGACGAGTCCGGTGCAATGACGGCTATTATTCTGCTGTCTGCGATACTGTTGCCGTATCCGATATTTATAAGTTTCATATCTTCACTCTATATTCTGTATCTGTTCTCTTATCTGTTCGATGATGGATTTGAGCTCAAGAACTATTCTCGTAACTTCAAGATCGCCTATTTTCGACGATATGGTATTGACCTCTCTGTTCATTTCCTGAATGGAATTATCGATGTATTTACCTGCGGGTTTTTCGGAAAGCAGAGCCTCTTCAAGCGCTTTGGCGTGAGAGCCGAGACGGACGACCTCTTCGTCGATCGCCGTTTTATCTGCCATGATCGCTACCTCTGTCAGGAGCCTTTGCTGATCGACTTCCGCTCCGCCGAGAAGTTTTTCAATGCGTTTTTTCAGCTTTTCGCAGTATTCTTCGGTCAGGACCGGAACTCTCGCATTAATAACCGCTACACGTTCATTGATGGCATCGAGCTTTGTAACGATATCGCTGTAAAGGCGTTGACCTTCAGCCTCTCTCTGACGAATCAGGGCATCCGTCGCCTCTTCAACAACGGGTTTGACCGCCTGCCACATTTCATTTGTGTCGCTTTCGTTTTGTGTAAGAGAAAGAACGTCCGGAAGACGGAGAACGCTGCTTACCGTAATATCGTTTGTCAGTCCGAATTCCTTTGAAACGGATTCGAGCTCATCAAGGTAATTGCGAAGAAGTCCGCGATCGATACTTACCGTTTTGTCGCTTTCGGCTGCGGAGAAATCAAGGTTGAGATTCAGATCGAGCTTGCCTCTTGAAAGACGGGTTGCAAGATACGAGCGTATATTGTCTTCAAGCTGCATATATGCTCTCGGAATACGCGCGTTAAGCTCAAGATAACGGTGATTTACCGACTTTATTTCTACGGTGATCGCCACTCCGTTATTTATGGCGGAGGCTCTTCCGAAGCCTGTCATGCTTTTGACCAAAACAATACCTCCCGATATAATATGATTTCCGAAATTCAGAATTGACGGAAAATGCATACTTACAGTAATAATATATCATTTTATATTGTAATCCTTTTTTATCGTTTTGTCAAGTTATTAAACACAATTATTTATGTATAATCGCATATGTTCACCGTTTTGACACAAATTTGGGCAAAAAAACCCTTGACCGCCCCCATTTTTATATGTATAATATAAAAAATGAATAATAAAACACCCGATCGATGATAACGAATGCAGAAGGATGTATAATAATGAAGTGTAAAAAGTGCGTAAACGATATTCCGGATAACTCGCGTTTCTGTCCGGCATGCGGTCATGCTTTTTCAAAGAAAACAAAGGTAAAAAGAGTGGTAATTGCCGTTGCGGTAATAATTATTGCGCTCATACTGCCTGTTTTTGCGATGTTTTGCGGAATTTATATAGGAGAAACGCATACCCGGATATCCGATAAAATGCCTGATATTGTTAAAATATCGTCTGAAAGGCTGAAAGAGGTTACGGAAGTTCCGTTTGAAGCGGAAATAACGCAAAGCGAAATCAGCGCAGTAATAAAGCAAAACGAAGAAAAGATGCAGCCGCTGAAAAACGTTTCTATTTCATTTCCCGATCAGGGAGGCGTTACGGTAAACGGTATAATCGAAAAGGACAGAATTTCATCGCTTACCGGTTCAGAGCTCCCGTTTCTTGTAATGCTGTTGCTGCCTGAAGAGATTGATATTTCCATACACGCAGAGCCGAGCGTGAAAGACGGACGGATAATCGCAGGTATTTCTTCATTTTCGGTTGCAGGGCTGAGTATGGACAAAGGTATGCTTGAAGGCTTCGGAGCAGATGATATTATCGCCGATATTACCGAATCGGCAATAGGAGAAAAATACGGAGACAAGATAAAAATCGAAGACATTTCGATAGTAAATTCGAAATCTGGCGAAAAGGCGCTTAAAGTTAAAGTCAGATATTATGTCTGGAAGTAGCAGCGAACCTGAATACTTCCGTTTCCCGCAAATCAGTACTGCAGAAAGGTCTTTTCAGGAAATCATAAAATAATTGATTACAGGAGGGAAATATATGGCTGTCAATACTATCCAGGCACAATGCCCTAATTGCGGAGCGGCGCTCAACATTGAAGAAGGGTGTAAAGATGTTTTTTGCGATTATTGCGGCTCTAAGGTCTTACTGCACAATGAAAACGAAGCAAGCGTTAAACAAGCTGAAACAGATCGTATGGTCCGTATGAAACAAATGGAGCTTGCCGACAAAAAATATGCCGATGCATTAAAAACAAAAGCTCTGAAAATTAAATAATCCCTGATTATTGTGATTGTCGGCGTCCTGATGATTTTAATCGGTTTTTCTGCCGGACATGCTTCAGGCGATCCTAATTCAGGGTTCTTCATCCTTGCGATAATGGGTATTTTTTCTCTTTTTATCGCTGGATTTTTATGGATATCCATAAAAAAGATAACGAGGATTTAAACTCAGAAGATACAGCAAAAGTTCCGTCATCCATCTCTGATTTTGCGAAAAAAGATTACAGCGCAATTGCGGCAATGTTTGAGAGCGCAGGCTTTACAAATGTCAGATGTGTTCCTCTCAATGATCTGACTATAGGATTATTAAAAAGCCCCGGAATAGTGGAATCTATAACCGTAAACGGTGAGACTGTCAGCTCTGGCGGCAGAAGATTTCCCAAAAATACTCCGGTTGTAATATCTTATCACAGCTTAAACCGTAGCAGAATAAATTATGACGGAACAGACATAAAAATCTGTTCGCTTATACAGCATGCCATTGATCTTTTACTGTTTCTCAAAGAATACCGGATCGGGTTTGCAGTTACTTTTCTGGAATAATTACCGTTTACTATCTTACCGACAAAGCGTAATGTCAAAACCTGCATAGCCACCAAGCGGAAGTAAAACATCAGCACACGGTGAAATAATCAATCCAATCCGACAGCAATTGAATATATTACATAAACCCTCAGCCTCCGATATCCGGAGGTTGAGGGTTTACTCAATGTATTTTCAGATACAAAAATCCTTTTTACATTTTCACAAATATTTTAGCCACTTTTCTTGCTGTTTTGTAAAGAGGTCCTTCAAGGTATTTTGATGCGTTTTTGAGTTCCTTTCTGATCTCTATTTTCTGCGGACAGTGTTTTTCGCATCTGCCGCAGCCCACGCACTGTGAAGCGGCGGTAGAAGTCGGGCGAAGTGCAGTGCACATAAAGTAATCGATCAGTCCGGGTATCTTTCCCTCGCTGCTCGCTCTGTTGTATGCAGCGAAAGTCCCGGGAATATCCACATTTTTCGGACACGGCACGCAATAGCCGCATCCCGTGCAGCCTACCTTCATTTTAGAATTTATCGCCTTTACCACCTGCGACAGCATCTCTTTATCTTCGCTGCTCATCTGCTCTGTTTTTGCGGAAGATGCCGTAGCAACATTGTCAAGAATCATTTGTACGGAGTTCATGCCGGACAAAACCACTGTGACCTGAGGCTGATCCCAGAGCCAGAGAAAAGACCACTGGACGGGAGTGTGTGAAGGGCTATACCTTTCCATGATCTTTTTTGCTTTTTCGGTCGGGTTTGCGAGCTTGCCGCCGCGAAGCGGTTCCATGATCATAACGGGAAGCCCTTTTTTATTGGCGTATTCAAGGCCACGGCGTCCTGCCTGGGAGTTTTCGTCCATATAATTATACTGGATCATACAAAAGTCCCAGTCTCTCGCGTCAACAAGTCTGCAAAACATTTCGCTATTGCCGTGATATGAAAACCCTACTTGACGGATAGCGCCGCCTGATATTTTTTCGGAAAGCCAGTCTTCGATTCCTATTGAAACAAGACGTTCCCAAGTATCGATATCGGTAAGCATATGCATAAGATAGTAATCGACGTGATCGGTGCGCAGACGCTTAAGCTCTTCGTCAAAAATCCGATCGAGATCCTCGCGTTTTTTGATAAGATAATGGGGAAGTTTCGTTGCGATGTTGATCTTATCTCTGACCCCGTTTTTTTCAAGTATCTCGCCGAGCACTGATTCGCTTTTGGGATAAATATAGGCTGTGTCAAAGTAGTTTATTCCGTTTTTTATGGCGAGCATTATTTCACGCTCTGTTTCGGCTATATCAGTAGCTCCGACCTTTTTAGGAAATCGCATACAGCCGAAGCCGAGGATCGAGAGTTTATTTCCGTATTTATCGTTTCTGTAATTCATATGAACTCCGTAAGGACAAAGTTATATTTTCAAGAGAAAAGACACGATTGAAGGACAAGCACGAATCGTTCAAGTCCCTGCTTATCGCTTTCGGAAAACCGGTTTTTTACGGGACTGTCTATATCAAGCACGCCTATCACTTTTCCGTTTTGTCGTATCGGAATAACGATCTCGGAATTTGAAGCGCTGTCGCAAGCGATATGTCCCTCAAATTCATGAACGTCCTTTACAAGGACGGTTTCGTTTTTTTGGGCGGCAGTTCCGCAAACTCCCCTGCCCAAAGGGATCTCTATACAGGCATGTTTTCCCTGAAACGGACCGAGAATGAGGATTCCGTCTTCAATAAGGTAAAAGCCCGCCCAGTTTATACGATCAAGCCCGTGGTAAAGGAGGGCTGCGGCGTTTGCGAGATTTGCAATGCGATGAGGAACGCCGTTGATAAGAGAATGAAGCTGGCTGCAAAGCAATTCGTAGTCCATAAAAACCTCTCAAAAATCATTTGACATATAATAGCACATTCCGAACTTTTTTTCAATAGGTGAAAATAAACTTGTAAAAATATCTTAAATATGTTATACTGTTTTGGAATTCACTTGATACCGAGGATAAAAGATGAAAAGGAAATTCAGACTGCCGTTTGAGCTTGTTCCGGTCATATTTTCTCTGGCGTGGCCGACCATGCTTGAACAGCTTATGCAGACGGCGGTTCAGTATATAGACACGGCTATGGTCGGTTCTCTTGGCACCGATGCAACGGCGGCGGTAGGATCGACAACAACGGTCAACTGGCTTATAGGAAGCACGATTTCGGCTGTAAGCGTCGGATTTCTGGCGTTTATTGCGCAGGCAAACGGAGCCGGGAACAAAGAAGCGGTAAAAAAGGCATCCGCCCAGGCCACTCTCGCGGTGATAGTATGCGGTCTGATTTTTACCGCGGTAACGTTATCACTCAGCGGACTTGTGCCTAAGATGATGCAGGTTGACGAGAATATACGCGATATTTCGGGAAAATATTTCTTTATTTTATATGTTCCCATGCTTGCGCGAACGGCTTCGATAATATTCGGAACCGTTTTGCGGGCAGTCGGAGACACAAAAACACCCATGCGTGTCGGGGTGCTGGTGAATATAATAAACGTTGTTCTTAATTTCTTTCTTATCTACCCCACAAGAGAGGTTGAGCTGTTTTCTTTTGTCTTTACGGTTCCCGGAGCGGGAATGGGCGTTATAGGCGCGGCGGTAGCAAGCGCTATCTCTTTTGTTGCAGGCGGAATAAGCATTACAGCGGTAGTATGGAAACACCCGCTGCTTTCCCCGAAAGGACAGTCTCTCAAGCCTGACGCCGCAATACTCAGACCGTGTCTGCGTGTTGCTCTGCCAAATGCCATACAGCGTTTCGCAACGTCTTTCGGATACGTATGTTTTGCGGCAATGGTAAACTCACTTGGCGAGGTATCCACTGCGGCGCACACGATAGCCAATACCGTAGAATCAGCCTTCTATATTCCCGGTTACGGAATGCAGACTGCTGCTGCCACGCTTGCAGGCAACGCACTCGGAGCGAAAGACGAAAAAAAGATCAGAGATCTTTCAAGAATGATACTTCCGATAGAGATAGTGCTGATGATCGTATCCGGGTCACTGCTGTTTATCTTTGCGCCTGATATGATGCGGATCTTTTCGCAAAGCGAAGAGGTGGTCGCTCTCGGTTCAACAGTGCTCAGAATGGTAGCCGTTTCAGAACCTTTTTACGGATTTTCGATAATCGTAGAAGGAATGATGCAGGGAATGGGAAAAACCGTAATGCCGTTTATCTGTAATATATCAGGTATGTGGGGGATCAGAATTATCGGAACGTTTATCTGCACGCAGCTTCTTTCTTTCGGTCTCGTATCTGCGTGGGCATGTATGATACTTCACAATATGGCGTTGTTTTTAATGTTTCTTATCTATTACATTTCCGGAAGATGGAATCCGCTCGGGGAAAAAGCGAAATAATATATATTCAGACGGCGAGTTTCGCCGTCTGATTTGTTTTATAATATATCAGAATTCCTTCCGTCAGGAGATAAGTTCAACCGTTTTTGAAAGAACGTCCCCTATCTTATCCCTGAAAACGAGAGACGCCTTGTTGTCAAACTGTGTTTCGCCTCTGTTTATAAGCACAATGTTGCTGCCTTGAAAATAATGAAGGAATCCTGCCGCAGGATACACCGCAAGAGAAGTGCCGCCGATAATAAGAAGCTCGGCAGATGAGATCGCATCAACGGCGGCCTCTATCACCCTTTCATCGAGCTGTTCTTCATAAAGAACAACGTCCGGTCTGACTACGCTGCCGCACTTTTCACATCTCGGAACGCCGCCGCAAAGAGACCTTACCGACTCAAAAGACATCTCCTTTTTGCAGCGTGGGCAGTAATGCCTGTATATCGTTCCGTGAAGTTCAAGAACGTTTTTGCTGCCGGCGCGCTGATGAAGTCCGTCGATATTCTGAGTGATAACGGCGTTAAGCTTCCCTTCTTTTTCAAGCTTTGCGAGTGCAAAATGAGCGCTGTTGGGTTCTGCGGAAGAGCTCAGGAAATAATTGTAGTAAAAATCGTAGAAAACATCCGGATATGCAACAAAAAAACTGTGACTGAGTATCGTTTCCGGAGAAACCTTGTACTTTTTTACAGTATTGTAAAGCCCGTCTTCGCTTCTGTAATCTTTAAGTCCGCTTTCGGTTGAAACGCCTGCACCGCCGAAGAAAACAGTATTGTGCGACCTTGTTATCATTTCGGCAAGCCGTGTTATTTTATCGTTATCCGTATTATTTCACCCCCGCAAAGATATTTGTCAGATTTATGCTTATTATTATAGACGTATTCTACCATATTTTCGACGTAAAATCAAGAATCTTTCCTTTTTTTCATTCGTTTTTATCGTCTGTAACGGCAAAATGTTTATAAAAGACGCGTATTGCATGACCGCGCGGAAGATCAAACTTCCGCGCGGTCTTTATAATGCTTATCTGTTTTTATGAGTGGTTATCAGCCAAGTCTCTTTCTGAGTGCGGCAAGCTGATTGCGAAGCTCTGCGGGTGTATGATCGCCTACTTTGTTGTAGAACTGTTCAACACTGTCAGCATCTTCTTTCCAGAGATCTTTATCAACAGAAAGAAGTCCGGTAAGAACGTCGCGTGTGATACCGCTGTCTTCAAGACCTTCGATATTGATATCTTCGGGGTTGGGAAGATAGCCGATAGCGCTTTCAACTGCGCCGACAGTACCTGCAACTCTGCCGAGTATCCAGAGAAGAACGCGGAGGTTTTCACCATATCCGGGCCAGATAAAATGTCCGTTATCGTCTGTTCTGAACCAGTTAACGTTGAATATCTTCGGAGGATTGGGGATCTTTTTACCCATGTCGATCCAGTGTGCCCAGTAATCGCCCATATTGTAGCCTACGAACGGAAGCATAGCCATCGGGTCGCGGCGAACAACGCCTACTGCGCCTGCAGCTGCTGCGGTAGTTTCGGAAGCCATTGCGGAACCTACATATACGCCGTGGTTCCAGTCAAATGACTGATATACGAGCGGTGCGGTCTTTGCGCGGCGGCCGCCGAATATGATAGCGTCAATGGGAACGCCTGCGGGATTGTTGAATTCTTTGGAAATGCACGGGCAGTTTTCAGCCATTGCAGTGAAGCGTGAGTTGGGATGTGCGCCCTTTGTTCCGTCAGAGCCGTCCCATTTTTCTCCGAGCCAGTTTTCGGCGTTCTTCGGAGGATTCTTGTCAAGTCCTTCCCACCAGACCGTGTTGTCCTCAAGGTTGTGAACAACGTTTGTGAAGATGGTTTCTCTGCGGGTTGCGGCGAGAGCGTTGGGGTTTGATTTAACGTTTGTTCCGGGAGCAACGCCGAAGAATCCGTTTTCGGGGTTTACCGCCCAGAGACGTCCGTCAGGACCGATGCGGAGCCATGCGATATCGTCACCTACGCACCATACTTTATAACCCTGTTTTGCGAAGATTTCGGGAGGAATAAGCATTGCGAGGTTTGTTT
The DNA here is from genome assembly GCA_016281915.1 of Clostridiales bacterium. Classification (GTDB taxonomy): domain Bacteria; phylum Bacillota; class Clostridia; order Oscillospirales; family UBA644; genus HGM12619. The sequence goes on from JAEEJO010000012.1 coordinate 30,715, forward strand.
TACCGCATGCTGACGGGAATGCAGCAGTGATATAATGGAGCTCGCCGTTCGGATATTCGATACCGAGGATGAGCATATGTTCAGCAAGCCAGCCCTCGTTATGAGCAAGGTAGGAAGCGATTCTGAGAGCGAAGCACTTTTTGCCGAGAAGAACGTTTCCGCCGTAACCGGAGTTAACGGAGCAGATGCTGTTTTCCTGCGGGAAGTGAACGATGTATCTGTTTTCTTCGTCTATATCCTTTTTTGCATGAAGACCTTTGACAAAATCTGGGTTATCGCCGAGGGTATCGAGAACTTTCTGTCCCGCACGGGTCATGATGAGCATGTTGAGAACAACGTAAATGGAGTCTGTGAGCTCAATACCGATTTTTGCGAACGGTGATTCGGGCATGCACATGGAATAAGGGATAACATACATCGTTCTGCCTACCATGCAGTCCTTGTAAAGAGCATTGAGTTTTGCGTGCATCTCTTTGGGATCGCACCAGTTGTTGATATTACCTGCTTCTTCCTGCGTTTCGGTGCAGATGAAGGTTCTGCTTTCAACACGTGCTACGTCGTTTTTCGCAGTTCTGTGAAGATAGCATCCGGGGAGTTTCTGTTCGTTTAATTTGATGAGTTCGCCTGTGGAGCATGCTTCGGCGCGAAGAGCGTCTCTCTGTTCGTTGCTTCCGTCGATCCACACTACCTTATCGGGTTTGCAAAGTTTGACCTGTTCGTCAATCCAGTCAAGAACAGCTTTGTTTTTAGTCATTTTATGCCCTTTCCGGTAATATAATACCTTATATATATTATAAAATCATTAATTATCCGGGTGGAAGTCCAATCCCACCGCATTATACATTATATCAGTGTAATGTGATTTATAAACAACAAGATTGTGACTTTTTGATAAAAGTAATTTGTATTCATTCTCGGCCCTGCGCATAAAAAAGCTGCCGGACGCATACCCGGCAGCATTTTATTGTTTTACTATGAGTTGATTACCGCGTTCCAGATCTCGGTATAGGTTGACGTGTAATCTGCAAGGTCATCAAAAACTTCGCATTTTGCAAGCATTTCATCGGAAGGATAAATAACGGGGTCATTCTTGATCTCTTCATCAAGCTCTTCCCATGCAGCTGTGTTAGGGGTCGAGCTTTCGAGGTATTCCGCATTCATAAGTGCGATATCGGGGCGGCAAAGGAAGTCGATGAATTTTTCAGCCTCTTCCTTATGCTCTGCGCTTTCAAGAATGCAAACGTTATCCCACCAGATGTTTGTGCCCTGTTCGGGAATTACGAATTTGATGTTTTCGTTAAGGTCTCTTATGAACGTAATATCGCAGGACCACATAACGGCAAGCCAGCCCTCTTCTTTCGCCATTTTTTCTTTGACGTCATCGGAGGTATATGCGAGAACGAGCGGCTTCTGCTGAATGAGAAGATCTTTTGCTTCGTTCAGTTCGTCTTTGTTCTTGGTATTGATCGAATAGCCAAGGCGAAGAAGAGCTACGGCAATAGAGTCGCGCTCACTGTCCATCATAAAGATGTTTCCGGCATATTTTTCGTTCCAGAGAACATCCCAGGAAGTTACTTCGCTTTCATCGACGTATGCGGGATTATAAGCGATGCAGACTGTTCCACCGATGTAGGGAACGGAAAAAAGATTCTTTTTATCAAACGCCATGCCTTTATAGCTGTTGTTGATATACTTATAATTCGGGATATTGTCGTAGTTGATTTCGGCAAGCATGCCCTCATCCGCCATTTTCTTTACCATGTAGTCGGACGGGAATATGACGTCGTAGGAATAGCCCTTCATATTCTTGATCTTGTTATACATATTCTCATTTGTGTCGAATACGTTGTATAACACTTCAATACCCGTTTCTTTTGTGAACATTTCAATTACTTCAGGATCCATATACTCCTGCCAGTTGTAGACTCTGAGCTGTGTCGAACCTGACGAGCCGCAGGAACAAAGCAGTGCGGTAAGCATCGCTACGGCAATAAGTCCCAAAACAATTTTCTTCAATTTCTTTCTTTTCTCCTTTTGAAATATATAATTAACCGCTATGCGTCGGTTTTCGGAACAAAGGCTTACAGATAACCGAGGAGCAGCTTCTGTCCTTTTTTGGAAAGCTTGCTTACGTCGTCTATTTCGTAACGGTTATCGTAAGAGTCGATAATAAGTATTTTGCCGCTGTTGAGCTGTTTGATGCTTGAATAGATATCTCTGATATCAAAAGCGAATTCGCCGCGGTCGGTAAGCACCTTCCACTGAAGGATGCCGTAAACGCTTTTCTGCTCGTAAATATCGAGGATCTTCGGTATCATATAATATTTATTCAGAGAATCGGTCAGCGCTTTTGCGGACTCTTCATCAAGGTTTGCAACATCCCTGATAATAAGATATTCCGTGATCTTATCTTTACCGCGCTCGTCCTCTTCAACACGGACGATGCTGATATTTTTATAGATATCGGAAATAGGGAAATAACGGCGAGGTTCAACGTCCTCATAAACCGTTCCGTCGGGCATGGTCACGTTAAGAAGAACGCCCATTGAGCCCGGAGTAATATGAATATGTTTTCCGCTGAAAAATCTTACTGAATTATCCATAAAATCACCGATTTTAATAAATCAATTATTTGCCGTCGCCTTCAAAAATGCCGCCTTCGTCCGAAAGTTCACGGGCAAGAGACTGTATCTTGACAAGCTTGTAATATCTTCCCTGTTTTTCCATAAGCTCGTTATGAGAGCCCATTTCGGAGATCTTGCCGTCTTCAACAACAATGATCTTATCCGCTTTTTTCAGGGTTGAAAGTCTGTGCGCTATCATAATGGTCGTTCTGCCGTTTATAATACGCTCGATCGCTTCCTGAATAATGCTTTCGGTTTCAGAGTCGACAGAAGCCGTAGCCTCATCAAGGATAAGGATCGCAGGGTCTTTGAGAACGGCGCGCGCAATGGAAATACGCTGACGTTCGCCACCGGAAAGGCCTACGCCGCGCTCACCGAGCATAGTATCGTAGCTGTCGGGAAGTTTAGTGATAAACTTATGCGCATTTGCGACCTGCGCCGCATAAATAACGTCCTCAACAGGTGTTGTCGGGTCTGAATGAGCAATATTTCTGAATACCGTGTCTTTGAAAAGAAGCGGTTCCTGCAAAACGTAGCCGACGGATGAGCGGTAAAACTGAAGGTCTATATCTCTTATGTTCTGATCGTCGATATAAATCTCGCCTTCATGGTTTTCGTAGTAACGCATAAGCAGGTTGACTATGGTGGACTTACCGGAACCGGTTGTTCCGACTATGCCGACGATCTCGCCCGGCTCGATAACAAAATTGACGTTGGAAAGTATCTTTTTGCCTTTTTCGTAACTGAAAGATACGTTTCTGAATTCGATTTTACCTTTGATGCCGCCTTCAGGGATATTGCCCTTACCGAAGTCCTCTTCCGGCTCCGCATCAAGTATCTCAAAAACACGTTCAGCGGACGTGAAAGCGCTGATAAATGTTTCGTTGAGGCTTACGAAAAACTGGACCGGGTTGTAGAACATCCACATATAGTTGATAAACGCAACCAGTCCGCCGGCGGTCAGAACGGAAGAGCCGAGAAACGACGCTTTCGTAAGAACCATATATCCGCCAAGTCCCCAGATAACAAGGCTGCCCATCATCATTACAAGTCCGGTAGCACTGTTGTAAATTGAGGAGATCCTTGCGGTTTTAAGGTTTTCGTTTATAAGATCCTTATTGGTGGAAGTGAAGTTGTTTATTGATTTTTCTTCTGACGTAAACGCTTTAACTACTTTTATACCCGGCAGAGTGTCTGCAAGGATAGAGTTGATCTTCGCGCCGCGTTTCCAGATACGGTAATAATAAGGGTGTATGAATTTGGAGAATATTTTTGCGCTTATTACTACTATCGGGATCGGAAGAAGTGACAGAAGAGACAAAACGGGGTTCATCGAAACCATTACAACAACGATTCCGACGAGCTGTATGGCCTGAGTGAGCACTTCCTGCGAAATACGCATGATAAAACCGTTAAGATTTGCGGTATCGCCGTTTATTCTCGATATAACGGAACCGGTGGAGGTTTTATCATAGTATTTTATCGGAAGATACTGCGCTTTTGTGTAGAGCTCGGTTTTCAGAGTATTTGTTATGCGTTCCGAAGCAATTCTGAGTATATAACCGCGGAAAGCGCCTACGATATTCTGGAACGTGTTGATGATGAAAAGGAAAAGAACTATCATGAAAAGTTCGTTTATCCTTGCGTTCATCTCGGGCGTTCCCTTGACAAGGTCTGAAACGTTAACGAGCGTCTGGTCGACGAGCCTTGCGGTAAGAAGCGGAGGGATCAGGTTTGTAACGGTTGTAATGACCGCCATAAGAAGCGCGACGATCAAGAGCACAAGATGCGGTTTGACATAAACGAGGATACGACCGAGTATCTTCTTTTTATCGGCGCATTTTATGCAGGGAGCATTTTTATAAGGAAGACGTGCTCCGCACTTGGGGCAGTAGAGCTGGCGTTTTTCATATGATTCGTGAACGCCCTCTATGAGAGTATTTTTATCTTTTCCCTCGTTAAGATCGTTGATATACTGGGCAATATTGTCAAAATATTCCGTAACGGAGTATGAGCACTTATTAAGTTCAAGCAGCTTTCCGCCTGTTTTTATGCGGAAAAGCGCGTTGCCGTACATTCTTTTGACATCTGCTTTTTCTATATCGCCGAGCTTGAAGCGCAACACCTTTTCATCGCGCATCTCATCATAAGATATAAGTTGTCTGTCTGTTACGGCAGCAAAGCTTTCGCCATAGCGGCTGCCTAAAACTACGTCGGAAACAACATAAAAATAAACTGTTTCGTCAGCATCGGTGACGGATTTGACAATTTCCGAGAATTTTCCGGGAACTTCCTTGTTTTTGCAGGGAAGGCATTCGAGGATCTCTTCAAATGTCATTTTCTTTTTTTCTTCAGCCATATATGGACTCCTCAAGGCTTCAGTGGTTTTTAAAACGAAATTACGGAGATTATATCATTTTTTTTCGAACATTTCAACAAGTTACGCGAAAATTAAAACTTTTTTATGTTGCTTTCAATTTGTCATAAAAAGGCATTGACATATTTGTGCATTTTGCACAAATGATGCTTTTTACGCCCTTTGTTTTTTTCCGTTCGACTGCGGATCCTTAATATTTGTGATGACAAGGACTATGATCACGATAACGAAAATAATAGTTGAAAGAGCGTTGATTTCAGGCGTTATACCGCGTTTTGTCATCGAGTATATTTCGAGAGAAAGCGTGGAAACGACCGGTCCGCTTGTGAAAAGACTGATTACGAAGTCATCCATCGACATTGTAAGCGAAAGCAGGAAGCCCGACACGATGCCCGGCATTATCTGAGGAACGATTACGTTCACGAGCGCCTTTGTAGGCGTTGCGCCAAGGTCGAGCGCCGCTTCGTAAATATTGTTGTCCATCTGTTTCAGCTTTGGCATTACGGAAAGGATAACGTATGGGATATTGAAAGAAATATGTGCAATTATCAGTGAGGCGTAGCCAAGCGGTATGCCAAGGATATTATAAAGGAGCAGCAGCGAAACACCGGTGATGATATCGGCATTCAGGATAGGGATGTTCGTTACGTTCATAACGATGCTTTTCGGTATTTTTTTCATATAAAAAATACCTATTGCGGAAACCGTGCCGAATACGGTGGAAATAACCGCCGAAGAAAGCGCAACTATAACTGTTGTAAGAAGCGCCGATTTTATTCGGTCGTCATTCAGAAGTTCTTCATACCACTTGAAGGAGAAGCCTTCCCACACGCCGGTGGAACGGCCGGAGTTGAAAGAAAATATAACAAGAACGATTATGGGAAGATAGGTAAAAATGAATACTATCGTAAGGTATACGAGCCGTGAAATCTTCGTTGATTTTCTCTTCGGATTGCCGAAAAGAAGAATTAGCGAGATAATAACGGGAACGGCTATGACCGCGATATAGATGAGATCTGTCATATCAGTCCACCTCCGATATTATCCGAATCGCTGTCTTTGCCTGAAATAAGGAACATTGAGGCAAGCATGAGGACCATAATTATTACGGACATGGCAGAGCCGAACCACATATCGTTGTTGAAAACTCTCTCTATCTCCTCGCCTATCGTTGCGCACTGTGTTCCGCCCATGATCTTGGAAATGGCGAACGCCGTGATCGCGGGAACGAAGGTCATTGTTATACCGCTTGAAATACCGGGTATTGCGAGAGGGAAAATAACTCTGAAAAGAGTGCGGTAGTGATTTGCGCCAAGGTCGTAAGACGCCTCGATGAGAGATCTGTCGATCTTGATGAGAGTATTGTAAATGGGAAGGATCATAAACGGCAGAAAGTCGTAGACCATAACAAGAATAACGGCGCCCTGCGTATACATGAGATTCTGCGCGGGAAGTCCGACAGAACCGAGGATCGTATTTATGATACCCGTTTTTTCAACAAGGGTCCTCCACGCATACGTTCTCAGAAGGAAGTTTATCCACATAGGGAGCAGAAACATTACCGAAACGATGTTTCTTGTTCTTTCCTTCATTTTTGAAAGGACATACGCCGTGGGAAAGCCTATAAGGAGACAAAAGACAGTTGACATGAACGCAATGTAGATAGAGCGGAGAAAAACCTTCATCGAGTCGCCGTTATTGAAGAAACGGACGAAGTTGTCTATCGTAAAATAAAAGCCGGTAAGCTTATTGAGAAATTTTACGTTGTCAAGATCCTGAGCTATAAGCTCTTCGCCGTCGTATTCTTCGATATTTGAGATCTTGCCATCCTCAAAAAACACTCTGTATGTTTCGGGGTGTTTCGGTCTGTAATTGACGATCGTCAGCTTTTCGCCGTCGTAATAATACGTGCCTATCCGTGAAAGAGAAGAATCCTCGTCATATCCGATGAAATCGAGATTGTCGATTATTATCTCAGGAGAATTCTCAAAGTTTTTATATACCGAATAGTTGTCTATCTGACGTGTAAAGGAGTAGAATATTACAAGGATAAGAGGCGCTACGAGAAAGATTATCGCAAACACGAGATACGGATATGCGAAAGCCGTGCGTGTCAGCCGGAATTTCGGTAAAGGTTTCATTCCTCCTCATCCTCCTCGGGAACGTTGCTGAACACGCTGTAATCGATATCCTCGCCTTTCATAACGTGGATATCGTTAGGGTAAAAGCAAATTCCTACCCTGTCGCCGATATCGGCGGCATCGGTTGAGTGGACGAGCCATGTGTAAGGATAGTTTACCTGCTCAACGGTCATTTCATAGTGAACGCCTTTGAAAACGCACGATTTTACAACGCCGTGCAGGAAGCCTTCTTTTTCGGGTTTAATTTCTATATCTTCGGGACGGACAACTACTCCGACCTTCTCGTTGTCTTCAAAGCCTTTGTCTACGCATTCAAAGAGCCTGCCGCATATCTCTACGCGGTAGTCTTCAAGCATAACGCCCGGAAGGATATTGCTTTCGCCGATGAAATCAGCTACAAAAGCATTTTTCGGTTCGTTGTAGATATCCTGCGGGGTGCCTATCTGCTGGATCTCTCCGCCCTTCATTACAACGACTATATCGGACATCGTAAGCGCTTCTTCCTGGTCATGAGTAACGTAAATAAACGTGATGCCCGTTTTTATCTGTATATTTTTAAGCTCTATCTGCATTTCCTTGCGGAGCTTGAGGTCAAGCGCTCCGAGAGGCTCGTCAAGAAGCAGGACGTGAGGCTTGTTTATAAGCGCTCTTGCTATTGCCACACGCTGCTGCTGACCGCCTGATAGAGATGATATGTCTCTGTTTTCAAAACCGCGCAGATTGACAAGCGCAAGCATTTCTTCAACACGTTTTTTTATCTCTTTTTCACGTGTTTTTCTTTCTTCTTTCGGCACCTTCTGCATACGCAGTCCGTAGGCTATATTGCCGAATACTGTCAGATGCGGGAAAAGCGCATATTTCTGAAAAACTGTGTTGACGTTGCGTTTGTATGGCGGTAAATCGTTAATTATCTCATTTGCAAAGAAAACATTGCCGCTGTCCTGGCGCTGAAAACCGCCGATAATGCGCAAAGTGGTAGTCTTTCCGCATCCGCTTGGACCGAGCAATGTTACAAATTCCTTGTCGCCTATATTGAGATTTAAATTTTTCAAAATTTGTTCCCCACCAAGTGCGACTGAAATGTTTTCCAGTCGAATGATGCTTTCTGCCATCTATCTATCTCCCTTCAGAGCCCGAAAAGGTCTCTGTATTTCACGTTTTCTCCCGACTTGGACGGAAGCACAAAATACTTGTTTATAATAATACCACAAATAATCGGTTTGTCAATACTTTCCCGAAAATGTAATACTTTTTTTGACAAATGATAACAAAAAAAAACAGCCCGGTCCGCCGACGTGTTTTCATTGCCGTTTCAAGCTTATTGACAATACGCGTCATTTATGATAAACTGATGCCGCAGCTTTGATGCGAGCAAACACGAAACGGAGAAAATAAGATGCTCAACGACCTGTTCAACATTCTATGTCTTATGAAACAAGGCGTATATAACGAATATACGGCGGCAAAGACGATCGAGGAATTATTCGACCGCAATTCCGAAAACGTCCCGACAGACAGGCTGCCCTGGGGTGACGACGGCAAGCTGCGCATAGCGGCGTTTGTAGGAAGCAGGCTTATCGATTCAAAAGAAGCTTATGAAAGATACAGATTTACGGTCGATCTCGGTTTCAGTGATCTTGAAGCTGCAGCGTGCTGCGGCAATATTACCTGCGGAGATATAAACGGAGACGTTACGTGTCTTGGAGACATCGTCTGCGACGGCATTTATGGCGACGTCTGCTGTTCGGGAGACATAAAATGCACCGGAATCGGCGGAGAGGTAACGGCTGCAGACGGTTCTGACAACGATAACGGCGAAAACTATTTTGACGACGGGCTGTGAGCCACTGCCGATCATAAAACAAGAGGTAAATAATGGATAAGATCAGATGCATAGATTTTCACACGCATATTTTTCCGGATACTCTCGCTCCACGCGCGATAGCGGCTCTTGTTGAGAGCGGAAAGCACCTTTACGCTCCGCATACGGACGGGACAAAAGCAGGGCTGCTCGCTTTTATGGACAAATCTGAAATAGACGTTTCCGTTGTTATGCCGGTAATAACAAAACATTCGCAGACTCTTAAAACGAACGCCTTTTCCGCAGAGATAACAGACGGCAGAATTAAGGCTTTCGGAGGCATATATCCCCATACGGATGACTATAAAAGGGACATAGACTACGTGGTTTCTCTCGGACTTCCGGGCATAAAGCTTCACGCAGAGTATCAGGATTTCGTTGCTGATGCACCGGAAATGCTGAAAATATACGACTATGCTTTTTCAAAGGGGCTTATAATCCTGCATCACGCGGGGTTCGATCCGGCATACGATCCGCCATATCGCGCAACGCCGAAAATGTTTGCAAATATCAGAAAGCAGCTGGGCGGCGGAACGCTTATAGCCGCGCATCTGGGCGGTCAGTCGCAGTGGGATGACGTTGAAAAGTATATTGTCGGCACGGACATTTTTATCGACACGTCGATGGGCTTTGATATGTATCCGACAGACCAGTTTTTGCGTATAGTAAAAGCGCACGGTTCGGATAAGATACTTTTCGGCACCGACTCGCCGTGGAGTGATTCAGGAAAAGAGAAAAAAACGCTTCTTTCCCTTCCCCTTTCCGACGAAGAAAAAGAGAACATACTGCACAAAAACGCCGAAAGGCTTCTTAGCATCTGAGACCGGGCATACGCCGGAGAGTATGGTATCGAAAGACGCTGTTCATATTTTTACCGTAAAGTGTGGCACCCGAAGCAATGATCACTTCGCTTCGGGTGTTTTTATTTTGCTCCGGCTGTCAGAAGAAAGTTTTTCAGCGTGCTTTAACGTCTGAAAAATCGGCAAAAGGCGGAAAAAATCTGTTTTTCCTATTGCTTTTTTCCCCGCAATACTGTATAATAAACATACTGCAGGTAAAGCAGGGAAAGAATCAGTTTTTCAGATCATCGGAGGGAAGGGATCGGATAAATGAACATTAACGAAACACTGTGTTCCGAGTTCAGGATCAAAAAGGAAAATCTCGACAATATAGTTGCGCTTATCGATGACGGAAACACCATTCCGTTTATTGCGCGATACAGAAAAGAAATGACCGGGCACTGCGACGATCAGGTGCTCAGAGAAATTGCAGACAGACTTGAATACCTGAGAAATCTCGAAAAGAGGAAGCAGGAAGTTTACGACAATATCGCGGCGCAGGAAAAAATGACGGACGAGATCGCCTCATCGCTTGCTGAAGCGCAGACGCTTGCCGCGGTTGAAGATATTTACCGTCCGTTCAAACAAAAGAAAAGAACAAGGGCTTCGGTTGCAAAAGAGAAAGGGCTTGAGCCTCTTGCGCAGCTGCTGCTTGAACAGTCCGTCACGTCCGGCGATATAAACGCCATGGCAGAAGAATACGTCGATGCGGAAAAAGGTGTTGAAAACGCTCAGCAGGCTTTGGAAGGCGCATCGGATATAATCGCGGAAACGGTTTCCGACGATCCCGAAATAAGGAAAGAGCTGAAAGAACTTATCCGTAAGGAGGCTCTGATCGTATCTAAACAGGCAAAAGAAGGAGATTCGGTCTACTCGATGTATTACGATTATTCCGAACCCGTAAAAACCGTTCCGAGCCACAGAATACTCGCGATAAACCGCGGGGAAAAGGAAGGATGGCTGAATGTTTCGGTAGGCGTTTCGGAAGACCGCGCATTGAAAATAATAAACGATATATACGTAAGGCCGGGTTCTGTATCCTCTGACTTTGTAGCGAACGCCGCAAGAGACGGATATGAAAGGCTGATATTCCCTTCCGTTGAGCGCGAAACAAGAAGCGACCTGACCGACAAAGCCGACGAACAGGCGATAAAGATGTTCGGTCTTAACTTAAAACCTCTTCTGATGCAGCCTCCTATAAAGGGTAAAACCGTTCTTGCGGTAGACCCTGCTTACAGAACGGGATGTAAGATATGTGTTATAGACGAGAAGGGCAAAGTGCTGCTGACAGACGTTATTTATCCCACGCCTCCTCAGAGCAAGGTTGCCGAAGCGGCGGAAAAGGTTAAGCGATATATAGCGAAGTTCGGCGTTGACTGCATATCTATCGGCAACGGAACCGCATCGAAGGAAACGGAGATATTTATCGCAGACACGATTCGCGGACTTGACAGAAAAGTAACGTATATGGTGGTAAACGAAGCGGGCGCGTCGGTTTATTCCGCATCAAAACTCGGTGCAGAGGAATTTCCGGATTTCGACGTTTCGCTGCGTTCGGCGGTATCGATAGGAAGAAGGCTTCAGGATCCTCTTGCGGAACTTGTAAAAATAGACCCGAAGAGCATAGGCGTAGGTCAGTATCAGCACGATATGCCTCAGGCACGCCTTGACGCCGCACTTTCAGGCGTTGTTGAAGACTGCGTAAACTCGGTAGGCGTTGATATAAACACAGCCTCTCCCTCACTTCTTTCATATGTTGCGGGCATAAACAGCGCAATAGCAAAAAATATCGTTGATTACCGAAACGAAAACGGACCTTTCCGTTCGAGAAAAGAATTTCTGAAAGTTAAAAAGCTCGGTCCTAAAGCGTTTGAGCAGTGCGCCGGATTCCTTCGCATTCCGGGTGCGACGGACCCGTTCGACAACACAGCCGTTCACCCCGAATCATACGATGCGGCAAGAAAAATGATGGATCTTTTCGGATATACTCCGGAAGATATTACCGAAGGAAATCTTTCTCTCCTGAATTTCAAACTTGATAAATACGGCAGACAGAAAGCAGCCGAGCAGTGCGGCACAGGTCTTGACACGCTGAATGATATCGTTTCAGAAATACTCAAACCGGGAAGAGATATCCGTGACGAGCTTCCGCCGCCGCTTCTGCGTTCTGACGTAATGGATATAAACGACCTCAAAGAGGGAATGGAGTTTACTGGAACGGTTAGAAACGTTATAGACTTCGGCGTTTTTGTTGATATCGGCGTTCATCAGGACGGACTTGTGCATATTTCGCAGGTCGCCGACAGATATATAAAGCATCCGTCGGAAGTGGTAAAAGTCGGAGATATAGTAAAAGTCAGAGTCCTCGGCGTTGACCCCGCAAAAAAACGCATATCCCTCACGATGAAAACGAAATAAGAAATATAAAAAAGATCTGTAAAGCGAGAATCTTACAGATCTTTTCTTTGTTTTTATCTCAGTTTTTGTGCATGCAAAGCCACATTACGGCTTTCTGCGCATGAAGCCTGTTTTCCGCTTCGTCGAATATCTCGTTTGCGTGCTCTTCAAACACATCCTCGGCAATTTCTTCACCTTTATGTGCGGGAAGACAATGCTGAAGCATACAGCCGCTGTTCGCAACGCCAAGCAGTTTTTTGTCTACGCAATAACCAGCGAAAGCCTTTCTGCGTATTTCCGCCTCGCCTTCCTGTCCCATACTTGCCCAGACGTCGGTAAAAATAACGTCCGCTTTTTCGGCAGCCTCGAAAATATCGGTCGACCATGAAAATTTATTGCCGTAGGAGGCGCCGAAATCCATAATATGCTTGCACGGTTTATATGCCTCGGGGGTGGCGAGAGAGAAGCTCATGCCGGAAAGCAGACAACCCACGACAAGGCTGTTTGCCATATTGTTTCCGTCACCGATATAGCATGCTTTAAGTCCGTCAAATCCGCCCTTGTGCTCCCTTACGGTAAGAAGGTCGGCAAGGACCTGGCAGGGATGGCAGTAATCGGTAAGTCCGTTTATTATGGGAAGACCGGAATACTCTGCAAGGTCTTCAACGTCTGACTGTTTGAAGGTTCTTATCATTATTCCGTCAAGATAGCGCCCGAAAACGCGCGCGGTGTCTTTTATCGATTCACCTCTGCCAAGCTGCAGATCGTTGCCCGAAAGGAAAAGGGGATATCCGCCGAGCTGCTGCATACCTACTTCGAAAGATACGCGTGTTCTTGTGGAGCTTTTCTGAAATATCATGCCGAGAGTCATACCGTCAAGTCTTTTTTCATGTTTTTTTCCGGCAGCTTTTTCAGCCTTCATTTCCGATGCTGTATCGAGGATATCAAAAAGCTCTTTTTTCGAGAGCTGTTCCATTGTTAAAAGCGATTTCATATTATTCTCCTTTTCAGAATATCGAGGCAAGACGTTTAACGCCTTCGTCTATTTCTTCATATGTTATTGTGAGCGGCGGAAGAAGCCTTACAGACTGCTTTGCAGTGAGGACAACCACTCCGTTTTTAAGTCCCTGCGCGGCGATCTCTTTTGCTGTTTTTGATCTGAAATCTATGCCGAGCATCAGTCCTCTGCCGCGTATCTGAAGTATCTCGTCGCCGAATTTTTCCGTAAGAGCCTTTTTCAGATATTCACCTTTTCTTTCGACCTCATCATAAAAGCCTTCGGAGGTCACAGTATCGATAACCACGTTTGCACCTGCGCACGAAACGGGGTTTCCGCCGAAAGTCGAGCCGTGATCGCCGAAAGAAAGCGTCTTTTCGGTTTTTTCGTTGAAAAGGCACGCGCCTATCGGCAGACCTCCGCCAAGTCCTTTTGCGAGAGTAACGATATCAGGCTCGATCCCGCTGTGCATATAAGAAAGAAGTCTGCCTGTTCTGGCTATGCCGGTCTGTATCTCATCAACGATAAGAAGGATATCCTGCGAAGAAACAAAGGCTGAAAGCTCTCTCAGGAATTCATCTTTCAGCGGTAAAACTCCGCCCTCGCCCTGTATTGTTTCAAGCATCACGGCGCAGGCGTGTCCGTTATTTTCTACCGTTTTTTTGATTTCGTCAATGTCAGGCGCGCAGAAAACGAAGCCTTCGGTGAACGGGAAAAAGAAATTGTGAAAAACGTCCTGTCCCGTTGCGGAAAGCGTTGTCACGGTCCTGCCGTGAAATGAATTTCTGAGCGTTATTATAACGTTTCTTTCGGCATCGGCACCGTATTTGTCAAAGCTGTATTTTCTCGCGGTTTTTATTGCACATTCGTTTGCCTCTGCGCCGGAATTGCCGAAAAACACCTTTTTCATTCCGCTCGCTTTGCAGAGTTTTTCCGCAAGAGAGGACGTAACGGGGTTATAATAAAGATTAGAGCAGTGCTGCATCCGCGATGCCTGCGCGGAAACAGCCGCGGCCCATGCGTCGTTTGCAATGCCGAGAGAATTTGTGCCTATTCCGCTGCCGAAATCGATATAATCATTTCCGCTTTCGTCAAAAAAACGCGCGTTTTTTCCCGAAACGAAAGCGACGTCAAAACGTGAATAAGTATTGGCGATAAAGCTGTTGTCCTGTTTTTTTATTTCGTTAAAAGTTTCCATCTGTTTCCTCTTAAAGCGTGTTGTCTATCATTGTTCCGATACCGCCGGACGTAAACATTTCGATAAGGATCGAATGAGCGACTCTTCCGTCTATGATATGCGCGGAACGAACCCCTGCCTTTATCGCTGTTTCGCAGCAGCGAAGCTTCGGGATCATACCGCCGGATATTATGCCTTTATCGATATATTCCTCTATTTCGTCTGTGGCGATTTTCGGGATCAGCGACGTATCGTCGTCTTTATCCGCTAAAACGCCCTTTGTATCGGTAAGAAGAATGAGCTTTTCAGCGCCGAGCGCTCCCGCGATATATGCCGCTGCGGTATCGGCGTTTACGTTATATGAATGTCCGTCGTTACCTACTGCAACGGTTGCGATGACGGGAATATATCCCGCACGGATATTATCCTCGATTATTTTTGTGTTTACCGACGTTATCTCGCCGACAAAGCCGTAATCGTTTATGCCGTCGTCAAGCTTTTTTGCGCATATAAGGTCGCTGTCAAGTCCGCAAAGACCGACCGCTCTGCCCCCTGCTCTGGCGATAAGCGTTACAAGATCTTTATTCACCTTACCCGCAAGTGACATCTGAACGATCTCCATCGTCTCGTCATCGGTATATCTCAATCCGTTTATAAAATGCGTTTCCTTGCCGAGTTTGCCGAGCATGGCGGTAATTTCGGGTCCGCCTCCGTGGACGAGAACGGTGTTGATGCCGACAAGCGAAAGAAGTATGCAGTCGGATATCACGGCATTCTTCATTATATCGTTTATCATAGCGTTTCCGCCGTATTTAACAACTATCGTCTTGCCGCTGAAACGCTGTATATACGGCAGTGCCTCGGAAATAGTATAAGCCTTTTCCTCGTATTTGTTCATGTGCGGTAGTCTCCGTTTATCTTAACGTAGTCGTATGTAAGATCGCAGCCGAAAGCCTCTGCGGCAGAATCGCCGTCCTGCAAATCGATATCGATCGTTATTTCATCGCATGTAAGTATTTTCTTGGCAACCTCTTCGGAAAACGGGATGCCTGCTCCGTTTTTGCAGACGTCTACCGTTCCTGCCGACGAGATGAAAGAAACGTTGATCTTATTAACGTCTATATCCTGATCCGCGTATCCCAGTGCGCACAGAACTCTTCCCCAGTTTGCATCAGCGCCGAACATTGCCGCCTTTACAAGGGATGACGCGACGACGGAATCTGCGAGTCTGGCAGCGCAGTCGTCGTTTTTGCAGTTACGCACCGAAGCGATAATGAGTTTTGTGGCGCCTTCTCCGTCCTTTGCGATCGCCCTTGCGATTTTTACGGAAAGAGCGCAGAGCGCTTCGACAAAAGAATCATAATCGGCGTTTTTTTCTGTTATTGTCTCATTGCCCGCAAGACCGGACGCCATAACGGACATCATATCGTTCGTGCTTGTGTCGCCGTCAATATTGACCATGTTGAGCGATTTGTTTACGGCAAACGTAAGCGCTTCGTGAAGAAGAAAAGGAGTGATGGCAACGTCTGTGGTGACAAAACAAAGCATTGTCGCCATATGCGGATTTATCATTCCTGAGCCTTTTGCAATACCGCCTATATATGCCGTTTTCCCGCCTGCCTCAAACTCTACCGCGAACGACTTTTTGACCGTATCGGTAGTCATTATTCCTTCCGCGGCATCAGTGCCGTCCTTTGAAAGAGAAGAAACAAGAGGATCGATACCCGAAAGGATCGCTTCGATATTTATGGGCTGTCCTATTACTCCAGTAGAGCCGACGATAACGTCATTTTCAGAGATACCGAGTTTTTCAGCAAGCTTTTTGCACGTGAGCTCGGCTTTTTCCACTCCGTCGGCATTGCAGGTGTTGGCGTTTCCGCTGTTGCAGATGACAGCCTGAGCATATCCGTCAGAAATATTGTTTTTTGTTACTGTTAAGGGAGCGCCCTTTACAAGGTTCTTTGTATAGACCGCGGCGGCGGCGCATCTCTTTTCGCAGAAAATAAGAGAAATATCTTTTTTATTCTGATTTTTTCTTATTCCGCAGTGACAGCCCGAAGCGGTGAAACCCCTGGGCGTTGTAACGGAACCGTTTTCAACAAAGTTCATGTCTTTTCCCTCTGATCTGTATGGCATTAAATTGCGGGAGGAACGAAATCTATTCCCGTTTTCTCATCAATTCCGAGCGCGATATTCATATTCTGGACAGCCTGACCTGCGGCGCCCTTTACCATATTGTCTATCGCGGAAACGATAATAAGTTTTGACGTGTGCGGATCTTCATGAACAGAAATATCGCAATAGTTACTCATGCGGACGTTTCTGAGATTTGCGACCTCTCCGAGCGGGAGAACGCGTATAAAGTGTTCGTTTTCATATGTTTTTCTGTATATAGCGTAAATATCTTCCAAAGTATATCCGCTGTTTTTTTCCGCATAAACGGTTGAGATTATGCCTCTGTTTACCGGAAGAAGATGCGGAACAAAAGTTACTTTTACGGGATGCGAAGCAAAACGGGAAAGCGTTTGCTCGATTTCAGGAGTATGGCGGTGTTTGCCGATATTATAGGGTGAAAACGCCTCGTTGCATTCCGGGAAGTGCGTTTTCTGAGTAAGAGTTTTTCCTGCACCCGTAACTCCGCTTTTTGAATCAACTATAAAGTCGTCAGCCTTTACAAGACCGTTTTTTATTGCCGGGTAAAGTCCGAGCGCGACCGACGTGGGATAGCAGCCGGGATTGCCGATTATGCGCGCCTTTTTCACATCCTCACGGTATATTTCCGAAAGTCCGTATACGGATTTTTCATGCAGCTGCGGATAGATATATTCTTTACCGTACCATTGAGTATACGTTTCACCGTCATCAAGGCGGAAATCCGCGCCAAGATCGATAAAAAGCTTGCCCTGTTTATCGCATTCAAGAGCCAGCTCCTGAGAAAGGCCGTGCGGCAGCGATGCGAAAACAACGTCGCCTTTTTCGACCGCTTCTTTTTCGGAAACGAGTATCTGTTCGCAAATATCGCGGTATGCCGGATAAAGCTCGGCAATGCTTTGACCCGTATAAGAAACGGAGCTTAATGCGGCAAGAGTGACCGACGGGTGCGAAAGAAGTATTCTTACAAGCTCCGCGCCCGCATAACCCGATGCGCCGATAACGGAAACACTGATTTTGTCTGTCATAATATTACGAAAATTCCTTTCGGGTTTTTCATATGCTTTTATTTGCCTCTCTGAGGCGTTCTATTTGTATTTTTACTGCTTCAGGCGAAGGACCGCCTGCGGCTTTTCTGTTCAGCATGCAGTTTTCGAGATTTATGGCTGAATATACGTCGCTGTCGAAAAGAGGAGAGAATTCTCTGTATTCTTCCAATGAGAGAGATTCGAGATCTTTTCCTGTTTTTTCGCAATACATTACCGCTTTGCCGACTGCCTTATATGCATCGCGGAACGGAAGTCCTTTTCTGACAAGATAGTCTGCGCAGTCTGTGGCGTTTATAAATCCTTTTGACGCCGCAGCTCTGAGATTTTCTTTGTTTACCGTTGCGCCGGCAAGCATAGGAGTGAAAACGTGAAGGCACATTTTCACCGTATCGCAGCAATCAAAAACAGCCTCTTTATCTTCCTGCATATCTTTGTTGTATGCAAGCGGAAGAGATTTCATAACGGTAAGAAGGGACATCAGGCTGCCGTAAACACGTCCGGTTTTTCCGCGGCAAAGCTCAGCCACGTCCGGATTCTTTTTTTGAGGCATTATAGACGATCCGGTCGAAAACGCGTCGTCAAGAGTAATGAATCTGAATTCGGAAGAGCACCAGAGTATTATTTCTTCACAGAAACGGGAAAGGTGCATCATTATTAATGAACAGTCGGAACAGAATTCTATCAGAAAATCACGGTCCGACACTGCGTCCATGCTGTTTTCGCAGATTCCGTCAAAACCGAGAAGGTCGGCGGTCATATATCTGTCGATGGGGTAAGTTGTCGTAGCAAGAGCGCCCGCGCCGAGCGGACAGAGATTGAGACGTTTTCTGCAATCGGCAAGACGCTGTCTGTCGCGAAGGAACATCTGAGCATACGCCATAACGTAATGCGCGAAAGAAACGGGCTGAGCGCGCTGAAGATGCGTATATGACGGCATAACATAATCAGTTGTTTTGTCTGCGATATCGGT
Source organism: Clostridiales bacterium (assembly GCA_016281915.1). GTDB lineage: Bacteria > Bacillota > Clostridia > Oscillospirales > UBA644 > HGM12619. Next base: position 49,298 of record JAEEJO010000012.1, read on the forward strand.
TATTGCGCAAATAAGAGCGTCAAGTTTTTCAGAAACGGCATCCGTTTCATTCCGCATATAAAGGCGTATGTCAAGAGCGACCTGATCGTTTCTGGATCTTGCTGTATGAAGACGTTTGCCAGCATCGCCTATGCGCTCCGTGAGTATCGTTTCGATATTCATGTGGATATCTTCCGCCTCGGCGGAAAAATCGAGTTTTCCCGATTCAACGTCTTCAAGAATGCCTTTCAGACCGTTCTGAATTGCATTTTTGTCTTCCTCAGAGATTATGCCGCACCTGCAAAGCATTTCCGAATGGGCGATACTGCCCTCTATATCCTGTTTATAAAGGCGTTTGTCAAACGAGATGGACGAATTGAAATCATTTACGCGTCCGTCAACATCCTTGGAAAATCTTCCTGACCAGAGTTTCATTTATGCTCCTTTTCCGTGTTTCGGGTTATTATCAGTTTTTAAGGCTTTGAATAGGCGCAGGGATACGCCCGCCTCGCGATATGAATTTTGCCGGTGAAAACCGGCTTATTCTCATAACCGGAGCTTCGCCGAGAAGTCCGCCGAAAGAAACGGTATCCCCGACTGTTTTGCCGTATGCGGGAATAACGCGGACGGCGGTTGTTTTGGAATTGACAACGCCTATCGCAGCCTCGTCAGCTATCAGAGCTGAGATAACCTCTGCGGGCGTATCGCCGGGAACAGCTATCATATCAAGTCCGACCGAGCAGACAGCCGTCATGGCTTCCAGTTTTTCTATTGTAAGTGCGCCGCTTTTTGCGGCGTTGATCATGCCGGCGTCTTCGGATACGGGGATAAACGCGCCCGATAATCCGCCGACATGGGAAGACGCCATTACGCCGCCTTTTTTCACCGCATCGTTGAGAAGCGCAAGCGCCGCGGTAGTTCCGCACGATCCGCAGCTCTCAAGTCCCATTTCCTCAAGGATATGCGCTACAGAGTCGCCGATCTCGGGAGTAGGTGCAAGAGACAGATCGACTATCCCGAAAGGAACGCCGAGACGCTGCGATGCCTGAGCGGCAACGAGCTGACCCATTCTTGTGATCTTGAAGGCGGTCTTTTTTATGGTTTCAGCAACCTCCGAAAGGTCTCCGTCACATTTTTCAAGCGCTTTTTTCACTACCCCGGGGCCCGAAACGCCTACGTTTATCATGCACTCGCCCTCGCCAGTACCGTGAAAAGCGCCTGCCATAAACGGGTTGTCCTCGGGAACGTTGGCAAAAACAACGAGCTTTGCGCAGCCTATGGAATCGCTCTCGCGAGTAAGATACGCGAGCTGTTTTACGGTTTTTCCCATCATGGCGACGGCGTTCATGTTTATGCCCGCTTTGGTGGAAGCGACGTTTACCGACGAACAGACGTTATCGGTCGACGCAAGAGCCGAAGGGATAGAATTGATAAGAGCCTTATCGCTTACCGAAAAGCCTTTCTGAACAAGCGCGGAAAAGCCGCCGATGAAATTTACACCGCAGGTATCCGCCGCTTTCTGAAGCGTTTCGGCAAACGGCGTGCAGTCGAAATTTTCGTCATCTCCGACCGCTGCCGCCGCTATCAGAGAGATCGGCGTAACGGAAATGCGCTTGTTGATGATGGGAATACCCAGTTCCTTTTCTATGTTTTCGCCTACGGAAACGAGGTGTTCAGCTTTTTTCGTGATTTTATCGTATATTTTCCCGCAGCACTTATCTATATCTCCGTCCGCGCATGAATGAAGAGAAATGCCCATCGTGACGGTTCGGATGTCAAGATGTTCCTGCGTTATCATATTTATGGTTTCAAGTATTTTACTGTCGTTTAACATATTTGCTCCGGTATTTTAAAGGTAAGACCTGAAGAGGCGAATTTATCGCTTCAGATCATATATTGTGCATAGCGTCGAAGATCGATTCGTGCATGGTATGTATGACAAGGTGCTCTTTTTCGGCAAGAGAGTTCATAACGTCCACAAAATCCGCAAAACGGATATTCATTTCGTCAACGGAAATAAGCATCGTCATAACAAACATTCCGCCGAAGACCTTCTGAGTGATGTCGAGAATGTTTGCGTTGTATTTAAAGCACTCGGTGCTTACTTTTGCGATAATGCCAACGGTATCCTTGCCCGTAACGGTAATTACTGCGTTCATCTGCGCCTCCGTTATTTATTCTTCTGAGTGTGTTTTGCGCGTACTTTGATGGGCAGACCGAAAAGATTTATAAAGCCAGCGCTGTCCGCCTGATTGTATACTTCGTCTTCGCTGAAAGTTGCGATGTCTTCGTCATAAAGCGAATTGGGAGACGTTACGCCCGCATTTATGATATTGCCCTTGTAAAGTTTGAGCTTGACGGTGCCGGAAACTGTTTTCTGAGTTTCATCGACAAAAGCGGAAAGCGCCTCGCGGAGAGGAGTGAACCATTGACCGAAATAGACGAGTTCGGCAAAACGGAGAGCCGCCTGCTGCTTGAAGTGAAGCGTGTCTCTGTCGATGCAGAGCGTTTCGAGGATATCATGCGCCTGATAAAGGATCGTTCCGCCGGGAGTTTCGTATACGCCTCTCGACTTCATTCCGACAAGACGGTTTTCAACAAGGTCCGCGATACCTATGCCGTTTTCGCCGCCAAGCTTATTGAGCTTTCTGATTATATCGGAGCCTTTCATTTTAACGCCGTCAACCGATACGGGAACGCCTTTTTCAAATCCGATCGTGACGTATGTGGGAGCGTCGGGAGCTTTTTCCGGCGAGACGCCGAGTTCGAGGATCTTATCATAATCCGGCTCGTTTGCAGGATCTTCAAGATCGAGTCCCTCATGAGAAAGGTGCCAGAGGTTCATATCTTTTGAATAATTTGTTTCCCTGCTGATCCTGAGCGGAATATTATGCGCCTCGGCGTAGTCGATCTCTTCGTCGCGAGATTTTATATCCCAGATCCTCCAGGGCGCGATTATAGGCATATCGGGAGCGAATGCTTTTATTGCAAGCTCGAATCTGACCTGATCGTTGCCCTTTCCGGTGCAGCCGTGAGCTATGGCGTCTGCGCCTTCTTTCAGTGCGATCTCAACGATGCGTTTTGCGATGATCGGACGGGCAAAAGAGGTGCCGAGAAGATATTTGTTTTCGTATACAGCGGAAGCCTTGAGCGTGGGGAATATATAATCGTCTACGAATTCATCCACGAGATCTTCTATATATATTTTGGACGCGCCTGTTTTTATCGCCTTCTCGCGAAGTCCGTCAAGCTCTCCGCCCTGTCCTACGTCGGCTGCAACGGCTATTACCTCGCAATTGTTGAAGTTTTCCTTGAGCCACGGTATGATGATTGACGTGTCAAGTCCGCCCGAATAGGCAAGAACAACTTTTTTTATTTCTTTCTCTGATTTAAGATTTCCCATTTTTATTTCTCCTGATTATATAAGATTAATTTATTCGCGAAAAACAAATATGAATTATTATACAATATTTGGAATAAAAATACAATAGTATAAATTGCCGAATTTTATGTTATGTTCGTGCAGTAATATGGCTAAAATAAACAACTGATACAATTCGCGGTCACTGATATTCTATCAAAGAAACATCCGCAACGCCCCGAAGCTCTTTTATGGAGTCTATAACGTCCATATCCCTGCCCTTTATGCGGACATCGGCGGAAAGCTCCGTATACTCTTTCCCGTATACCTTTGCTCTGACCTTATATTTTGACAGAAGCCGCAGTTTGTGCTTTATCTCCTGCGCGGCATCGGGCGTATAGCGAACCGTTAAAAGGTACATCACAGCCGTTCCTTTTCTGCTGAAAAAGGATATCGCAAGATAGATAAGACCGATCAGCACGTTGGCAAAGAGAGACCAGAAAATAAGCCCTGCGCCCGTCATTATTCCTGCGCATACAGCCCAAAACATGAATATCGTGTCAACAGGATCTTTCACCGCTGTTCTGAATCTTACAATAGAGAGCGCGCCGACCATTCCGAGAGAAAGGACGAGATTTGATGTGACCGTCATGATTATTGCGGACGTGACAACCGAAAGAAGCGACAGAGAGAGCGCGAAACCTTTGTTGAGCACAACGCCGCGGAACGTTACTTTGTAGATAAAAATAATGAAAAGCGAGAGAATGAACGCGACAAGTACAGTGGCAATTACTCCGAAAAACGTCAATTCACCGGAAAACTCGTTCAGTGCACTGTTTTTTATAATGTCCGAAAAATTCATAGGCAGCTCCCTTCAATTGCGCTTACAGCCATTGCGTATTTTGAATATGCGATCCGTTCGGCTGAAACGGATGACAGGATCGGGGTGAGAAAAGACGGAAAAACATCACTGTATTTTACTTCGAGAACCGCTGTTTCCGAAAAAACCGGTATAAAAGGTGCGGTTTTATCAAACAGTGAATTTTTGTCGAGAGAAAAACGGATGTTTTCGTCTATCGTTATTCTCGTTTCTCCTGCAGGAAAAACGAATGCAGTGCGGTCATAAGCAATGTTTGCAATCGGTTTCAGCCCCTGCGCTATGCGTTTTGCCTCAAACTCTTCTGCAAGAGCTCCGCTTTCGTGAAGTGAGCCTCCGCAGATGACGTCCCTCACGGAATTTTTATGCAATAAAAGTGAATATTTATCCACTAAATCATTCTTTTTGCATTTCTTCTCAAGCACGATATACGTTTCGTCACCGTTATACAGGCGGATCCGGAACTTTTCCCTGTCGCTGTCTCCGTCAAGCTTTTCGTAATATGCGCTCAGCGAGATGTCGTCGAAATAAAGGCTCGTTACGGTATACCGACCGTCTTTATAGTGCGGGTCGAATCTGAGGGAAGCGGAAAGAATACTTTTGAGAACAGTGCATTCCGGTTTGCCGATCATGTATTTTTGTTCGTGTCTCACGTCACTGTTCCTCCGTTTCCGCAAAATCTCCCGTTTCGAGAGGCGCTTCCGTCTCGTCAGAAGAAGGAGCGGATGCAACAAGCGTATCGGCAGGTTGAGTGTAAACGAATATTTCATCGGGATTTTCGATAAGTCCCAGTTCAAGAGCAGTATCAAATTCCTGTCTCTCTTCGTCCGTCATGTAAAAATAATAGTCCACGGCGGGATCGGTAAGAGAAAAAAGATCTTTTATCTCCGCAACGAGCTGTTCTTTTCTCGTTTTGCCCGTATCATTTTTGTTGGTAACAAAGTTTTTTATTACTTTTGTCTGCCAGTCCCAGGTGTTGTAGCTGCTGCCCCAGCGGTTTATGTTTCTTACTATCTCACCGCCGATCAGATTGCGGAAATGATCGACGCCCAAAGAAACTCGCTCCGGTGAAAAAGTGTTGTCAAGATGATATGCAAATCTTCGCAGGAACATATCGAAAAACTCCGGGCTGCGAAGAAGACTGTTGATAAGGGCTGTGTTGTATTTGTGGGCATAGCCCGTGCCTTGTGGGTCTATCATGAACCAGAGGCCGTAGGTGCCGAATTCGGTATCGTCCGTCATGGCATAATCAAGGTCGTAAAGGATCCATCTCCATTTGCCGTCGGTCTCGCTGCTGCGGTAAAATTTGATATTTCCTGAATCTCTGTTGCCGAAAAACGCTTCGGCTATGATAAAATCGGCAAAGCTTTCAACGTCAACGCTTCTTTTCAGATAGGCGTAATTTGAAGGAACTGAAAGATCGTAGTTCCTTGCATACCACAAAACGCTGTACCAGTCGTCGTTGCTGCCTGAAATCACGTTCCCGTTGCCTACAAGAAGGTCTACGCTTTCTTTATTCACACCAAGATGCGACGCTATAAAATGCTCGTCTATCTTTTCACGGATATAATATATGCCGTAATACTCGCCGTTTATATAAAGCACACATGCTTTATAGCCCTGAACGAGAAGATCCATATCAGCAGAAAGAGAAGTCGCAAGCTCGTCTCTGAAAAGAGAACGCCTGTAATCCTGAGATCCTGACCGCAGAACAAGAGAGTTGAAACGCGTTATCTCGGGGATATTGTCAAAAAGAGAGCAGTATATTTCCGGACAGCCGTATTTTGCGCGAAATTTCAGCTGAAAAGACTGCTTTGGGTACTCTCTGTTGGACTGACCGAAAAGTTTTATGCCGCAGTCAGCGTGAAAGCCCCATATACCGTCAAAAAGTTCGACTGAGCACGCCCTTTCCCAATCCTGCCAGATATTTGCGTCCTTAGGATATTTCCCGTTTTCGTCAGCCTTGCCCCGAAAGCAAATGCCGTCCTTCTCTCCGAAAAGCCCCTGCGGGTCTGAAGAGACGGATATAACGGGAAGAGAGTGATTTTCGTTGATTATATAGCTTTCGGTTATACTTTTGCTCGGCAGCTTGCCCTCTTCGATATTAAGAGCACGCACGACACATGTTTTGCCGACCGTTATCGGCTCTGAGTAGCGGATGCTTTCGGAGTCGGGCAAAGAACCGTCAAGCGTATAGTAAATATCGCCCTCTCCCTCAAAAGATAACAAAATTGAAGAGACGCCGTTGTATATACCGCCTTCAACGGAGGGTACCGGAGCGGGAGATATATATCTGACCCCCTCGGAATTCTCTGTTCCCGGTGTGGGAGACGGGATATAGACAAATCCGCCTTTCGACGGAGATCTTCCGAACGACATACCGTAGCGTATCTCGGTCAGCACGGCGCCGTCGGCAATGGTATAGCCTCCGTTTTCAGCTTTGAAAAGATAAAGCTCTTCGTATGCCGAATCAAGCCTGAAATTGCAGTGAATGAATGCGCTCGTTGATTTTTCGGGGGAGCCGGAAGCGAAAACAAGTATTATTTCGTTTGCCTGAAGCGTTATTGCGGGGAATTGCCACCGTGAAGGATCGTTTTTATTGCAGGTAAGGTAATAATCCGAGAGCAGGACGGGAGAACCGGATCTGTTTTTAATCTCTATCCAGTCATAATACTCGCCGTTTTGCGCCGCATAACTGTCGTTTACGACCATTACCTCGTTTATGATAAGAGCTTTTGAGGCATCGCTGTTTTTTGAGTATTCGTCGATATCGGTATATCCGGGGGAAGGAGTATAAAGAAGAGCCATCGTCTCTTCGGCAGACTCTCTTGAGAGGACCTTGCCGTTTTCAAGGTCGGTATAATCCTCTTCGTCTGTCAGCACGCCGTTTTTATCGCAAAGACTGACGTATCCGCCGTCCGAAGCAAGCCTGAAAGATGTGTGAAGCTCTCCAGACGTCCTGTTTTTTCCGGAAGCGAAAACAACGATGCTTTCATTTGAAGCAAGACGGACAGAAGGGAACGTCCATTTGAAGCGGTTTGTCGGATCGTCTGACAGAGTATAGCCTTCAAGATCAACGTCTTCATCGCCGAAATTCGTTATTTCGATATAATCGGAATACTCTCCGTCCGAGTCTGTAACGGTAAAAAGGTTATCCGCCATTATTTCCGTGATCTTTACAGGGTCGTTTTTTCTTACTCTTGAGGCGGCGAAAAGCGCCTTTCCCTGCTCGTTATTGGGATACAGCGGAGACGGAGCTTCGTTTGATTTCCACGAGCCGCTTTCTGTGCGCGCATAAACGTGATTCCGCTCGGTTTCAGCGGTAACGACACGGTCTGTTATAACGCCTCCGGCAGTATAAAGAGTAAATATCTCCCCGCCCCTTTTTGAGAGCTTCATCGGGCAGTAAAGTCCGCCCTTATTCTCGCCGCAGAAAAAAACAAGAAGATATCCGTTGGGAGAAAGCATTGTTCCGTTTGGGAAATACCACAGATCGGTATTCTTGTCTTCAGCAATATACCATCCAGATATATCGACGGTTTTCGACGTCATGTTTCTTATTTCGGCGTAGTCATAAAACTGCCCGTGTCCGTCCGGATAAAAATTATCGTTTGAAAGAAGAAGCTCGTTAAAAACGACATCGCCGAAAACGCCTTCCGAAACTATCTGGATACGGTCGTCGCCTGTTCCTGATGCGGACGGAGATCGGGAAGAGACGGAAATGCCGAAAACGGTAAGAACGATGAGCGCCGCAGCGCCGATCACAGCAGCAACGATATACTGCACGTTTGCTTTCGAATTTTTCACAGCGTCTCTCCTTTCCGGCAATACCCTATTATATCTCTATTATAATATATCATATTTTTATGCGAATATCAACACACATCGGATAAAAATATTTGAATTTTTTTGAAAGCACATATTAATACGGACGGCAGAGCATTCGCTGTGCCGTCCGTAAAAATCGGAAATATCAATACTGAATTTTCATATATCCTTTTTTGACCCAGCCTATCTTTCTGAAAAGAAGGTCAAAAAGGAATGTGATGACTGCGGGAAGAACGAAGTGCATCAGAAGGATGTAAACGAGAGTAAGGACTGTGCCGAACTCGTCGTTCATCGCGGAAAAGGCTCCGAACTGTCCGACAAATCCGCTTGTTCCCATACCTGCGCCTGACGAAGTATTCGTCATACCCAGAAGGGCAGTCGAAACGGGACCGAGTATTGCGGAAGCAAGAGTCGGGGCAAGCCAGATCTGAGGATGATTGAGAATATTGCCGAACTGAAGCATCGAAGTGCCTACGCCCTGTGAGATAAGTCCGCCGAACCCGTTATCTCGGAACGACGCTACCGCAAAGCCTATCATCTGGCAGCAGCAACCTACGCATGCCGCTCCTGCCGCGATGCCGTCAAGCCCTATCATGATGCACAGAGCTGCAGAGCTTATAGGCGCGGTGAGCGCAAGGCCGACAATCACAGAAACTATCATACCCATCGGGATCGGGGCAAGCTCTGTTGCGCTGTTTATCACGCTGCCTAGCCACTGCATGAAGTTATTTATATACGGACCGACAAAAACGCCGATAAGTCCGCCGGGAATTATAGAGGCAAGAGGAGTGATGATGATATCGATCTTTGTTTTTCCGGAAAGAAGTCCGCCCGTTTCAGCGCCCACAACTGCCGCGAGATATGCGCCTACGGGTCCTCCTGCCGCATAGCCGACAGCGCCGACGACTGCGGATGAGAACACTACGAGGGGTTTGTCTTTATGCAGACTGTATCCTATGGCTGCGCCAATAGCCGCACCTACGACAGGCGACGATGCAGAAAGCATATCGGATATCTGGGTAAGAAAGCCGAGGAACGGGATCTTTGCGATCTGAGCAATGATAAGACCGATGATCAGGGATGAAAAAAGTCCGAGCGCCATATATGACATGGCTGTAATAAAATATCTTTTGAAAAACTTTTTTATAAAATCCAAACCAAAAACACCTCTCAGGCAATCAGTTATCCGAATTATACCCCCTTTTTGCGTGAATGTCAATAAGGTGACGTAAATTTTCACTTATTGTTGTGATTTGCGGCATAATTCCGTTTAAACATACGGCAACAGCGTTGACAAATGAAGAACGATATGGTAAAATCATTTGTAAAAACAGTATCAGGAGGATTTTATTATGGCTGTTCCCGTACCGGAAAAAAGAATCGCAAGATTTGAAAAATTGGGTTTCGGAATGTTCATTCACTGGGGTCTTTATTCCCAGTTGGGAAAAGGAGAATGGATCCAGGAGATAGGTAAAATACCTAAAGAAGAATATATCAAGCTGAAAGATACCTTTACGGCGAAGGATTTTTCGGGAAGAGAGATCGCCCGCATAGCCAAAAGAGCCGGAATGAAGTATATAACTCTGACTACCCGCCATCACGAGGGTTTTTCTCTTTACGATACGCGCGGACTCAACGACTATGACGCGCCTCATTCGCCCGCAGGCAGAGATCTTATTGCGGATTTTGTTGAAGGCTGCCGCGCAGAAGGCATCCTGCCGATGTTTTATCACACGACACTTGACTGGTATAACCCTGATTTCAACGGTAATTTCAAGGAATATCTCAAATATCTCCGCCGTTCGGTGGAAATACTCTGCACCGAATACGGTGAGATCGGCGGCATGTGGTTTGACGGCAACTGGTCAAAACCGAACGAAGACTGGGAAGAAAACGAGCTGTATTCTCTTATAAGAAAAAATCAGCCTGATGCAATGATAATAAACAATACGGGGCTTGATGCACGCGGAAAGGTCGGAAATCCGTATATAGACAGCGTAACGTTCGAACAGGGACGCCCCTCGCCGATGAACAGAGAGGGAATGGAAAAATACGTGGCGGCAGAAATGTGCCAGACGATAAACATGCACTGGGGCATAGGCAGTCTCGATTTTGCGTATCAGTCACTGCCGGACCTTATCGAAAATCTCTGCGCGTGCAGAAAAGTGGGCGCAAACTATCTGCTTAACGTCGGTCCGACAGCCGAAGGAAGAATACTTCCCCTTCAGGCGGAGCTTCTTGCCGGTGTAGGCGACTGGATTAAAATGGCAGGCAACGCCGTATATAACGGAAAGCCGTGCGATATTCATGCCGCCGGAAAAGATTTTGTTCTTTATGACGGAGAAAAATACTGGTTTTTCATTCACGATCTTTCGATCCTTTCACAGGCAAACGTAGTCAAGGGCGTGCAGGGCGTAGGTCCGAGATCGTTTACAAACGTAAAAACACGTTTCGGCTCGATCAGATGGGTGGACAACAACGAAGAGCTCGATTTTGTTCAGAACACGGACAACGGACTGATGAGCGTAAACTTCACAGGCTATCCTTACGGAACGAATACTGTAGTGAGAGTTGCGGTTGCAGATGCGATTTAAGAAGGCTTACGTTGAAATAACGGATATCTGCAATCTTTCCTGCGCGTTCTGTCCCGGGACAAAAAGGAAAAAAGCGATGATGACCGAGGACGAGTTTTCGCTGGTTTTAAAAAAGCTGCGTCCTTTTACCGATCACATTTACCTTCATATTATGGGGGAACCGCTTTTACACCCGGATCTTCCGGCATTTCTTGACGTTGCCGCAAAGCAGGATTTCAGAGTTGTGGTCACAACGAACGGGACGCTGCTTGGCGAACGCGGTGAAGCGCTTCTTTCTTGCGCAGCGGTAAAGAAAGTGAATATTTCCGTTCATTCGTTCGAGGCATCAAAGCAGAGCGTGACGCTGGACGGGTATCTTGAAGGCTGTCTCTCATTTGCGAAAATGGCGGAGGGCAGAAAGATAATAGCGCTGCGTCTCTGGAACAGCGGAGGCATGGATGAAAAAAACGGCGAAATAATAGATATTATCCGCCGGTTTTTCTCTGATCCGTGGGAAAAATCCAGAACGGGCGTTTGCATAGGAAAGAATATCTTCATTGAATACGGCGAGAAATTCGACTGGCCGGATATCGAACTGACGACAGAGAACGAAAAAGTATTCTGCTACGGACTTCGCGATCAGATAGGAGTACTGTGCGACGGCACGGTAGTTCCTTGCTGTCTTGACAAAGACGGCAATCTCGCGCTCGGGAATATTTTCAGCGAAAACCTCGAAGATATTCTCGTAAAGCCGCGCGCAAAGGCGATCTACGACGGGTTTTCGAGACGGACCGCCGTTGAAGAACTTTGCAGAAAATGCGGATACGCAAAAAGATTCGGTTAAGATACAGGGTAAAGCAGATGATAAAACATTTTGATGAAATACACGGACTTAATATTGCAAGACCGGAAGGGCAGAAACGGTTCGCATATGCCGTTTCGGAATTTGAGGATTTTTACGATCTTTCTCTTATGAAAGACAGCTGCGGATACCGCGGTGCAGTAATCAGGTTTTACGATTTTCAGACGGGAAAGGTATTTACGCCGTTTGAAAAGGAACGGAACGTTACTTACTCAAAGCCTTTATTTCATGGCGGTCATTTTTATTTTCTTCAGGGCGATTTCAACAGCCGAAGCATCAGGCTTTATGAATATTTCCCCGAACAGGTATGCAGAACCGTTGCGGTTTTCGATATCGATAAAACAGACCTCTACAATCTTTCGCTGTTGGGCGAAGGCATGAACGTTATAAGTCAGAAAGATTATTTCAACTGCTATTATCCCACGAGGATATCGTTCCCGCTCGCTCCAAACGAAACGGCGGTCGCCATACGCGAAGGCAAGGTATTTATAGAAGCGTGGCAGGAAGAGGGCTGGGACAGCGAGAAAGACCTCGCATCGGAAGAATACAGGTTTTACAACAAAGTTATCGTAAAGGACTTTGACGGAAATACCGTATCGGAAGAAACGGGCTCCCTTTTTATATGCGAAGACGGCACGTTGTGGATATCCTGATTTATTTTTACGGAAAATACACCGTCACTCTCCCTGTCTGAATCAAAAGCTGCCGCACAGTATTTTGCGATAAAAAAAGACCCTCCCGAACGGCAGGCCTCATAAAACGGTAAATGTTAAAAAATTGAATAAAGATGAAAAGGGGGGGCTCAGGTCATGCCTTTCATTGTATACAAAAATGCCCTGTTGTGAGTAAGGACCCGCAACAGAGCATATTATATTTGCGCCGACCCGTTAACAACAGTGCCCGGTTTCAGTATTGCCGTTTTATGTCCACTGCCCTGATCGTTTTTTTATTTGACGGAAAAATCTATTCTGCCGGTGAAAATGTAGTTAGGATCGCAGTTTTTCTCACATGTTTCTACAGCGATCTCTTCGGGACGGTATTCATTGTTTTTAACAGATACGTTATCTGCTTTTATGATAACCTCGGGTTTTGAAACAAACATTTTTTCGTTATAGTATACCGAAAATTCGGATGCAGTCGCCTTTTCAACGGTGATAGTGCATTTTTCACGGTCATACGATACAACAAGTTCGCCTGTAGTAACGTCTTTATCCGCGCCAAGCCAGTAGAAGGTATCCGTTTTGCGGAGCGGAGCCCTCTGCGAAAGGTTCCATACAACTCTGTCAGGATACGGATCTCTCGTCTGCTGAGAAAGGAAGGTTACGGCATTTACGTCTTTTTCTATATACTCTCTGTCGCCTTCACGAAGCCATGCGGCATTGTTTTTTATAACGGCTCTGGGAGTGAAGGATGAATCGTTGTCTCTGAAATTGTGAGCCTTGTCGAAATGGATATTCGCTTCATGGCGATATCCGCCGTATTTTTCCGAAAGGGAGGTAAGGTATTCGTCATATTCCGCGATGAGTTCGTTTCTTCTAAAGAAATAGTCCCGCTCCCCTGCCTGAATAATAAACGCCATGTTTCTGAGGTTTTCAAGCTTTACGTTGTTGGGACATCCCGCAGACATATTCGCAGCGGCAAATCTGTCCGCCATTTTCGGCGTAGTTATGTATACGCCGTCTCCGCCTGCCGAAAAGCCCATTATATATACCCTGTTAGGGTCTACGTTGTTAAAAAGGACCATATTTGATATAAGCTCGTCGTAAAGCGGAAAGCTTTCGGGGTTTGCATGAGTATCCCACGTATCGCGAACGCCCCTGCACGCAACATAAACGCCGTTTTTTACGCTGTCGCGGTAATATATTTTCATATGCTCCCACTGGCTGTCGTTAATATCCGGGGTGTCACTGTGTCCGCCGCCGTGAAGGGCGATATAAAGAGGATATCCGTTTTTTTCGGGTTCGCCGTTCACGGATATGCCGTAGCGCATTTTTACTTCACCGAAGTGCATTACCTGCTGTTCGGTTTCTTCTATACGTTTTCCGTTTTTTCTTTCACGTTCGCAAAAATCGTTCCAGACATGTTCGCGAATGAAAGCAGATTCTTTTTCTGTCATTTCAGTTACCCTTTCATAGAAAAAAATTCGATTATCTCACCGTTGGGTCCCTTGCAGAACGCCAGCCGCGCTGTAAACCCGGGAGTGCCTGCAACAACGGCGGTTTTAGGAGGAGTTGTTATTTCAAAGCCCGCGTCTTCAACAATTTTTGCGAACGCATCCGGATCGTCTGTATCAAAGGCGAAATGGACGATCGGGCTGTCGGGCGTTTCAACGCCTTTTTCGACCTCGAAAAGCTCTATACACGAGCCGTCCGCGCATGCATACATTGCACAGCGTCTGCCGTCTCCGCCCCATGCCCTGACCTTTTTCAGGCCCAGAAGCTGAGTGTAAAAGCGCTCTGTTCCGTTAAAGTCCGCAGTGTTTACCGCGACGTGATGAAATCCGTTTATTTTCATTTCTTTTTCCTTTATTCGATGAAGTTGGAGGTTATCATATCAACGCCCCATCTGTCAAGTTTTTCGGCGGTTTCGGGATCGTTTACCGTCCAGCAGTTTACCGTAATGCCGTTTTCGTGCATCTTTTTGATATTCTCTTCGGTGAGCGCCTCAAAATACGGATCGGCATCGAGGTGATTTTCAACGAGAGATGCTATGAGCTCGTCGGTAATTTTTCCGGTTATATACTGTGCGGGATGTGTTTTGAGCACCTTGCGGAGACTGATAAGCGAGCTCCATTCTCCGGAAATAAAGATAATTCCGTCAAGATATTCCTCTTTATTTATGATCTCAAGCATATCCTCAACATCTTTTACGCTGAAAGCACCTTTCAGTTCAAGAACGCAGACTTTGTTGTAATGCTTGCAGATGCGAACATACTCGTCGAGAGTGGGCACAACGAGGTCTGAGCGCTTAAGTCCGTCATTCATATCGCGCATAGTATATGTGCGAAGCTCTTCAAGGGTGATATCGCTGATTTTCACGCTTACTCCCATCATGCGGTCGAGTTCTCCGTCGTGAAAAGTGATAAAACTGCCGTCTTTCGTTCTCTGCGTGTCGGTTTCAACGCCGAAATACGATCTCTGTCCGGCAGCTATGAACGCAGCGTTTGTGTTTTCGGTTTCAAGACCGCTGACGCCTCTGTGGGCAACCATTCTGGCTTTTGTTTTGTTGATTTTAACTGTGTCTCTCGCAAACATGATTACTCTCCTTTAATAGGATACATTCTCATTGAATTTTAACACAATAAACAGGTAATGTCAATACTTATTACCGTTCAGCCAAAACATTTATTGACTTTATATGTCTTATGTGATATAATTTTTCCGTAAACAACACCAGAAAAGAGGATATGCATATGCTGAATATCAATTCCGCCCCCGACTGGGACAATCTGAGGATCCTTTCAAGAAACAGAGAACCGTCGAGGACATATTTTATACCGGGCGAGACGGAAAACGTCAGAGCCGCCGCAAGGAATACGTTAAATCCCGATAACACTCTTCTGCTGAACGGATTATGGGAATTCAGATATTACAACTCCGTTGCAGACGTGCCTGACGGATTCGTTACCGAGTCACTGGGCGGCAGAGAAGAAACGGTTCCATCGGTATGGCAGGCGCAGGGCTATGAAAAATGGCATTACACGAATGTCAACTACCCTATTCCCGTTATACCTCCTCATGTTCCGAATCACAACCCTTGCGGGATATACAAAAGAAAATTCACCGTTCCGGCATCATTTAATGGCAAAGAGATCTTCATTTCTTTTCTGGGCGTTGCATCGTCCTATCATTTTTATATAAACGGTGTTTTGGCGGGATACAACCAGGTATCCCATATGACAGGTGAATTCAATATCACAAAGTATCTCAAAGACGGCGAAAACGACATCTGCGTGATCGTGTATAAATGGTGCGACGGAACGTATCTTGAAGATCAGGACTTTTTCCGCTGCAACGGTATTTTCAGAGACGTGTTTCTCACGGCTCAGCCGAAAGAGAGAATAGTGGATTTTCAGTTCACTTCCGATGCAAACAAGGATTTCACCGTCTTTTCAACTCACGTTACCGTAAAAACAAGCGCGGAAATGTTCGTAACGGTCCGTCTTTTCGACATGAACGGAGGGCTTGTTCACGAAGAATCGAAAAACTCGGTAAAGCTCACCGCCGAATTCTGCTTCAACGTTGAAGACCCGATTTTGTGGAATGCGGAAAACCCCTGCCTTTACAGACTCGTTATTATTGCGGGCAACGACTCCGCTGCGCATTCGGTAGGGTTCAGAAAGTTTGAGACAGATAAAAACGGCGTTTTCAGGGTAAACGGCGTTGCCGTAAAATGCAGAGGCGTAAACAGACACGATTCTCACCCCGCAAAAGGCTATGCGGTAGATTTTGACGATATTCTCAAAGATCTGACACTCATGAAAAACATGAACGTCAATACCATAAGAACGTCGCACTACCCCAACGATCCGCTTCTTCTCATGCTTGCAGACGAAATGGGCTTTTACGTTATTGACGAAGCAGACCTTGAAACGCACGGATTCCCGGACTGGAGCTACGCTTCAAAAAACCCGGATTGGCGAGACGCTTACGTTGACAGAGCACAGCGTATGGTAATGCGCGATAAAAATCATGCCTGCATAATAATGTTTTCTCTGGGCAACGAAAGCGGTTACGGAGACAACCATATGGCGATGGCGGAAGAGATACGCAGAACCGTTCCGAACGTTATCATTCACTATTGCGAAAACAAGGAGCTTTTCGACGTTAAAAGCACGATGTATCCGTCTGTGGAAAATCTTGAAAAAGAAGGAAGAGACACTTCGGATAAACGTCCGTTTTTCATGTGCGAATACGCCCACTCGATGGGCCTGGGACCGGGCAGCCTGAAGGAATACTGGGAAACGATATACAAATATCCGCGACTTATGGGCGGATGCATCTGGGAATGGTGTGACCATGCGGTTGAGCACACAGATGAAAACGGAAACGTAACCTACACTTACGGCGGAGATCACGGCGAATATCCGCATGACGGCAACTTCTGCTGTGACGGACTCGTTTACCCCGACAGACGTCCGTCTACCGCGGCGCTTGAAATGAAACAGGCGTATGCGCCGCTCTCATCGTCCTACTGCAAAGAATGCGGCAGGATCAGGTTTATAAACCGTCTTGACTTCACGAATA
This sequence comes from Clostridiales bacterium, assembly GCA_016281915.1. Lineage (GTDB taxonomy): Bacteria > Bacillota > Clostridia > Oscillospirales > UBA644 > HGM12619. The sequence continues at coordinate 66,024 of JAEEJO010000012.1, forward strand.
TTTCAGAATACAAAGTATCATGGAAAGCGTTGAAGGACGGAAAGGAAATTTCTTCAGGCGTATTTGAAGGACTTGATATCGCTCCGCACGCAACCGCAGCCGTTGATCTGCCGTTCGTTCCGGATAATGACGGTGAATATATTATCAATATTTACGTTACTGATGAACGCGGACTTTTCGGCGTGGAAAAAGGAAACGTGTGCTGTGCGCAGTCGCATATAGTCAAAGAAGCGGAAAAACACGCATCAGAGGAAAAGAATGCGGCGCCTTTTGAAGTCAGAGAAAATGAAAGATATATATTCATCTGCGGCAACGGCGCGGAAATAACCTTCGATAAAGCCGACGGGTGCATCTCTTCATGGAAAGCATTCGGAGCGGAATTTATTAACGGAGTTCCGCAATACCCTGCCGAAAGAGGTCTGTGCAGACTTCCCGCAGGCATAAAACCGAGCGTATGGCGCTCGCAGACGGATAACGAAAAGTGGCATTTCGGCAAAGCGATCGCTGCCGGTGCAAGCAAGCTCTGGCACAGAATAGAATTTGCGGGAATCGCCGAAAACAGCGGCGATAAGATCGTTATCAGCGTTAACGGTATTCTTTGCGCACCTTCAAGACCGCCGTTTATGACGACTAAAATCACGTACACGGTAAAATCAACGGGCAGCGTATGCGTGAACGTAAGATACGAACCGCTTATAAAAGAGGAATGTCTGCTGCCTAAATACGGCGTCTCGTTCGAGATGCCCGGAGAATTCGAAAAAGTTGAGTGGTACGGCAAGGGTCCAGGAGAAAGCTATCCGGATATGCAGCTTTCCACAGTATTCGGAATATTCGAAAGCAACGTTAAGGATATGCACGAGCCGTATCTGAGACCGCAGGAAAGCGGAAACAGGTCTGAAGCACGGTATATGAAGGTGAAAAATGCCGACGGTAAGGGGCTTTGCATCACGTCGGACAAACCGTTTGATTTCTCGGCGCACAGATATACCGACGACGATCTTATGCTGTGGAAGCACAGAGAGGATGTAAAGGATCTTGGCTTCACACGTATAAGCGTAGACGGATTCCTTTCCGGAATAGGCAGCAATTCCTGCGGACCGATGCCGCTTGAAAAATATCTTCTCAGATCAACGGAAACAAGAGAGTTTTCCTTTACGTTAAAACCGATAAAAGAATAAGCCGATAAACAGTAACGGACCCGATCTTACTCGGGTCCGTTTTTTATTACTGTCCGTAATATGCGTTTTTGCCGTGCTTTCTGAAATAATGCTTTTCAAGGAGCGTTTGGTCCATGGGGATCATCGGAATTGTTCGCGAGTTTTCGTCAATCTCCGAAGAAATGACGTTTATTTCGGCAATTTTTTCAAGAACAAGCGCGTTTTCGACCGCTATTTTCGGATTCTCGCCCCATGTAAAGGGCGCGTGCATCGCCACGAGAGCGGCAGGACAGTCAAGAGGATCGATACCGCCTTCTTGGATCGCTTCGACTATCACTTTTCCGGTGTTTTTCTCGTATTCGTCCTTTATTTCCTTTTCGGTCAGCTTTCTCGTTACGGGCACGGCTCCGTAAAAGCAGTCCGCATGAGTAGTGCCGAGGGGAATTATCTTTTTCATCGACTGTGAAAAAGCGGTGGCATACGTTGAATGGGCGTGAGCAACGCCGCCGATATTCGGAAAAGCTTTGTAAAGCTCGATATGTGTTGGAGTATCGGAACTCGGGCGCAGGTCGCCTTCAACGATACGTCCTTCAAGGTCGACCACCACCATATCGTCAGCCTTCAGTTCGGAATAGTCAACACCGGAAGGTTTTATCACAACAAGTCCCGTTTCTCTGTCTATTCCGCTCACGTTGCCCCACGTAAGTATGACAAGACCGTATTCGACGAGCAGTAAATTCGCTTTTAATACTTCGTTTTTCAGCTCTTCAAGCATTTTTATTCGCCCCAGACAGCAGCGATACCGTTCATTGCGGGGATCGCGTATTCCTGCATTCTTTCGTTGATAACATCGGCGTTGGATTCGAGGTATTCGGAAACGGACGTTGAAGCTCTCATCCAGTTATGCATAAAATCATACATGGGACTGTAATGAAAGTAGTTGTATACGGAATTGAAATACATCTGATAAAATATCTCGGAGTCTCTTTTATCGTAAAAATAGTTTTTCGACATAAGCTCTATTACGGAATCGAGAGTGGGATATTCTTCAAACGGCTCATAAAGCTCGTTTATTGCCATTGCGCTCGCTTCGGGGAACTGTGAGAGTTTCGAAAACGCTATACATCTTTCAATATTGCCGTGCTGACCTACGATATAGCCGGGTTCAACGTCCGGACCGGACGGCCAGCAGACAAGACCGAAATTGTCCATTTCTTTCGCTATTCTGCCTCTTATGCCTATAATGTCATCGGTACCGAGAGGTCCGAGAACGGTCCTCTCGCTGATAAGAAAATCAACCGCGTTGGCAGAGCCGTTTATTGCGGCGGCGTTGGGTCCGAAATAAATATCTATTCCTTTTTGCATCGCTTTTCTGGCAGCTTCGGAATAAAAACCGCAGACGTAGTTGCCGGACGCGTCCTTTTCAACGTAATGAGATCCGTTTGAAAGCAGGAACATAACTCCGAAGGTCGCCGGGCTTGACGTGAGAGAATAATACTTTACTTCGCTGCCCTCGGTAACAAAATAGTCGGCAAGGCACTGGTCGAAAGTATCCCATGTCCACTGTCCGTTCTCAAACAGGTCTCTCGGATCTGTAAAGCCCATGGCGGTTATTATATTTTCGTTTATTACGATCGGACTGCCGTATGAAACGGAAATTTCGGGCCAAAGAAGAGGAACTACGCCGTATAGGTCGTCTTCATAATAAACGACTTCGAGCATACTTCTGTATCCCCATTTTTCCTCGTTGCGGAAATCGATATAGTCCTCAAGCTCCGAAAGGCCTACAAGCATACCTATTCTCGCGGTATCCGCCCACATATCGGAAATTCCGGAAATAACGTCGCACACGAAAATGCCGGCTGCGGAAGTAGTAACGAATTCTGCGCTCGGATGAAAGCCGTTATCATAATTGATCGTAAGTTTGCAGTTCAGTTTTTCCTGCGTATCTTTAATACGTTTTGCGGCAAGGTCGCCGAACTGAGAGTCTACCTCATAGCCGAGAATGGTAGACGTTATGCTTGAATTGACCACGACTTTATATATTATTTCAAGACCCGAGAGGTCTATGCTGCCGGTGTCTTTATCGAATTCTTCGTCAAAAACCTCTGTTTCGGCGGTTCCGCATGCCGTTGCGATCATTGATATAATAAAGGCAAGAATAAGAAGTTTAGCGATTTTTCTCATATTTTACCCTTTTTTTTCATTATAACATAATAACGGAGATTTGTCAATAGTTCGATCTCTCCGGAAAACGGGCGTAATTCGGCTTATTCGCCCCATAATGCGTCTATTCCGCGCATAGTCGGAAGGACATATTCGTCTATTTTTTGCTGTATCATATCCCTTGCGCCTTCGATATATTCCGCAGGGGTTTTGTTTGAGCTGAACCATTCATGCATATAGCCGTACATACCGTTGTAGTGGAAATAATTATATACGGAGTTGAAATACATTTTATAGAAAATCTCAGAGTCGCGTTTATCAAAGAAATAGTTGCGCGTCATAAGCTCTATTATCGAATCAATAGTTTCATATCCCTCAAACGGTTCGTAAACGGCGTTTATTATCGTTGCAGCGACTTCGGGATGAGCTGACATTCTTGAAAACGCTATGCATCTTTCGATGTTGCCGTGGTGACCTGCCGCGTAACCGGGCTCAACGTCGGGTCCGTTCGGCCATGAAAGAATGCCGAAATTATCCATTTCCTTTGCGATCCTTCCGGTAATGCCTATGATATTATCCGAATTGACTGCGCCGAGGACTGTTGTGCCGGATATAAGCATCTGGAGCGGGTCGCCGGTCATATTGACCGTTTTTCCGTTCGGACCGTCAAAAATACGTCTTGCAGCCTCCATTGCCTTTACTCCGTTTGGCGTAAAGAAGCCCGGGATATATTTGCCCGACGCATCCTTTTCGGCAAAATGAGATCCGTTAGACAGGATAAACATATTGCCTATCGTATCTCTGCTTGCGGTGAGAGAATACTGCTTTACTTCCCCGCCCTCTTCGATATAATACTGTCCGAGACATTCGTCAAAGGTGTCCCAGTTCCACTGTCCGTTTTCAAGAAGATCCCTCGGGTCCGCAACGCCCAGCGAAGAAAGCAGGTTTTCATTCACTACAAGCGGAGAGCTGTAAGATACGGATATTTCGGGCCAGAGCAGCGGAACAAGTCCGTAAAGGTCGTCTTCGTAATAAACGACTTCAAGCATATTTCTGTAGCCCCATTTTTCCTCGTTGCGGTAGTCTATATAACCTTCAAGCTCTGTCATACCTATTACCATGCCGATCCTTGCAACATCCGCCCACATATCCGAAGTGCCTGAAATAACGTCGCACATAAACACTCCCGAAGCAGACGTAGCAACGAATGCGCGGCAGGATACGCCGTTGTTCACGTATTTCAGGTTGATCGAGCAGTTGTAATCGTTTTGTATATCCTTGATTCGCTGCGATGCAAGATCGCCGAAGGTAGTATCAAGCTCATAACCGAGACAGTTAGGCACTGCAAGAGCACTTTCCGTAAGACCTATCTCGTAAACGATGCCAACGCCTTCAAGATCCATTTTATCGTTTTTCATTTCATAATTCAGATCAAAGCTTTCCTGATCTTCTGTTCCGCACGCGCCGAGCGCCACGGAAGCAAGAATAAGAACTGCAAGCAGCAACGAAACTCTTTTCATAATTATCTACCTCTCTTTTATCGGTAATTTTACTATATCATAAATCGGCCTTTTTGTCAATAAAAAACCATCAGCGATTAACCGAAAAAACCGTTCTGCCGTCACACTGTCAGTCCCCGTAGGTCTGAAGCCCGCCTCCGTGGCTTTTCATAATGTCTCTTCCTTCCTTGTCAGGCTGCTTTCCGCTCTTTTTATGACCGAAATACAAACAGATTCCAAAACATAACGCCCCTGGACCATATCGATCCGGAGGCGTTTTTGTTATTTCTGTTCTTATGGCAGATCTTCGGCGGAATTTCAGGGAAGAGCTGACCGATCTTCTCTGCGTCGCAGCCTGCGCCTGAAACAATCTTTTCCGTCTGTCTGTCTAACTGCTTTCACGTTTTTGGATCAGATAAGTCCCGTATATGAGTATTCACGGCCTATTCATTCAGAAGTTCGTCCAGAGTCCACGTAACGTTCTTGCTGATTGCTTCATTGATCGCATCCCTCGATGCACCGAAGGCCTCAGAAACGCTTTTTCTGCCGGTGACTACTAAAGTGATGTCGTTCGTCCATGAACTGTATCCCTTTTCGAGATATATGCTTCCGTAGTTGAAGTTTAAGTTGTCTATGATATAGTTATATTCAGCATTGTCTTCTTCAGTATAGAATATCTGTTTTCTGAGTTCTTCCTGCCAGCCTCCGGATCCCTCCAGAGGTTCAAACATGAAATCTATGACTACCCCTATATCCTCAATATCCTTTCCGCTGCTTTTCAGAACCCAGTTAAGACGTCTGTGGTGATGCACATAGCCTGAAATACTGTTTTCATCGCCATTCGGACCGTGCGGGAATCTGATAAGCCCATATGCAAAACCCTGGGCGGGAAGATAGTTTTGCGAAGAGGACTTTTCGAAATAGTGTGTTGCCCAGTATGACTCCTGAGTCATCATCGCCGCGTTCCGTTCCTGGACGAACAGTGCGGGACCCCGGGTAATATAGACATTCTCATTGTAAAGATCAGTCTGGAAATCGATTGCCGCCATGCCTTCGAGATTGTCAAAGCCGAAGGAATAATTCCCATATGTGCCGTCGATCATTTTAAGTCCGTTTGAAAACATAAAACCGATCGAATCAGCCGCGTATGACGTTCCGCATATCAGGGGGAAGAAATCCGATCCGTAGCCGGCGTCCTTTGCGGCAGACTGTATAGAAACAAGATATTCTTTGAAATGCTCCCAGTCCCACATTCCGTTTTCTTTAAGGTCATGGGGACTGCTGATTCCGAACGACGTGAGCATATCTGTATTGAACATCATAAGTCCGTGATACTCAGGCGGGAATTCCCATGAATAATGATAAAAGCCGTAATGCAGACCGTCAAATATACCATACTGCAGAAATCGCGGTGTTCCGTATTTGTTGGTGGAAAGATCGACGTGCGGGATATCTTCAATGGCATACAGAAGATTCATCTCGTAAAGCTGTCTTCCTCCGGCATCCGCATGGCTGTCAAGGAAATCGATAGTTTCAATGCCTGCGATATATTCAGTGAATATTCTGCTGCCGGCGTCTTCCCAGTCCACGGCTTCAAACGTACAGCCGTATTTTTCTTCAAGATCGTGTATTCGTTTATGCTCTCTGTCACCGGATTGGCTGAAAAAGGTAGAAGGCATGATCTCTTCTCTCCAGTTACTGCCCCACCTGTAGTGCTGTCCCGAAAGATCAATCTCGAATTCAACGGTGAAGTCCTCATCAAAAACCTCTTTGTTTTGTGTGCTGCAGGAAACGGTCGCGACAAGGAGTAAAATTAACAACATGACAAGTTTGTTTTTCATTTTTTTGCCCCCGTATTTTATTTTATGTGTGCCGCCAAAACCTGCTCAGGACCATTTGAATGTGCCCGGTACAAAGCAGAATGCTTTTATTAACGCAATTATATCATAGTAAACCATGTCTGTCAAGAGATTTTGTTTTTACGCTTCGTACAGTTAACAGTCAGATTCTGTATCGGCGCGAATACTTAACGGATCATTACTGCACGGACTTATTATCAAAACCGACAATCCCACCTTGACTTTGATACGACAGTATCGGTCAGGGTGGGATTTTTCTAAAGTATTCAGATATGATAGCTGTTTAGACGTCAGGTGATTTGAGCGGTTTGGGATACTACTTCATGGAATTCATCAAAAGGCCGAGAAGCTCGCTGCCGTCGTCACCGTCGTCCTGTTTTCCGCCTCCGAAGAGTGAACCGAGAAGGCTTCCGGCTCCGGAAGATGAACCGCCGAACAGACCGCCGAGAATCGAACCGAGTCCGCCGGACGATTGCTGTGTAGCCTGCTGAACGTTTGCCGTATTGGCAGCCGAAAGAGAACTCATGAGAGCGGGAGCGATGGATGAAAGAACGGAGCTTACCTGATTCTCACTGATGCCTGACTGCTGCGCGAGCTGTGCGATATCTGCGCCCTGTTCAGAACCGAGAATATGACCGATAATGGCGGCGCCGTCCTGCGTGTCGGCATTCGCGATCTGTTCAGCGATATTGGCTGTATCGGTATGCTGGGAAAGCGCTCCGAGAAGAGACGACGCGCCCTGCTGAGACTGTGCGTTGCTTGTAAGCTTCTTTATAAGAAGCGGGACCGCTGCGGAGATAAGTCCGCCGATAATATCCTTGGATATACCGGTTTTTTGAGAAGTGGCATTTACGGCGTTGTCGTCTGACAGTCCGCCCAGAAGTGTGGAAAGAAGGCTCATATTGTTTACTCCTTTGTCATTTAAATACTTATATATTTATTTTCGGAATCTGATCGGAATATCCCGAAAAGATATCGTTGCTCGCGTCCGCGGATATGCTGCCGCAGGTATTCCTGTGTCAGACGGACATCGAATATCATTGAGAGATCAATGCGCGTCTTATTCATTGGAGCCTGACTCGCTTTCGTTTGCCGTTTTTTCGTCCGGTTTTCGCTCCGGTCTCGATATGTTCAATAATTCTGTTTTTTTGAAATCATATTCTTCCTGAGTTATCAGTCCGTCATCAAGCATTTTCTTATACTCGCGAAGATCGTCGGTTGTCCGTCCTACGTCGCTCTTTTTTCCGCGCTTTTTCAGAAGTTTGATGATTACAATTATCAGAACAGCAGCCACGGCGACTATAGCTATGGCTATTGCAATTCTTATCAGCCACAACACAACAAAAGAATTAATATCATACTCGACGTGCAGTGAGGATTTTGATCCCATAGTCAAAAGGTTCCACGTCAGTGTTTTTCCGTCTTCCGAAACATATGAAGCATTATGGCTTATCGGCTTTACGGGAAGAATAAGAACGACTTCGGCGTATCCGCCCTGAGAGGAGATCATCGCACCGGCTGCAGCCAGTTGAGCAGCGCTGCTTTCTTCATCGTTTGTATTCCACGGAATATCGATTATATATTTTGATCCCTCTTTCGTCAGAGAGGCGGGGTTGTTGAAAATTCCCTCTTTGAAATCGGGAACCTCATGTTTTGTCAGGACATATCCGTCGTAATCGCCATCTGAGTACGGAGTGCAGGTATAGCCCTGCTCTTGCAATGATTTGATATTTTCTTCGTCTAAAATCGAATCTGTTCCCGCAAGCGACGCCATTGATTTTGAAATAGCATACTGTATTGAAATATCAACAGTTCCGGTACTGTTTACTTTTAAAGTCGCGCGCATTCGAACACAGCCAGTGAAAAGTAATAAAACAAAAGCCATGATCATTAAACATGATATAAATTTCTTCATAATAGTCTCCGTTCAACCAAAATATTTCTGCATTACCACTACTGTTTCCGTCTCATACGCGAAGTAATATAGGAGATACCCTCGTCGTACTTTGACTTTGAAATGGCATGGCGGGCGAAAAACGCATCGAGAAGCTGTTTCTGCTTAATGAAAAGCCGTCTGTTCTTTTCCTCGTATGAAAGTGACTCCCATTCCCCTGTATCAAGATGCACGCTCATGTTTTCATCCTCTGCCCTCAATAATATCATATTACTATTATATCAAATTCCCGCCCGTTTTGTCAAGTATTTGTCATAAAATGATTTTTCACACAACGTTTTTTTCAAAAGAACAAGAAGGATAATGAGTCCGTGATAGATCATCGCGATCGGCGGTATTCAAAAGCGGGCTTTTCGGATCAGTCAACGGCTTGTGACGGGGAATGAAAAACACAGCGTAACGGAAAGAATGTTTTTAAAGATGCTTATATTTCCCCTGCAGATATCTTTTAAAGAAAACGGCGGAAAAAACTATATTGCATAAAAGAAGCAATATCCACGATACGGTAAAGCATGCGTTAAGACAGTGGAAATTCGGGAATGCGGGGTATATGGTGTTCATCCAGATTATTCTGAATATCAGTACGCAGAATATGGAACATATCGAACTTACAAGCGGATATCCGAATGACTGTATCGCATTGCTCAAAACGCCGTTTGCGGCGGCGATAAAGTATACGAGAGTTACGAAGAACATTCGGACCATTCCGAATTCAACGGCCTGAGCACTGTCCTGTCCGAGCAGCATTGAAAGCCAGAATTCGCCGGTCAGATACAAAACGCCGCCAAGCAGTACGCCCATTGATATTCCAAGCCATAAATTGTGAAAAAACGATTTTTTAACTCTGTCCGGATTGTTTGCCCCTATATTCTGGCTCATAAACACGCTTGTGGCGTTGGCAAACGATGAGGTGAATGCAGAGGCTATACCTTCAATATTCGTAGCAGCGCTGCTTCCCGCGACGGCTGCGGAACCGAAGCTGTTGATTGCGGACTGTATCTGAAGATTAGCCAGAGGATAGAGGGTATTGGTTATTGCAAGCGGGATACCGAAACGCATCATTGCGGCAAGAGAGGAAAAGCTGAAAGGCATATTTTTTAAATTAAGATCATAGATCCTGAATACTCTTTTTACCGTAAGCACGGCGCTGACTATCTGTGAAACGGCTGTTGCAACCGCAACGGCAACTACCTTTTGCGGCAGGATAATGCAAAGAATTATATTTAATACAAGATTGAGTGCGCCGCCGAAAATCATATAGTAAAGCGGTCTTTGAGTATCTCCGTTTGCTTTTATAACAGACGAGCCGAAATTGTAAAGCAGTATGGCAGGCGCAGAGGCAAGATATATCCGAAGGTAAATTACGGCACCGTCATAGCAGTCTTCGGGACAGTTTGTCAGATAAAGAAAGACTGGCGTCAGAAACAGCCCGAGCACAGCGATCATAACGCCGAAGACCACGGAGCATATAAGTGAAGTGCCGACGGAATCAAGGATCCTTTTCGTGTCACGGGCGCCTATATATCGGGCTAAAAGTATCTGAAGACCGGAGGCGATACCCATAAAGCCGTTTACGAGAAGGTAGAATATAGCCGTTGTCGCTCCGACAGATGCAACGGATGTTGAATCTGCCATATTGCCGAGTATTGCTACGTCAACTGCGTTAAACAACGTCTGGACGAGCGTGCCTATTATCAGCGGAATACAGTAAAAAATAATGAGGCGCAGAATAGGACCTTTTGTTGCATCTATTTTTTTAGCCAATTACAACCGTTCCCTCTTTCCGTCTATTTTATGATTTTTGCGCCGATGCTGAGAGTTTATCTGCCCTGTATATACGGGAGCCATACCCTCATCTGATTTTCGCCTCTGTTTGCCCACAGACAGTATGGGATTCCGTGTAGTTCAGTTGCTTCAAGCGACGGTTTTCTGTCTGAATAAAGCTCCGTCTGAGCCTCTCTTCTGAACCCCTTTGCGGTAATTTTGCATGTTCCGTAAAGAAGCGAGCCGTCATATTCTTCAAAAACAGGTTTTTCCGATATATCCAAAAACAGCGAAAGCACGTCTCCGCCGTTGTCGACCCCCTCAAAGCAGTAAACGAGGGGTCCCGCGCAGACCGCCGCTTTGCCTGACAGAGCGGGAACGTTCTGAGACGCATAAACAATCCGGGGCGTCATGTCAAGAGAAAGAGAAATAACGTCGCCGTCAGAAATATTGATATAAACATATCCCTTTCTGATTTCGGGAGATATTGCGGCTCCGTTTTTCGTGATTGAATACGACTTACTCCACGAAGGAATTCTCACCGCGATTTTTCCTTTGCCCTCAACACGGTAAATTATTTCGCCGGAATACGGATATTCCGTTTCGCAAACAAGTTTTATGCCGTTGTCAAACTCGGTATTCCCCGCCGCAAACATATTGCAGAATACCGTATTTTCGTTTTCGCCGTATGCATATTTTCCGAAAGACGCTATCAGCCTTGCCGCATTGGGCGGGCAGCACGCGCATGCAAACCAGCTCGGTCTTGTTGTGAGTGCATGGCGATGAGTCGGGATTTTACCGGAAATTCCGGGTATCGCTTCAAGAGGATTAACGTAAAAAAACCTCTTGCCGTCAGCCTGCATACCTGCAAGAACGGTATTGTAAAAGGCGGTTTCCATAATATCGCCGTATTCTCCGCTGACATCATTCTCTAGCATTCGCTCTGCAAAAAATATCAGAGCCACGGAAGCACACGTTTCTGCATACGTCGTATCGGACGGAAGATCGTAATCGGCTGTAAACGCTTCGCCATGATACGTTGAACCGATCCCCCCGGTTATATACATTCTTTTTTCGGTCATGCTTTTCCAGAGACGGGTGCAGGCATCGAAAAGCTCCCTGTCGTTTGTTTCATTGGCAACGTCCGCCATGCCGGTAAACAGATAAGCGGCTCTGACAGCGTGTCCTACGGCATCGGTCATCATGCGAACGGGCATTGCCGACTGCTGATAATTAAGGTCCGACGGATTCAGTCCCCATACCTGCCAGTTACGGGTTGCCCTTTCCTTTTCATAATAATGAGAATCAACGCCTCTGCAATCAATGAAATGCTCAGCCAGTTCAAGGCAGTGTTTATTGCCGCTGCACCGGTAAAGTCTCATCAGCGCAAGCTCTATTTCAGGACAGCCGGGGTATCCCTCGGTTTTGTCGGTCACGAATCTTTTATAGATATGCTCGGCATTTTTGATCATAACGTCAAGAAGTTTGCGCTTGCCCGTCACCTCGAAATATGCGCAAGCCGCCTCCATCATATGTCCGGCGCAATACATTTCATGCCCTTCAAGAAGGTTTTGCCAGCGCCGTTCTCGTTCGCTTACAGTGAATCTTGTATCCAGATAGCCGTCCTCATCCTGAGCCGCCGCCACAATATCCACTATTTCATCGATCTTTTTCTCAAGGTCCGGATCATTGAAGACAGCAAGCGAATACGATGCCGCTTCAATCCATTTTGCCACGTCGCTATCCTGAAATACCATACCGAAAAACGGTTCATGCTCCTCACCGCGCAATGCTTTAGCGGCATTGATAAAGTTTTTTACCGCACCGCTTCTGGCGACGTTTTCTTCTTTATCCGTAAGCACTCTGTACTGATAAGGTATCATTACGTCATGCACGAGCTGCTGATATTTTTTTATAAAGCCTGAAGGTCTGAAAGCGTTGACAGATATCATATTCATATTTTTCATATTCCATCCTCTGTTACAATGCGCGATTATTGTCACAATATGGTCGCCTTCCTGACTTTTGCCGTAAAGAGTATAGCATACCGGAGTATTATTGTCAACAATTTTTTTATTCTGAGATACTTCATTGATGCGAAAAAAAATATACGAAACAGATCGGATTGCTCATGCCTCGAACAGTATATATTCTTCCCCGATATATATGATTCCGACCTTTTTTCCGGGATCTTTCATTCAGTTTATAATTTTCAATCCGCATTTTTTACGATCTCCTTTCAGGTTTTTCTGAAAGTATGCTTCGGGATGTTGAAAAATGCGTTTTTTTGTGTTATAATCAAACGGGGCTGAATTTACCCCTCAAAAACGTTAAGTCGACCCAACCCGATTATGCATCAAACACGAAACTGATATTTTCGGAGACAAATATGAAAAAAGTGTTGTTATCCAAGCTTTGGGAGGCATTCATATCGGTTATGCCGGTAGCAGTGATCGTTATCGTCATTTCGTTTACGCCTCTCGCGCCGCTGACGTGGCTTGAAAGAGCCGTTTTTGCGATCAGCGCTCTTCTTCTTGTGGCAGGTATAGGTCTTTTCAATCTCGGAGCGGATATTGCAATGTCGCCGATGGGCAAACATATCGGCGAAGCGCTCACAAAATCCCGCCGCATAGGAGTCCTTCTGATCGTATGCTTCTTTCTCGGGCTTCTTATTACGGTCGCAGAGCCGGACCTTTCGGTGCTTGCGGGACAGGTTTCCGCCGTAATTGACCCGACGCTGCTGATCGTTACCGTAGGCGCAGGCGTAGGGCTGTTCCTTGTAATAGCGATCGCAAGAATAGTTACAAAAACGGATCTGACGGCGCTGCTGCTGTTTTTTTACATGCTTTTGTTCGCTTTTTCATCACTGCTCATAACGCAGGGCGCGCAGTCTTTTCTGCCGCTTTCGTTTGACTCGGGCGGTGTTACGACAGGGCCGATAACCGTACCGTTTATTATGGCGCTCGGTCTCGGTATAGCTCAGACGCTGGGCGGACGCGACGCGGGAGAGAACAGCTTCGGTCTCATTGCGCTCTGCTCCGTAGGCCCCGTGCTTGCGGTGCTTATTCTGTCCATATCGTCGGGAGGCGGTGAGATCAACTGGCCGCTGCCGGATTACTCGATAGAGGCGGGATTCGGTCCTGCATTCTGGGAGCTTCTCGGAGAAACTGCTCTTGACGTTGCAAAATCGCTTTTGCTGATGGCGGCATTCTTTATGATCCTGCAGTTTATAGTCCTTCATCTGCCTGTGCGCAAGCTGTTGCAGCTCGGGGCGGGACTTGTTTTCGCTTTTGTCGGACTCGTTATATTCCTTGTTGCGGTTTCCGTCGGTTTTATGCCGATAGGATATAATCTCGGTCGCTCGATAACGGAATACAACGATAAAATAATGCTTGCTTTCGCATTTATTATAGGCATGGTAGTAGTTCTTGCCGAGCCTGCCGTACACGTTCTCACCGCGCAGGTCGAGGAAGTAACGGGAGGCACGGTTACAAAGCGTCAGATGACGGTCGCTCTTTCCGTCGGCGTAGGGATATCAATAGGTCTTTCAATACTGAGGCTGATCTGCGGTTTTTCGCTGCTTTACTATCTTATTCCCGGCTATCTTCTCAGTCTCGGTCTTTCGTTTTTCGTCCCGAAAATATACACCGCAATTGCGTTTGACTCGGGCGGAGTTGCAAGCGGACCGCTGACAAGCTCGTTTATACTGCCAATGGCGATCGGGGCATGCGTTTCTTTGAGAGGAGAAGCGGCTGTGCTGGACTTTGCATTCGGCGTTGTTGCTCTTGTTGCCATGACTCCGCTTATTACGATACAGAGTCTCGGGTTTAAGGCAATAGTCTCACGCAAGGCAAGAGCGGAGGCAAAAATGCGAAAGATACTCTCTACAGATGATGCTCAGATCATCTACTTTGACTATGAGGAGGCAGACTGATGGCAAAAAAAGCGAATATTGCGCCGAACAGGCTCGTACTTCTGATAACGGTGGTAAATAAGGGAAAAGGAACGTTTTTTGCCGATTTTCTCAAAACTTTTGAAGTAAACCTTCAGATGAGCTTCGTTGCGGACGGCACGGCGCACAATGATCTGATCGAGCTTATCGGGCTTAAAGACAACAGACGCAGCGTTATTTTTTCGGTGGTTAAAGCGGACCGCATAGACGCCGTTTTAGCTGCTCTTGAAGATAAATTTCACAGCATCAATTCGGACACGGGCATTGCTTTCACCGTTCCAATGAGCAGTGTTATAGGCAAACTGAGCTACGGATTTCTCAGCAACGAACCGCGTCTTATCGGGGAGGAGACAGAGTGATGGATAAAAAATTTGAAGTGATTTTTTGCATAGTCAATGCAGGTTTTTCTGAAGTTGCCATGAATGCCGCAAAAAAAGCAGGCGCTCGCGGAGGCACGGTTCTGCACGGCAGAGGCACGGGCAGCAGGGAAGCGGAAGAGCTTTTTAAAATAGCCATTCAACCGGAAAAAGAGCTTGTTATGATTCTCGTTCCCGCAGAAATACAGGATAAAGTAATGAACGCGCTTTACGATGAGGCGGGTCTTGCCAGCGCCGGTCACGGGATCGCATTTTCCCTGCCGGTAGAGCGCACTATCGGGCTCAGCGACCCTCGCGGGGAAGAAGAAAAATAGCGTGGACTTTGTCGGAATTCAGAGTTATTGCAATAGATTAAACAGGAGCGACTTTCTGCCGCTCCTGTTTTTATTAACGGAAATTTTTCAATAATCGTGAGGACTGTTTGTTTGCAAGTCCGCCTATATACGGGTGACGTTTTGGCGATCGGATATCAGGATCAGTCTTTCCGGACAAAACCGAGTTCGATTTCCTGCAAAACCATGCCGTAAGCGCTGTCGGGCGGATTGGATGCAAGCTCGGTGCCGAGCCAGATTTTTGTAAAATTGCCGGAATAGCATATATACATTCTTTTTCCGTCCGCAGAAATGAATTTTGAAGGGAAGTTTACAAAATAAGCCTGCTCACCGAAATCCTTCATATACGTTACAAGCTTCCACTCTCCCGTAAGACATTCGCTTTCAAGAATATACGTATTCATCCTTGAAACAGTGTCTCTTCCGTCTGTCACCGCCATAAAATACCGTTTCAGCGGCGCATTGTAGGTTACGGTAACGCAGCCCATATTGTTTTACCATTCAAGAAGAGGTTCAATTCTGCTGAAATCGCCGGTCTATACGGCGTTCCCGTTGCGGTCTTTTCCCGCATAGAACTCGTAGGCGGAGGGATCGTTGATTGTTTCGGGTGAAGGCGTGACCCTTATAAGATATATCTGGTCTCCGGTTATCCAGCTTAAATGCGCAAAGTTTTCCACCGCAACAGGATAGAATTTAAGGCTCGACCCGTGAGCGACAAGATACGCTTTCCCGTCCGGCGAATGATCCATGTTTCTGCCGAAATCGACAAAATGAGGCGAACCGATTCTTACTGAGTAGCCTGCCAGTCCGTTTTCGCCGAAAATAGGCTTTTCGGGAGTATGCGGACACGGAAGCCACGTTTTTCCGGGATCTTTTGAAATGCGGAATCCTACAAACGGGCCCAGATGGGGCCAGTTATATATTTTGTCTCCGTATTTCGTGGAACCGTAGGGCGAAAGACAGTATGTGCCGTAATACCACACGCCGTTATAAACAAGGCTTCCTCAGGGATACCGTCCGCCGTAGGGATAGGTCGTTGCCGACTGATTTTCAAGCGATATCAGTTTAAGATCGAGCGGATCGTCGCCCTCCATAATCGCCTGTCCCGTCTGGGTTGTATAGTCTGCGATAATGCTTTCGTGGTTGTTGTAAACCCTCATTCCAGAACCGGAATGGACGCCTTCCGTCACGCCGTCGGTGAACGGAGAATAGCAGTTTCCGTCGCTCGCCCATGACGGATACCACGTGTCTGCAACGGGGTAATGTCTGCTTTTACCGGTAAAGCGAATTTCGTTAAAAAGCTCCGACGATCTGAACGGAATATCCTTTGGCGGTTCACTTTTCCAAACAAACGGTTCAAACGACATCAGTGATTCCCTGCTTTCTCAATAAAATCGTTATAAGACTTGTCAATATAACCCTGAACTTTTTCTTCAATTGAAGCAAACGCCTCGGCAGCCGTTTTATTGCCCCTGGTGATCTGTTGAAGAGCAGGTCTGATAGTGTTGTTAAAATCTACGAGGACCGAATAATCGTAGACCGCTGTATTGAGCATCTCTTCATAGTATTCGAAAGACCTGCTGCTGTAGAAATTGTTACGTTCAAAGGCATCCTGCCAGGTTTCCTCGGTCTCGCCCGGAAGCGGCTGAAAAAGATAAGGAAGAAGAACTTCGTGAACGCTCATATCGGAGTTTGCGGGTGCATAGAAAAATCTGCTCCATAAGCTGTATACGCTTCTGGCTTTCATATCCTGTCCATGGGGACCTCTCGGGAAATATATCCATTCAAAGGGATGTTCTATCCTCGTGGCAAGATTGCCCGCGCCTTCATAGGCAAACGCTATATGCGAATACTGAAGGAAAAATGCAGACCTGTCTTCAATAAAGTGAACGATATTGAATCTGTCCCCTATATCTACTATCAGATCTCTGTCAGAAAGACTTCTGACAAAATCCATTGCTTCGATCGCCTCGGGACTGTTGAGCGCGAATCTCATTTTTCCGTCTTCGCCTATTTCGGCAAGCTTTGCGTTGTTTGAATAAAGAACGGACGTTTCAAGACAAACCTCATTGGTGTAGCCGCAACCGAAGGTCTGCTTGTTGATGTCGGGATCGGATGAATCTCTGACGGCTTCGCAGATACTTTCAAATGCCTGCCATGTCCACTCTCCCTGTTCGTCGAGCTCATGGGGCGACGGCTGCCTGAAATTGCTGAGGGTCACCGGATTAAACCACATGTTCAGCGCTATATCAGCAGGAGGCAATCCCCAGTAGTACGCCATAACGGAATAGTAGTCATCTCCGAATCTGCCCGCTTCGAGCGAGGGGTCAGGACCGTAAATTCCGCAGTGAAGATCTATGTCCATATCCGAAAAAGCATACATATATCCGTTTTGTATATAATTGTTTCCCCATATATTGGTCAACATTGAAAAGAGAAGATCTGCATATTTCCTGCCTACCGCCCAGTATGCCTGAAACAGGTTGAAATCAATGCCGTTCACGGGAGTAATCGTTATGTTGTATTTTTCCTCCGCATCCCTGTAACGCTGAAGCAGTCTGTCGCCTCTTAAATCGGCACCGGGCTCGGGATTCATAGCATATGAAAGCGTGCCCGATCCATGGGCAGCGGCAGCTATAACATATTCATAACCGAGAAGATCCGCTTCGTTTATGTCGATCTGCATGGCGTATTCGGGAACGGTTTCATTCCCGGCAGCAGAACACGCACCGAAAATTAAAATAAGAAACATTGCAAGAGAAACGAGTTTTATGCTCTTTTTCATGATTTTATCCTCCTTATTCGGTTATCCTGTCAGCTAAAGTATAGCAATTATACAGGAAAATGTCAATATTCCGGACAAAAAATGTTTCGTTTCAGGAGAACTTTTTTTTCATTGCTGTTTAATAAATTTCACTGTCTCTTTCGGCGATCCTTGTTTTAACTTTTGTTATTTTTCCGCAGTTTTTTTCTTCATATATTGACAACCTCCGATTAGTGTGATATTATAGCAGCATAAAACAGGAAACAAAACACCCGTTTTTAACTGCCAACGCGCCTGTCAGGCGATAAGAAAACAAATTTGAGCGGAAAGGAACACGGAACGATGAAAACTGCGATAAAGACATTGATTCTTGTATTTTTGTCCATAGTTATTCTTGTTGCATGCGAAACCGGAGAACACGAAGTATTCGATCTTGATATGACTTTGCAAAACGAGAAAACAGACCTTGAAGGCGTAACCATAAAGTATATGCGCAGAACCGGCGATCAGTCATTCAGTGCCGACGACGAACAGGTTCTGGGCTACGCAGTAAATACCGTGCTTGCAGATCTGGCAGTTCAAAGAATAAAGAACGTTCAGGACGATCTAAACTGTATACTGGATATCTCTTATTATTCAGACGGCTCTGTTGGAACTGATTTCAGAATGAGCATCGCTGCGGGAATGTATTTCTGCGATATATTCACGGGAGTTTCGGATACGTTCAGAAACAGCATGAAAGCAGGTGCGCTTGTCGGTCTTTCGGAGCTCGGTGATTATATCGATTACCGCAATGAAAGCAAATGGGGCAATCGCAACGTTCTCGAAATACTTTACTGGAATGACGACGTTTTCGGATTGATTCCCGCCGCATGGCCTACGTCGTCGGTTTCATACAGAGGACTGACTGTAGTTAACGAGGATCTTATCACCGCTCTGAACGCCGAAGATCCCCGCGATTTATTTGAAAGCGGAAAATGGACGTGGGAGACGTTCCGCGAATGTCTTGAAAAATACTACGTTGAGGAAGGCGGCGAAGTGAAGCATTACGCCCTGTCTTCTTCCGGATCCGACCTGGGAGCGAACTATCTTCTTTCAAACGGGTTCCGTGTAGCGAAAAAAGGGCCCGACGGCAATTATCATTCGGGAATAACCGAACCTTCCGCTCTTGACGCCATGAACGAAGCAAATTACGTTTTCAACGGCGCGCTTTCATTTACGGTAGATAAACGCGGAGGAAACACCACGCCGGTAGAAGCGCTTATTGCGGGCAAAACAGTGCTTGGCGTTATGCACTACGTTGAATACGTAACAAGCAATATTGCCAAGACAATGACGAATTTCGGGCTTTTGCCGTGGCCCTCGGGTCCGAACGTTGAGCCTGGATATATGGCTACGCATTATACTAATCTTGAAAACGTTATCGTTATTCCCCAGACTTCGCCGAATCTCGAGGCAACCGCTCTGACTCTTGACGCGCTTTATGAACCCTTTGAAGAATACCCCGATATTAACGCAGTAAAAGATCTTTTATATCACACCTACTTTTTTGACCGCCGCGACGCTGACATCTATTTCGGAATGTTCCTTAACACCCAGTTCACGGCACTCGGCGCTCCGACGAATGTAGCACTCGGCGAATGGGTCGTAAGCAGACAGGCGCCTTCGGAATTTATAGAGTCAAACATAACAAGCCTGGAAGAATACATAGAAGAAGAAGTTGCGCCCTCCAAAAAAGCGATCGATTTTATATGGGGCAGCGAACAGCAGAATTAAAAGCGTGAAAACCGCGGATGGGGCGAATGCGATCGCACAGTATCACTTTATAAAAGGGATGGAATGACCATGGCAGATATCAGCATTAAATTCGGCACCCCGAACCGATAAAATTCAGGGAATATGACAAAAATCATCCGGAAATCGATCTCGATCTGGAGGTCAGGGCCGCGGGAACGTCCGTTGTGTCTGCTTATGACGGCAGTTTATATTGCACCGATGAGGAAATCGTTTCAAAAACAAGAAAAATCATCATGGAATCACTTGCGGAACGCATTAAATCATGGCCTGAGGGTGTGTCCTTCTGGAAAAAGGGAACAAAAGAAGTGCTTGAAAAGCATATCGATGAGCGACTTTCCGAACACGGCATAACCGCGAAAACGGTTCTTTTTTCCTTTGTCCTCACGCCAGAATCACGAGAGCTTTACGACGCCGTGGTAAAACACGCGACCGAGCAGCGATGGCCTGTCGATATACTAGATCGCTACAGGGGCGTAATTGAAGGAAATGAAGGACAGCCCAAAATCGGCACATCCGATTCAGTCCGTCCTCCTATGGGCAAAAATCCGTTCACCCCTTCGAGCAATGACGAAGGATTCACGGTCGGCAAAAATGCGGTTATCGGAATCGTCCTCAATGGCAGCCCGATCAATACGTCCGGCGCACAATACTGCAGTAGCTGCGGTGCAAAGCGTGAAGGCAACGCGAAATTCTGCACTGAGTGCGGCGCTGAATTTGATTAAGTATAATTCCTTTGAGACATTGCCGTCTTACGGCGACGATCGTTTTCAAAAAAACAGTATGCGGATAATAATATCGGCTGAGAGCAAAACTCTCAGCCGTTTTTTTTATATAAGTTTGTCAAGCAGCGGATAAATCCGTTCAAAGAAACGGTAAAAGCCCAGATCGGTAGGGTGACATGTATCGACGGTGCAGGTGCGGAGAGGATCATCGCCGAATATCGATCTGCCGTCGATGAAATAAACGTTTTTATCGCCGCGCGACAGCGCGTTTTCATACGTTTTTCTTATTATATCACGTCTTTCCGCAAACGATTCTTCCGCCGCAAGATCAACGTTTAATACGTCCGGTTTTGATATGATTATCACAGGCGTATCCGGATGCGCATTGCGCACTGTGAGGAAAAACGGTTCATGCGTTCGTGAAAGATGCTCAGCGTCGGGCGCGTTATGATCGTAGTCAAGGACGAATACGGACATTTCAAGTCCCGCTATATACCTGGCAACGCTCTGCTCCCCTTTTGCCGAGCCCGAGAAACCGAGATTTATGTAGTCGCAGTCGAACGCACGCGACAGCATCGCCTGGTAGCTGTTGCCCGGTCTTGACGCGCATCCGCCCTGAGTGATAGACGAACCGTAATAAACTATCGGTATCTGCCGCCTATACTCGGCAGGTCTCTCAAACGAGGCTTTGTCGGAAACGCCTATAAAAAGCTTGTCAACGTCGTTGTAAAGCGGAAAATCTATTATAAGATCCTGCATACCCCCCGGCGTTTTCAATACGTTTTCATAGCCGTGCGGACAGTTGAACGGCGGTATGAACGTACCGACAAACTCATATTTTTCTCCGCGGATCCTGTACATATCAAAGCCGCTTACGCCGGTGCCCGCCATATGCGAAAAGCAGCATTGCGCGCCCCATTCCGCGTGTATCGCCACATACGGCGAATCGGTGCGTAATCTCAGCCTGACGCCTGCGGTATTCGTCGCGAGAGCGGCTACGCCGTCGTTCGCCTTTTCCGCAACTTCTGTTGGCAGTCTTCTGTAAGGCGTAACGGAACAGCAGCCGTAAATGCGGAAATCCGGGCTGTCAGCCGTTCGCCATACGATATCGTCCATTCTGACCGTTTCTTCGACTTTAAGATTTTTATCTATTTCAGATATATGCATATGATTCTCCTTCTCACTGTTTTTTTAATTCTACTCTATTCGCGGCGCTTTGTCAATACCGTCGCGCCATACTGAAAGAAAACGTCACGCCTTCACAACGGAAATATGATCATTTACCCGAAAAAGGATACAACAATGGCATCCGTCTTCTTGAGCGGACGCCATTTATGAACAGTATTAGTTTTACGGCTGAAAATATGATCAGTCAGTTATTTTTTTAAGCTCCGGAATTACCTCTGCCAAAGTAAGAAGGTTACTCGTTTCGGACCAGCAGCTGCCGTTGAAAACGCCACCGATACAGCGGTCATCTTCCCAGTCAGACATATTCACCCTTTCGTTTATAAAGCCTTCCGGCAGTATATGCGGTGAATCGGGACATTTTTTGTCATTTTCGTTTGAGTCCCAGTCATATATCGGATCTTCCGAAGTAGACATATACTGACCGATAGTAAGCGCAATATCTCTGATCAGTTCAAGGTATAATCTGTCTTTGGTTATGCGCCATAATTTAAGAAGACTGTCTCCCGAAAGCGTGCAGATACCGGGCGCGGAATGCTTGTTTTGAATATTTGCGAATACGCTGCCCACGGTTTTCATGCCATGTCTTGCAAATTCAGAGCCTTCAGGGAACCGATAGTTATAGCTTACGACCCAGCTGCTGCAATAGTGGGCGCATTCACAGGCATAATCAAGCCATTTGCCGTCGTGCGTCGTTTCGTAAAGGATGACGAAGCTTTCGAGAAGTCCGAAAGCGCTCTCGCTGTCAACGCCCTGAAGTATTTCACCGGGTCCTCCGCTCGTGAAGCCTTTGCTCAGGAATTCGCGGTAATAACGTTCTGCGCTCTCTTCTGCGGTGACAAGGTATTTTTTGTCGCCGAAATACGTATATGCTCTTGCGAGACCTGCAGGGGCAATTCCTGCAGAAACTGATCCGCCGGCTATTATATCTCCTGATTCAATATCAACAAAATGACCGAACTGTCCGTATTTTTCGTGAAGTCGAACAAAGGCATCGGCTGTTTTTTTCGCGCCTGTTATAAAACCTTCCGGAATGCTTATATTTCTCTCTTTCATCAGATCAAAATGCTTGAAAAGGAAATACAGAACGTCTGCCGATTTTCTTATAAGATGCCAGTTATCCTCGCCCTCAACGCTGAAAGCATCGCCGTATGAGATTCCGTCGGCATCAATAACGCCTTCAAAAAAGCCGCTTTTTCCCTGCGTTGAAAACAGGAAATAAAGAGTTTTCATTTCGCGCTCCGCTTCGGTTTTTCCTCCGAGACGCATAAGCGCGTATCCGCTCAGCGTTCCCCCCGTCCATCCGGGCTGCCAGACCTGAAAACGTGTTCTGTCCGTGCCGACCATATATATACCGAGCTTTTCATCCCAGTTCATTGCATTGAATTTTTCTACCTGTATTACCGCCTGGCGTTCGTGAGGCATAACATCTGGTCTTGAAGAATCCATACCCATTATTTTTCTGTTTTCGAAGAATGTTCTGAAAAATTCCGCAAGGCTGCTGCAGCAAAAATCAATTATCTTATACGGAATTTCCGCAGGCAGGTCTTTCCATGGCACCGGATTTTCAAACGTGCGCGTCATGCGATATATTTTTTCTCTTTTTGCAGGCCACGACAAGGTGATACTGCCTTTTTCATATGCAAGTCCGATATTTTGCCCATCGATCTGCTGAACGGTGAATACCAGGATGCCTCTCTTGAGTTTTTTTGAAAAAACGCCTACGCACGGTGTCGCAGCGTCGCCTGTTGTTACCTCTATTTTACCGCTGCCGTCAGGTTCAAGCCTGGGAACGTCCGTTATCGTGTTTTGCATTTCGACGTCCGCATCTCCCGGACGGAACATCGGCGGATAGCCGTATTTAAGTGTTCTGAACTGATTGCCCGCATAGCAGCAGGCGGGAATGAAAACGTAATTGTCTTCGGATTCAAAAATAGGTATATTCTTTAATGCCATACAGCGTCAATCTCCTTTACCGTTACTGCCCGGCAATGCCGAACAGTCTTTTTACGTATTATATCACACATAGGGCAAAAAAATCAACCCCTTTTTGGTCGGAAGGTGTCCTTAAAAAGTATAAAGAGATATCGTCTTAACCGCATTTAAGTGAAATATCTCACTTTTCTGCGCTGTCGTCGATAACGCTCTTTAGATGACGCCGATATTAAGAGCAGTTGACAAACGGGATAAAATGTGTTATGGTTATTATAATTAAAAACATGTATTATTGAAATCAGACCGTAAAAAAGGTCAGTCTTGTTTGACTGACCCGGAGGATAACAGATGAATTATGAAAATGTTAAAAATGACGAAGCGGTGCGGACCTATGTAAAGGCAGCGGACGAAAGTCTTGCAATGCTGGGATTTACCGAGCACAGCTTTGCCCACGTTACCGCGGTAGCCGAAAAGACGGGGTATATCCTTGAAACGCTCGGTTATCCGCAGAGAATCGTTGAACTCGGAAAAATAGCAGGTCTGCTGCATGATATAGGCAATCTGATAAACCGTGTTGACCACAGTCAGAGCGGAGCGATGATGGCGTTTCGTATCCTTGACCATATGGGTTTTCCGCCCGAAGAGATCGCAATGATAGTTTCTGCCATCGGCAACCACGATGAAGGAACCGGCGTTCCCGTAAGTCCTCTTGCGGCGGCGCTCATTCTTGCAGATAAGTCTGATGTCCGTCGCAGCCGCGTAAGGAATACCGAGCTGACGAACTTTGACATTCACGACCGCGTAAACTATTCGGTCACAAAAGCCGAGCTGAAAATCAATGAGGCTCATTCGCTGATAAAGCTTAAACTGCAGGTCGATACCCGGGTAGGTTCCGTAATGGAATACTTCGAGATATTTATGGAGCGAATGATACTCTGCAGAAAAGCGGCAGAAACACTCGGGCTGAAATTCAAGCTGATGATAAACGAGCAGCAGCTTATTTAAGATCGGGGAAGGCTTTATGACGCATTATGAACGCATGGTAAAGGGTCTGATCTACGACCCTGCAGATCCCGAAATAATGAAAGAACAGGCACTGTATCAGGAGAAGCTCGCGGCATTCAAAAGGCTCACACCGAGCGACCATAAAAAGAAGCAGAAATATATGCATGAGGTGTTTGCGGAATGCGGTGACAACTGCCGGATCGAGCTTCCGTTCCGCGCAAACTGGGGCGGACATCACCTTCATCTCGGCTCGGGAGTATATGCAAATTTTAATCTTACGCTTGTTGACGACGGACACATATACGTCGGTGACAGAGTGTTGTTCGGGCCGAATGTGACGGTTGCGACCGCAAATCACCCGATAGATCCTGAGCTCCGCTCAAAGGGTCTTCAATATAACAAAAACGTTTATATTGGGGAAAACGTATGGATCGGCGCCGGCGCGGTAATAGTCCCCGGGGTCCACATCGGGAAAAACAGCGTGATAGGCGCCGGAAGCATAGTGACAAGAGATATCCCCGAAGGCGTTGTTGCGGCAGGCAACCCGTGCAGGGTCATGAGAGAGATTTCCGAAAAAGACAGAATATTCTTTTACAGAGACGAAAAGATCGATCCCGAAATCCTGTAGGAATAAAAACCGCGGAAAGGTCTGTGAGCGGCGCACGGGAAACATGCGATCTTCGATTGTTATTCTTGTCCCCAGACGGACACAACGCCTCTCTTTGAGGGGGCGACCTCTTTTGCGATATGCTCGTCTACCGCTTCAAGATGAGATTCGATATATTCCGTAGGACTCTTATTGTAATCGAGCCATTCAAACATAGTGTTCCACGTAACTGTTCCGAAATAAGAATACTGGGAATTGAGGAACATATCGTAATACATATCGGCGTCTCTGCGGTCAAAGAAATAAGTATGGAAAAGGAATTCTCTTATCGATTCGGTAGTAGGATATTCTTCAAACGGTTCGTAAAGCGCGTTTAACGCTATAGCTGCGGATTCAACGTTGGGCGAAAAACGAGAAATGACGATAGCTCTTTCAAGATTGAAATGGCTTGCTGTAATGAAGCCGGGATCGACATCCGGTCCTGACGGCCACGTTATAACGCCGAAGTTAGTCATTTCCCTTGCCAGGTTTTCAAGGTATTCCGCCTGATGAAGAACACCGAGGACGGTCGTTCCGTTTTTGAGAGCATCCAAATGGTTTTCATTAATACTTACCGTATATGAAAGAGGGCCGTTTACTATATCGAGCGCTTCATTCATTGCGGTCATTGCCTTAGGATCATGAAGCCCTGATCTGTAATTGCCGTCAGGACCTTTTTCGGCGAGTCTGAATCCGTTTGAAAGGATATAGACCATGCCTACGTCTCCTCTGTACTGGAAAGTGACCGCGTATTGTTTTACTTCATTTCCTTCCTGAACATGATACTGTTCAAGATAGTCGCGAAGCGTCTGCCAGGTCCACTGGCCGTTTTCATATAAATCTCTGGGATCTGCTGCATTGACGGCGGAAATAAGGTCTTCGTTTATAACGGTCAGTCCCTGATACGATACCGACGATGCGGGCCATGACATCGGGATAAGACCGTAAACGTCGTCTTCCCAGTAAAGGACTTCAAGAATGTTTCGTCTGCCCCATTTTTCCTCGTTGCGGTAATCGATATAATCTTCAAGCTCCGAAAGGCCCATCAGAGCGCCTGTTTTCATATCCTCGCGGAATCTGTCAGAAACGCCGCAGAAGATATCGCAGTAATACTCGCCTATAGAATTGTTCATTCTGAAATTGTTGTAATCCGCGTATCCCGAGCCTGTGTCGGAAAAATACTTTATGTCAAACTTACAGTTCAGGCTGCTTTCAACGTCCTTTATGCGCTGCATCGCAAGATCGCCCAGAACGGTTCCGATCTCATACCCCAGCACCTGTTCGCTGCCGGTATAGTGAATACCCTGTCCGCCTGTTTCGCGAAGGTATCTGATGGTTACGCCTTCAAGATCCGTTGTTTCGGCCTTGAACGAATAATCCACGTCAAACACTTCACTCTCTTCGCTGCCGCATGCAGCAAGCATGACAATTGACAAAAACACAAAAATAAACGTTTTTACTGCTGTTTTCATTCCGATGCATTCCTTTCGTGGTTAATGACCGATACCCGTCTGCCTCGCAAAAAGAGCATTGATTATCTCTATTCTCACTGCGCAGACCGCTTTCGGCAACGCTCCCGTTTCCGCGCGTTTTTACTGTAAACAGTATATCAAATTTACAAAACAATGTCAAGGTTTACGGCATCGCAATTTTAAAATCAGCGTCAAATGAAAATAATAAATTCAAGACCGGCGGAAAACCGTCGGTCTTTTGATTTTTTATCTGTTATTCGGTCATCAAGTCCGCAAAACACGGAAATTGCCGAAGTCTTTAACTGAAATAAAGGCTTGACCCTGCTTTCTCACAGCTGATTCTGCGTTTCGGTATAGGGCAGAAGAGCAATTTCGAGATTTCCGTTTTTTGTGCGAAGCTCGTCAATAAAAGCTTTTTCATCTGCCGGATTTTTCAGCTGAACCTTATAGGAAAGGCGGAACATGCTTCCCATTCCGGTAGTTTTTACGCCCGCATTTTCAATTTTTTTGAGATAATGAGCGAAAATATCGTCAAACGTGCCGTTGTATTCAAGAGACTCGGGAATAGTGATACGAAGCAGCTGGTCCTCCGCCATGCTTTTATGCTCGAAAAGCGAAAGATGGCTCAGGATGATGAACAGCACCGAAAGAGCAAGCAGGATAACAACGCCGTAGCCTATATATCCCATTCCGAAAGCTATACCCGAGCCCATTGCAACAAGAATGGACGCTATTTCGTCCGCGCTGCCCTGAGCGGAACGGAAACGTATAAGACTGAATGCGCCGCCTATTGCAACGCCTGCGCCGATATTGCCGTTTACAAACGTTATTACCGCCGCAACAACGAACGGGATAAGAGCTGTGACTATGAAAAATCTTTTTGTCGAACGGACCCTGAAGCTCATTATCCAGGAATAAAGAAAACCTGAAACAATGGCAGCTGCCGACATTATAAAGAATTCTGACGGAAGGACCGTAGAGGAATAAATCGAATCAAACATAAAAAATATCTCCTTTGACCTTTTACACTGTTCTGGCATTCAGAAGCTGCTGTCTGTATGCCTCGCCGTATTTGGAAAAGCTGCTTTTTCTTATATTGCCGCCTGAAAGGATGCCTGCAAGCCACAAAGGCATTGCTTCCTGCACTTTTACCTCAAGTATCGTCCACCCCTTGTCTAGCAGCGATATGCCGTCCATTGATTTTGTAAGTGTCAGATCGTTTGTGCGGTAACGCGGATTTTCGTCTATCGTCAGGCGAAGATCTCCGTCGGGCTCAAAATATGCGACCCTGTCATAAATGATCAGGCATGACGGAACGAGGGTTTTGTAATAATCTCTGAATGTTGTGATCTCACGGTTTATCTGACCCGGAGAACATATGTCCCCTTCGCCTGCAAAGAACTTGTGCACGAGAGGCACGGTTGTTTCAACACGCCTTTTGTAAACTATACCGTAAGCCTTACGTTTTAGTTCAAGGAATACAGGCGACTCATCAGTCGCAATTCCGTATGAACGCAGACGGATTTTTTCTTTGAAAAGAGGTTTTTCAACGCTTGTGCGTATCAGCTGAAACGTTGGAGTATCATAATAAAGAGAAGCTATCGAAGTTTTTCCGTATTTGTCAACTTCCATATGTCCCTTTAGGCGCTCTCTCAGATACTCCGTCTGCTCTCCTGAAAGCAGATATTTCAGTTCATACCGCTTCATTACAGTTACAGCCAAAATATCACCCCCGGATCACAGCGTTATTCGCAGAATAAACATTCCGTTTTCAACTCTTGCGGATACGCGTCCGCTCAGAGATTTTACTATATCTTTAACGTATGACAGACCGAGACCCGTGCCGTCGGAGTTTTCAAGGGTCGTAAAACGGTCGAATACCTGATCTGCGCTTCCGTCGGGAAGAGACGCGTCGTTTTTCGTTTCAAGAAGAACGTAACCGTTTTCCTGTTTCAATGTGAAATAAACCGTATGAAGCGCAAATTTCAGCGAATTGTCTATAAGCTCTCCCGTCATTCTGTCCATCGTTTCAGGATCGGCGGTTACGGTGATATCAGGTTCAATATCTGCCCGTACGTCAAGACCGCGGGAAGCAAATCTTTCCGCCGCGCCGTCAATGGCGGCGTTGAGGTATTCTGAAAGCGGCACATTTTCGGAAATTGCGTCCGACGCTTCGAAAATTCCGATCTTTCCGAGCTTTTCAACAAGCTCTCCGAGTTTTGCGAGCTGACGGCGGGTAGATCTTGTGCGGTCATCGGGACCGTACTGCTTTTCCGCAAGCTCCGTATTGCCGCTTATGACGGTGATGGGAACGCGAAATTCTTTATTTGCGTTTTTTATAAAGTTTTTCTGTTTTCTGTCCGCCTCTTCAAGTGGAGCGTAAACTTTTCTGCCTATACCGAGAAGCATGATCCAGGCGATGATGAGTGAAAGTATTTCTCCCGCCGCGGAAATTATAAGTATGCGGAAACACGGCAAAAGCTCCCGTCCCTGATCGATCACGGTCACATATGTAATGCCGCTGCGTTTATAAACTCTGTACCTGTATGAGCCTCTCGTCCATCCCGTTTTTTCTTTTATAAGCCCTTTCGCCCATTCAACGGCTTCGCTTTCGCTGACTGCGGATATATGAAAAGCCACTGTTTCGGCGTTTTCGCCCTTTTCGGTAAACGCAACGGTAAAATAGCGAAGCGATTTATTCATTTCGGGTGATTCCGGGCCGAGCGGACCCATAGAAAACGGTCCGCCTTTTTCTGCAAAGCCTTCGGCGCGAGCCGTTTCGCCCTGATCGAAAGCTCCCTGTCTTTCGGCAAGCATCTGCGTTATCTCGTCCGCATCGCCTGCAGCCATGGTGAAATTTACGCCGTTGATTACCGCAAGAAGGACTGTAAGAAGGACAAATATCACAAGGATCGCATATAATCTGAATTTCTTTTCGGCCTTATTCATTTTCCGTCACCGTTTCAAACCCTTTCCCGGTCATGTATTTTATTCTTGTTTTCAGTCCCGCCTGCGCAAATTTGGCATTGAGCGACGATACGCACGCCCTTCCGTCGACAGGAAATGCTTTTCCTTCAACGACCGCTCTGAAAACGTCCGTTTCGGTTGCCGTAACGCGGGGACCGTTTTTTATGCAAAACCCCGATACGTCTATCTCGGCGTCTCCTACCCTGATTACCTCTCCTGAGCTCTTCTTTGCCAGCACGTTTTTTACTGCGCCGAATATCATTTCGGAATTGAACGGAAATGAAAGATAATCGTTTGGCAGGTTTTCTTCCGACAGCATATGGGGATTTACCGGACCGTATGTTAAAACAATTATGGGTGTGTTTTTTGCATTGGCCTTCTCCGTGATCTCCCTGTATCCGATTCGCGGCAGAGCGCTGTCTATGATAACCGCATCGAATTGCTCGTTTGCAATGATATAAAGGACCTGAGTTCCGTCAAATGCTGTGACGGTTTCTCCGAGATCAGGATCGAAAAGACTTTTGAAGCACTCAAGAAGATCTCTTTCGGGAGATGCAAATAATATCCGCATCGCCATTCCTCCTCCGTGT
Organism: Clostridiales bacterium; assembly: GCA_016281915.1. Lineage (GTDB taxonomy): Bacteria > Bacillota > Clostridia > Oscillospirales > UBA644 > HGM12619. The sequence goes on from JAEEJO010000012.1 coordinate 96,167, forward strand.
TTTATGAAGATACCGAAACATCGCTGTAGCACGACGTGCTTCTGTATGCTTCCGCATTTGTAAATGTATATGAAACGCCGTCTATTTTTACCGTATGGCTTCCCTGAGAATGAAGAGAAACAGAAACGGACTTTACGTTGCCGCCCGTGCTGACTCGACCGTAGCCTAAAACTATAAGCGTTCCGCCCGATACGGTGACCTGACCATCGGCATCTATCGCCGCCGCCATATCGCTTGAAGGTCCTCTTGTTATAACAACTCCGCCCGTCTGACTGTATGAGCCGTTGCTGTCTATGCCATCCGTATCTCCGCTCTGAGATACCGCAACGTCAAGGTAGCCTCCCGCAACGTTTATCTGAGGAGTTTTTGCGCCGCTGCATGCGTTGACGCCATCGTCGTTTGCGGAAACGTATGTTTTGCCGCCTGAAATATTTATCACATTAGCTTCGAGTCCTTCATATGCGCTGTCTATGACCGTTTCGCCGCCGCTGATATTCAGCTCACCGTCAGCATGTATGCCGTCTGCGCCTGCAACGGACTGCTGTCCGCCCCATCCGCCTGGACCGCTGCGACCGCCTGCGGTTTTGTTTGCGGGGGCATATACGTTCATCGTTACCGTGCCGCCGGAAATATTTACCGTTCCACTGCCTGTATTTCCGTCGTCAAACGCCTCGCCGTAATCCGCGTGAAGACCGTCGTCATAAGTCTGAAGCGTGATGCTGCCGTCTGCAATATTTATTTCGTTTTGAGCTTTTACGCCTTTGTATGAAGTTGTCGCAGCGTTATCCGACGTATAGCTGCTGTAAGAGCCTGTATATACCGTAACCGACGGAGTTTCGCCTTCGGAAGACGTCAGATCAAAGTTATGTGCAGAATCGAATCCGTCTCCTGCCGCATATATGGTGACCGTTCCGCCCGAAATGACTATATCTCCTCTTGTTACGCCGTTTTTGCTGACATCCGTGTTTTCGGTCTTCACACCGTCGCCCTCGGTGGATATCGCAACTACCGTGCCGCTTTCTATCGTGACGGAATCATCGCCTTTCAGCGCATTATTCGGAGCCGTGACTTTAAGCGAGAGATTTTTAACGGTAAGATCTTTTGTGGTGTGGATACCGTTATTGTATGAAGAGCTTACAACAAGCGTTCCTTTACCCTTGATTTTAAGATCGCATTTTGCATATATCGCGCCTTTGCCCTGATCTTCATCGTCAGTTTCTGCCGTGCGTGTGTCGCTGACGGTGTTTTCAGTATCCTTTTTGGCGGATATTTCAACTTTGTCTGCATTTATGATCTTTATCGGAGAATCACTGCCGTATGTGATCGTTGCCCCCGAAAGCTCGATAATAACCTCGTCATCGTCCCCTGCGTCAACGATTATCTGTCCTTCCAGATAACCGCTGAGGGAGTACGTGCCTGCGGAGGATATGGTATATATGCTGCCTGAATTCGTAAAAGAGCCGTCCTGAGTGGTGAGAGAAAACTCTCCGTCAGCTTCGTTTGCCGAAACTGAGGTATCTGAGGCAGCCATGTTTTCGGTTGAAGCCTCGTTTTCGGTGTCTGCCGTCTGAGCCTGACATGATGCAAAAGATATCATGATGATTATCGCAAGAAGCAGAGAAGTGATCTTTTTCATTTTTTTAGCCTCTTTTCTTATGTGCGTCTGTTTGACTTTACGGATAGATTATATATCATAATGCTTGAAAAAAGATTGAAAACATTCAATTGTTTTGATTTTCGGACGTATGATGATTCTCGGCCTTTTTAACGGGAATAAGGACGGTGAATACCGCTTTGCCTTTTTTGTATTCGGCGCGAATCTGACCTCCGTGCGCCTCCGTTACCGCCTGCGCTATCGAAAGACCGAGACCGTAATGAGAGTTTGTTTCGCTTCTTGCGTCATCGGTTCTGTAAAAACGGTCAAAAAGATGCGCGAGCTGATATTCGCTTATGGCTTTTGCCCCGTTTGAAACTTCAAGGCGCGCAAAGTGACGTTCAAGGCGAAGCGAGAGGTCTATCGCGGAATCGGTTCCGTGAGAAAGCGCGTTGTCAAGAAGGATCGAAACAAGCTGACTTAGCTGATTACGGTTTCCGAAAATATAAATACCGTTTTCCGTATCGCTGACGATGCTTTTTCCTTTTTCAAAAGCGAGGCTTTCAAAAGAAAGCGCTTCTCTGTTGACAAGCTTTGAGAAATCAATAAGTTCCTTTTGCACTTCTCCGTTTTCCGCCCTTGAAAGGACGAGAAGCTGCCTGATAAGCTCGGTCATTCGCGCGTTTTCATAATCTATATTGGAAAGCCACTCGTTTTCGCCGATCTGGCGTTTGAGAAGTTCGCTGTTTGCAGAAATGACCGCAACGGGCGTTTTCAGTTCGTGACCGGCGTCAGATACGAAGCGTTTCTGACGTTTGTCGTTCTCTTCGAGCGGACGGACTATTCTTTTGGCTACCATAACGGATATAATCAACAGGACTATGATGGAAAACGCGCCTATGACAAGCATCTGCACGAGAAGAAGCCTTGAATTGGCATCGCCTATCGTTCCGTCTATCATTGCCACTACCGTTATATTTTCGCGTTTTCCGATACGGAAATAAAGATTCCCCGACGAGCCGCTTTCTTTTCCGCTTTTTAGCGCTTTCGATGCGAATTCAATAAGGGATTCTTCGCTTTGCATGGCGTTGTTGCCGTTGTTTACCGAGACAACTTCTCCCGCATCGGAATATGCGACCGAATAAAACGTTGAAAGCCTGAATCTCGGCTCGTTTTTCATTCGTCCCTTATCGGGGAATGCTTCCGGCCTGCCCTCAGGCGCTCCCTCAAAAGAGGGCTCGGGTCTGTCTTCCCCGGCAAAATTGCCGGGCTGATTTTCAGGATCGTAAAGCTCGAGATATGTTTTCAGCATTTCGTCGTTTTCGTTCTGAAGCGCTATTCTGTTTGAAAGATAGATCGTAGTGAGTGTGACGACCATGAGCGCAAGCAGTGAAAACACTACGGTGAAAACGATTTTTATTTTTGTTTTACCGAACATCACGGCACCTCAGTTCATATCCTATCCCGCGTATCGCCTTTATCTCGCATCTTGACTCGACGAAAGCCAGCTTCTTTCTGGCAAAAGACATATACACTTCAACGTTATTGTATTCCGCATCGCTTTCATATCCCCAAATCTTGAGTGCGAGCGTTTCACGGCTGAGCACAGAGCCGCGGTTGGCGATAAGATATTCAAGTATTCTCAGCTCTTTTTCGCCCAGGCGGACGCTCTGACCGTTATCGCATTTCAAAACGGCGTTTTTAACGTCAAGAGAAAGATCTTCAAATCTCAAGACCCCGTCGTCCGTTGAAAAATTGCGTCTTGAAAGAGCGCGAAGGCGTGCGAGCAGCTCTTTTGTCATAAAAGGCTTTGTGAGATAATCATCCGCTCCGCTGTCAAGGCCTTCCACTTTATCGTCAAGTTCGCTTTTCGCGGTAAGCATAAGTATCGGCGTGCTCACGCCCGCGCCGCGCGTTTTTTTCGCGACGTCGAAACCGTTCATTCCGGGCATCATAACGTCAAGAACGATAAGGTCGTATATCCCGCTTTCGGCTTCATAAAGAGCGTCCTCACCGTTGTCTACCGCCGTTACGTCATACCCTTCCTGACGCATGATCTCGCAAAGCGCCCTGTTCATTCTCTGTTCGTCCTCTGCAAGAAGCACTTTCATTTCAAATCCCTCCGTTCGGGGTAATTATCTCATACGAATATTGAAATCAGATTGAAAAACTCATATAGATCATTGATCCGTCAAAATTATACCATACGCCGCAACGGCAATCAATAAGTAAAGAAAAAAGTCATAAAAAATTCGGCTGCGAACACAAAAAAAATGGCTGATATTATTGCCCCTTTGCGGTTGACTTTTCTTTTAATTGTGGTATAATAAAAAAAATTCCGCATACGGATGCGCAGCGAAAGGAAACATTATGCTGAAATTGAATGAAGAAAACTGGGAAATATGCGGCCGAAAGGAAAACTGCTCGTTTTCTGACGGCATCATACGTATAATAGACGCTTTTGCGGTAAACAAAGAAACAGAAGCGGAAAACTTTGTTTTTGAGCTTTCTGCCAGATCGCCCGAAAACGCGCCGAAGACCGAGCTCTGGGTATCTTTTCGCAGATACAGCAGAGACTATCACTACATGGCGGGACTTCGCGGAGACGGACACAACCACCTGTATCTTGCCAGATTCGGTTCAGGAGGATACGACAAACTGCTTGCGGTAACAGCTCTTGATTTTTCCGTTACAGACGGGATATGGTACAGAATAAAAATAGTTTGCGCGGGCCAAAAGATCGCCGTTTATCTTAACGGCGAAGAGACTCCCAGAATACTCTGCGAAGACACGGATGCGCCGTTTTCTTCGGGAGCGGTAGCCGTGGGAGGAGGATATACTTATGCGGAATACAAAGATATTTCAGTCGATCCGTGTAAAGGCGATATGCTTGACGGAGCTACAGCGGTGCCCGATCTGATAATCTCCGTAACCCCTTCAAAAGAGGAAAAGGAATCTATGCGCAGACGCAACCGCGCGCTTTACCGCCCGTTCCCCGTTCCGCGTTTACCCGATGAAAGACTTGAACTCTCTCTTGAGGGAGACTGGCTTTTCATTCCCGAGCAGGAGGCAGGCAACGATCCCGCAGTTCAGCGATATGACGACAGCAAAGCGCATACGATGCACGTTCCTGAATGCTGGATCCCTTATCTTGCATGGCTTGAAGGCGAATATTTCCCCGACGGCAAAATGGGCAAGGGACAAAGCGATACGTTCGCAACAGACAATATAGTTCGCTGTCAGAATTATACGTTTGACTGGCAAGAAACGCAGTGTGCATGGTATCGCCATTACATCGATCTGCCCGAAGGAATAGAAACGAAGAATGTTACTTTCGATTTTGAAGGAATAGCTCTTGTAAGCGAAATATATATAAACGGAACGAAAGTCCGCGAAAATATAGGTATGTTCACCCCGATGCAGATCGACGTGAGCGATCACGTCCATCACGGCAGAAACGTGATCGCGGTAAAGGTCAACCGGACGGTGCCCGATTCCGAGGATATTTCCGACAGCGGCATCGACGATAAATATACGAAAGCAAGAGACCCGCAGGCAGAGGAGTTTTTTGCAAAAGACTGCGAACACCGTCCTTTCAACACCGACGACGTTCCTCACGGTTTTTACTCAAAGCACCCTGGCGGCATCTGGCGTTCCGTAAAGCTCATAATCAGAGACAAGCTTTATACCGATAACTGCTGGTTCAGACCGAGAACGGACGGGGCAACGATAGAAGTAACCGTTGCAAACACCGATTCGACACCGCGCTCAGGCAAACTTTCGTATTCACTCGTTCATTCCGTTACCGGAGAATGTCTTTGCAAAAACGACATATGCGACATAAATCTTGAACCTGGTCAGAAAACGACCGTAAAGGCGGATACGCCTGTTGTTAAGCCTTTGCTCTGGGAACCGGGAAAGCCGAATCTTTATATGCTTTCGTTGACCGTAAGCGATAAAGACGGAATTAAGGACGTACATAAAGAAAAAGTCGGGTTTCGCACCGTGGGTATCTCCGGAAATCAGCTGACGCTGAACGGGAGGCCTCTGTGGGTAAGAGGGGGAAACCATTTTCCCGCCCATGTTATGCCTAACGACCGCAGACTGGCGCGAAATTTCATAAAAATGGCTCTTGAAAACAACGTTATCGCAACGCGCACTCACGCATCGCCTTGGAATGATATATGGCTTGATTCGGCAGACGAACAGGGCATGATGGTTTCGTATGAAGGCACGTGGGGCTGGCTGATGCTCGTTCACATCCCGAGCGAGAGGTCTCTTGATATATGGAAGACAGAGCTTCGCGCTCTTTATATGAGGCACAGGAACCGTCCGTCAGTATGTATAATTACGATGAACAATGAAATGAACTTTTATCTTACGCGCGGCAGCGATGAAACGATAAGAGAAAAAGCGTATCATGTTCAGGGCGGGCTGAAAATAGCGCGTGAAGTATTTCCCGATCTTCCGCTGATCTGCGATTCGGGATACAACAGAGCGCCGACTCTTGCAAAGAGCCGTGATCTTAACTTTCCGTTTGCAAACGGACGTTATGAACGAATAATTCAGAAAAACGGTTTTGACGACGGAGACATAGACGATCCGCATTTCTATTACGGATGGTATGATATCGATTTTTTCCATTTTATGAACGGTGATTTCGGCTGGCGCGAAACGATACCGGGACGTCCATGTCTTTTGCAGGAGCTTTCGGTAGGTTACTGCCGTGATGAAGACGGACATGCGGTCCGGTCGTATACGTTCAGTCATCAGACGCCGCAGACCACCGCGGGGAAAAGAGCGTATGAATTCTGCGACCCGGAGTATTTTCTTCAGTCACACTCGTTTCAGGTGAAGGGACTTGCCGAAACATTCCGCAGGGTCGAGCATGAACGTGTTTGCGGAATCCTGCTTTTTGCTTATGAAACATGGTTTTATTACCACTGCGATCCGCTGCGCATCCAGCCGATGATCTCGGCAAAAAAACTCAAAACGGCATATCAGCCTGTTCTTGCATGCGCCGAGCTTTATTCGCGCCATTTCAAAGCCGGCAGGGAGATAGACATTCCCGTAACGGTTATAAACGATGACCGTGACCGCGATATACTCTTTGCGCCGGAGGTTGAAGTTTCGATAGAGACCGAAAGCGGAAAGTTAGCGTCTTCACATATCGTTTTTGACGATATACCTTATTTCGGCACAGAGGAGCATTCGGCAAAGCTGCGTCTTCCCGATACGCTGCCTGGAGGTGCCGTTCATGCGCTGCTGAAGCTGAAAGCCGTAAGCGGAAACGAGACGGTTTCGCAAAACGAATACGATATTTTCATCGCAGAGGAAAGCTGGGCTGATCCCGAAAAGAACAATGCTGAGGCCCTCTGTCTTTGCGACGATGAAAACGCCGCAGGATTTCTTGATGCGCACCATATAAAGCCCGTTTTTTGCAACGAGATACCCGGTAAGGACAAAACGGAAATGCGCCTTGTTATAGCTAAAAAGCTTGATGCGGAATCATGCAGACGTGTTTATGCGTTTGCGTGTGCCGGAGGCAAGGTAATCATGTTAAATCAGAGATATCTTGATAAGGAACTGACAGGCGGGAAAGAGTTGAAATTTGTTGAGGACGCTACCGAAACAATAACGATGAATATGCCAGAGAACAGCGTTTTCCGCGGTATAGGCGAAAGCGATATCGCATGGTTTGACAACGGAAAAAGCGTTCCTTACGCCGCATACGGAAGATACGACATAGACAGATTCGATAAATCGCTTTGCGCGCTTGCCGAAACGTTGCACTGGCATAACTATATAGGAAAACCGACAGACTATGCCATCCACGGCGGAACGCCGCTTCTTGCGGTAAAATGCGGAGACGGATGCATGCTTATCAGCTCCGTTCGCACCGACGCTGACGGGAAAGACCCTGTTGCACGGCGCTTTACCGACAATATTCTCACGTGGGATTTCGACATCGGCTGCAGAAGATAAAATAAAAAAAGTCAGCACCGCTTTCGCGGTGCTGTTTTTTTGCTGTTTGTTTTTATTCGCCGTAGACCGCTACCCTGCCGAGGTAGTGGGGAACCATATAGTCCTCAACGATCTTATCGTATGCGTTCTTGTATGATTCAAGAAGCGAAGAGATCGGAGTATCGCTTTCGGTCGCGTTCTGAATTACCGATCTTGCGCCTTCACGGAAAAAGCCGTATTCGGTATTTCTTGTCAGATTAAAAAGCACCTCGGCATCCCTGCGGTCATAAAATACCTGTTCGGCAAGATAATCCATTATAGAATCCTTATTCGGGAAATCCTCAAACGGTTCAAACATATCCGAAACGATCATTGCGGAAATGACGGGATCTTTTGCATTGAACGGAATTCCGAGCGTGTTGTTGAGGCTTTCATGATATGAAAGATATACGCCCGGCGTTGCATTCGGTCCCTGCGGGAAGGGAATGATACCGACGTTTTCCATATTATACATTACAGACTTTGTTGTCTGCGAAAGCTCGTAAGACCACGCAACATACGTTACGCACTCGCCGTTTATGAATACAGTGGGATCACCGGCAGCCTGAGAGGAATGGAAGCAGTCTTTGTGAGACACCTGGAATATATTGCGCGCCCTTTCAAGCGCTGCTATACCGTCAGGAGTATATGCGCCGCAAACCACCTGGCCGTCTTCAAATTCAGAAAGAGCGACACCGTTTGAAAGAAGCATATTCATTGCAAAATAAGCGTCGTGGCACTGCATTCCGTAAACCGTTCCGTTTGTGTCGGTATGCGTATACGCTTCAAGACATTCTTCAAAAAGATCCCAGTTCCACGTTCCTTTTTCAACGAATTCTCTCGGGTCTGTCTGAACAAGCTTGTTGATATAATCTTCATTGACGCATATAACGTGACCTGCAGAGGTATATACAAGCTCAGGCCATGCAAACGGAACGACGCCGAAAAGATCGTTTTTCCAGATCATAGACTGAAGCATGTTCGGATAGCCCCATTTTTCATAGTTGGAGATATCGATAAGATTTGAAAGTCCGCTTAAATAACCCGCACGGACGTCTTCAACAAGCGAGAAGCTGCCGCCGGTTACCATATCGAGCGTCTGTGCGCCGGAAAGAACGCCTGTTCTGAGGACGTCGTAAATATTTGTGCTGTTGACCATGTTGATAGAACAGTTCAGCTTCGTTTCGATCTCGTTTTTGCGTTTCTGAACTCTGTCCGCGTTCGCCGTATCGGGAATAAATCCGATATATTTATCGCCTTCAACAGCGTCCCAGCCCCAATAAAGTTTGAGTCCGTCAAGATCAACGGCATCTACGTTCATTTCAAATTCGGGAATGATCTCTTCGACAGTTTCGCCGCAGGCGCAAAGTACAAATGAAAATGCGAGGATCAATACAAGCGCTTTTATTATCTGTTTCATTTCTATCTCTCCGTTTTTTTATTGTAAATATGACGTCGGATTTAAGTGTAAATTCTATAAACAGTACAGCCTATTTCTTGCCCTGCTGCCTGCACCAGGTATTCATGACGGTGTCGGTGGGGAGGTGTTTTACAAGTCTTACCTGTCTTCTTACGGGAGCGCCGAGTATAGACACCTTCTTTTTCTTTTTCAGATCCTTTATAGCCTGATCGACGACCTGTTTTGCGGTATACCATCTGTCATAATATTTTATCGTGTCGTCGTGCACCGCACGGTCCATAAATTCGGTTTTTATCCAGCCTGGACATACGCACATAACGTGTATCCCCTTCTCTTTCAGCTCTCTGCCAATGGCTCTGCTGAAGCTGAGCACGTAAGCCTTGCTTGCCGCGTAGACCGCCATATACGGCACGGGCTGCCAGCTTGAATTCGAACCGAGATTGACTATCGAGTCGCCTGACTTCATATACGGCAAAGAAAGCAGGCACATAGCCGTGAGCGCTTTGTCGTTAAGTTCGGCGATACCGAGCTGATCATAAAGCTCAAGATCTTCAAACGCTCCGAAAAGACCGTATCCCGCCGCATTTATAAGCATTTTTATCTCGGGTCTTTCCGTTTCAAGCAGTTTTTTATATTCTTCGATGCTTGTTTTTTCTGTAAGGTCCCATGCAAGAGCGCGAATCTTCGCGCGGCACTCTTTTTCAAGCTCTCTGAGCCGTTCACCCCTTCTGGCGATAACCCAGATCTCTTCAAATTCATATTCGCGATCTGCGGCAAGGACAAATTCACGTCCCATACCGGATGATGCGCCTGTGATTACGGCGATTTTCACATCTTTCCCTCCCCATTTTATTTTTCTGCCATAGCAAGAAGCTTTTCCCCGTTTTCGCGAAGCCATTTTCTCTGTCGGTCATACGAAGGAAAAAAGCGCATTACCTCGGCATAGAATTTTTTTGAATGGTTCATTTCTTTTAAATGACAAAGCTCGTGAACAACCACACTGTCAACGACCTCAGGCGGGGCGAGCATAAGAAGACAGTTGAAATTAAGATTTCTCTTTGCGCTGCAGCTGCCCCACCGTGTTTTTTGCATTCTCACGGTTATTCTGCCGTATTTAACGCCTATGAGTTTAGCATAGTATTCCGCCCTTTGCGGTAAGATCAGGCGTGCGCGGTCATAAAGCGCGGCTATCTGTTCTTGCGAGAGTTTTTTAATGTTTTCTTTTTCCTTTTCCCGTTCTCTGCATGCGGCGATATGCTTTTCAAACCATTTTTCGTTTTTTTTCAAAAACGTTTCTATATCCCTGTCCGTTGCGTAAAACGGAGCGCGGACGATTACTTTGTTGTCTTTGATCTGTGCGCCGACAGTGCGTCTTGCAGAGCGGATGATATCAATTTCCATATATCCTTTTTTTGAGTGCAAACAAGATAATATTATATATTTTATTATATCACAACGTATCGGATATGTCAATCTTGAAACAAATAATATGGCCGGCAAAATATTGCCTTTTTTTACGGAAAGGAGTTGACACGCGGGTAGTAATCTGTTATAATCTCATAAGTAGGACCGCCGGTATCGGCGGAATAAAAAACAGGAGGAGTTTATTTATGTTTCCGAAAAAACCGCCGATGGGCTTCAACACATGGAACACATTCGGTGAAAATATTAACGACGAAATGATCCGTCAGACTGCCGCTGCAATGGCAGACACAGGTCTGCTTAAAGCCGGCTATGAATATCTTGTAATCGATGACTGCTGGAGCGAAAGGCAGCGCGACGCGGTTACCGGAAAGATCGTGCCGGATAAAAACAAATTCCCGAACGGAATGAAAGCGGTTTCCGATTACGTTCATTCAAAAGGGCTGAAATTCGGTATGTATTCATGCGCGGGTGTTCTTACGTGCGCAGGTTATCCGGGATCTTTTGACCATGAATTTCTTGATGCCGAAACTTTTGCGGAATACGGCGCCGATTTTCTGAAATACGACTACTGTTTCAGACCTCACGACGTAAACGGAACGATTCTTTACCGTCGTATAAGCATGGCTTTGCAAAACTGCGGCCGTGACATTCTTCTTTCCGCATGCAACTGGGGTGCAGACAACGTTCATGACTGGGTCCGTTCAACCGGATCGGGAATGTACCGTTCAACCGGCGATATCAACGACAGTTTCACATCGTTCCGCGATATTTTCCTCAGTCAGGTAAACAATTTCAAATATTCCGCTCCGGGATGCTTCAACGATATAGATATGCTTACCGTTGGTATGCATAATAAAGGCAACGTTGCATCTGCAGGCTGCACAGACACCGAATATCGCCTTGAATTCGCTCTTTGGTGCATGGCGGGAGCTCCGCTCATGCTCGGCTGCGACGTTCGCTCAATAGACGATACAACACTTAAGCTCGTTACAAATCCGTATCTTCTTCGTATCGATCAGGACGAAGAGTGCAGACCGCTTTTCCAGGTAAAAGGAGAAGGCGGCAACATCTACGTACGTATTCTTTCGGGAGGAGAGCTTGCGATAATGCTTGTAAACTTCTCTGAACATAAGTGGCCGGTATTTTTCCCGTTTGAGCACATAGGACTTCCCACGTCCGTCAAGAAAGGTCTTGCGCTTACAAACGCATTCACCGGTGAATATGAAGGCGTTGAAAAAGAATATATCCGCAAGCCCGTAGAACCGCACGACTGCGCAATTTATATTGCAAAAGTAGTGGATTTATGAGTTATTGCATAGTCTGCAAAAAAGAACTCAACGGATACGACATCGGTTTTTACAAAAAAATGGTAAACCGCGGCGCACAGGAATACGCATGTATTGATTGTATGTGCCCAAAGATCGGAATAACGGAAAATCAGGCGTGGGAAATGATCCGCCGTTTTCAGAAAAGCGGCTGCGCACTGTTTCCGCAGGAAGAAAAGAAATAACGATCTTGTTTTTTCAGATATAACAACGGAGAAGAGAAAAAATCTCTTCTCCGTTGTTTTGACGTATCAGTTTTTCGTTATAGATATAATTTCGCCCGGACACGTTTCGATTTCGGTAACGTTATTTTCAAGTGGGATTTTTTTGCCGTTTTTTTTGGCAAAATAGCCATCGCCCGGTTTTTCGATGCGAAGATGCCTGCCCTTCTCGCTGACTATCTTTGCAGAAATCACTCCGTTTTCAATGCTTGCGGTCACAACAAATGCGCCGTATGCGCGAAGAGATCTGAATGACGCGCTGCTGTCTTTTTTCCAGCAAGGGAAGAGTCTGATAACGTTTTCATGGCTTTGCAGAAGCATTTCGTTCAGCGTTGCGGGAACGGCCGCGCTGTTTTCAAGTCCGCCGCCGCCGAAGCTGAACATGCCGTTGGGGAGCCCGTGTTTTTCGATATTGGTATGTATGTGAGATATTATCTCTTCGGGGGCAAGACCGAGCCTTGCGGCAAGAGGATAATATGAACAGAATCTGTTGTCGCTTTCCCAGATAGAAAGACGTTTATGAAGGTTTTTTGCTGCGGTCAAAAGCTTTTCTGATGAATTTTTTCCTATTCTGCCTGCAGGATAGCCGTATTCGAGCGCAAGCTCTCTTATCTCGGTGCTTCCATCCATACATTGCAGAAGAGTTTCTCCGTTGCTTTCAAACGTATCGCCGTCGGGAATGTTTTCGGCTATGTGCTTCCATTTTGGGATCTTATCAATATTTTCGCCGAGTTCCGAAGAAATATCGATAACGAGTTCCATAAGCATTTTCACGAGTCCGCGCGAAACTATCGGGTTTTTATCGTCATGTCCGCTAGGCATCGCATCTGCCGAAGCATACCAGCACACTTCGTTAAGAGCGTCATTGTATATCTGGTACGCACCGTCTTCAAAAACGAGGTAGTTTTCCCAGAATTCCGCTACGGAAAGAAGAAAACCGTAATACTCGCGTTTTGCAAATTCCGTGTCACGCGTAGAATACCAGTGCATCATGGGTATGACCGCCGCATATGCGCCGTTGCTCTTCTGCCCGTGAAAAAGATGACCGTGCTCTTTTGTTTCAGGTCTTATATCGGTTTCAAGACCGAGCGGACCGAGACCTACGGGAAAGATCGCGCCATTTATTCCGAAAAACTCTTCCGAGTATTTCTTTGCCGTCGGCAGAAAATCGTTGATAGGCGTCATATAGCATTGAAGGAGCTCTGTGTGATTTGACGATGAAACGGCATAAAACGGAGCCTCGTAATTATAATTGAGGTGATAATCTCCAAACCATGCCATGCCGTCAGAGGTCGAATATCCGCCCCAGAGGCCGGGAGGGAATTTTTTGTTTCGCGCACAGCATGCAACGGCGTATATTCCCGCATACCAGTAAAGCTCAAGCTGTTTGTCTTCAAGACAAACGCCGCTTTTTTCCCAGAAGCTTTTCCAGAAAGCGCGATGGTCAGAAAGAAGGGATTCAACATCACCTGTTTCCATCGCCGAAACTTTTTCGATCGCCTGCTGTCTGTATGCGGCGGAATCATGGTTTGTGATCACTTTTATCGCCCACACAGTGCGCTCTCTGCCGTTTTTTACGGTTCTTGAAATTCTTTTTGCGGCGCATATTCCGTATGACGGAAATCTGCATTCGGGCGTGTCAAATCCGCGGACGGTATACAAAACGCCGTCCTCTGTTCCCGTCTGAGCAAAAGCATCTGAGCCCGTAAGCGGAATAAACGAAAACGATGATGACACTGCGGGGAAAGATTTTTCAAGCTCGATCACCACGGTATTATCCGTAGCGCAAACGGTGATCTTTATTTCCGCAAAGAGATTTTTATCGCTGATCCTCAGAGAAATGTTTGCGTCGTCGATATCCTGACACGCTTTATATTCGCCGTATGCAAGCTGAGGCAGAAGGATTTCAGCGAGAGCAAGCGGAGCGGTCCCGCCGCGATTTTCGGTATAAACTCTTCCGTCCGCCTTCCAGAAGTCCGTTTTTTCTATATAAAGCTTCACTCTGTCGCTTCCGCCTGCAAGAACCGCACAGACGTCGCCGTTGCCTGCTATCATGCCGTCGGGAAGAACGGTTGACGGAACTTTTTTTGCCGTAACGGAAGAATAAAGGATATGTTCGCCCATTATTAGCCCCCTGTAAAATGATTCGTTATTCAACGCTGATTATTATACTATCGTTTTATTACAAAACTTTGAACAGACCGACAAAAAACGCACCCGTTTCAGGGTGCGTCTGATATAGTTTTATTCAAAAATATCGTTGTCTCTGAATTGCAGCGAATAAAGCGATTTGTAAGTTCCGCCAAGCGCCATCAGATCTTCGTGCGTGCCTCTTTCGGTTATCCTGCCCTGCATCACAACCGCTATTTCGTCCGCATTTCTTATAGTTGAAAGCCTGTGGGCGACAACAAGCGTTGTTCTGCCTTTGCAAAGTTCGTCAAGCGCCTGCTGAATAAGAACTTCGGTAGTATTGTCAAGAGCGCTGGTTGCTTCGTCAAGGATAAGTATCGCAGGGTCTTTGAGGAATACCCTGGCAATGCTCAGCCTTTGCTTCTGACCGCCCGAAAGCTTTACGCCGCGTTCGCCTATCTCTGTATCGTAGCCGTTCTGAAGAGACATAACGTAATCATGGATATTGGCGCGTTTCGCAGCCTCTATGACCTCTTCCTCGGTAGCGTCGGGTCTGCCGTATAAAATGTTTTCGCGGATAGTGCCGACAAAAAGGAAAACGTCCTGCTGAACGATGCCTATATTTTTTCTTACGGAATCGAGAGTCAGCGTGCGTATATCCTGCCCGTCTATATAAATCGCGCCGTTATCGGGACCGAGCTTATAGAAATTGGGAAGAAGGTGGCAGAGTGTTGTTTTTCCGCCTCCGGAAGGTCCGACAAGAGCAAGCTTTCTGCCTTTTTCTATCTTAAGGTTGATATCGTGAAGCACTTCTTTCGTGCTGTCATATGAATACGTTACGTTTCTGAATTCGATCTCGCCCTTAACGTCTTTCAGTTCCTTTGCGTCGGGCGCGTCCGTTTCGGGTTCTTCATCCATTATCTCAAGGAATCTCTTGAAGCCCGTTACGCCGTTCTGATACTGTTCCATAAAATTAATAAGCGTATTCACGGGATTGATAAACAGGTTGACAGATACTATAAAAGTTGAGTAGTCGCCGAAGGATATGCGGCCGTTGTAAAGGAAAAGTCCGCCCGCGATCAGAATGAAAACGTTGAAGACGTCTGATACGAAAGACGTTGAAGAAAAGAATTTTGCCATCGCGTTGTATGCTCTTTTTGATGCGCCGACAAATTCGTCATCGCCTTTTTCAAACTTTTCTATTTCGCATTCGGCATTGGTATACGCCTTTGTGACCCTTATGCCCGTAACGCTGCTTTCAACTGCTGCGTTTATAGTGGCAGTGCTTTTTCGTCTGTCTTCAAACGCCTTGTTCATAAGCCTGCGGTAATGCATCGTAACGATAACAAGGATAGGCACGCACGCAAAGATTATGAGGGTCAGAATCCAGTCTATACTTAAAAGATAGCAAAACGAAAGGACTATCATTACCGAGCTTATGAGCAGGTTTTCGGGACCGTGATGCGCAAGCTCGGCAACCTCGAAAAGGTCGCTTGTTATTCTTGTCATAATACGGCCTGTTTCGTTGTTATCATAAAACTCAAACGGCAGTTTCTGAAGATGTTTAAAAAGGTCGACTCTCATGCGCGACTGCATGCTGACGCCTATTATATGTCCGTAATACTGAACAAAATAACGCAGAAGCATTCTGATCGCGTAAAGAGTAAGAACGGTTGCGCCCGCGATTATTATTTTGTCATACATTTTTTCGGGGATATACGAATTGAGCATTCTGTTCGTCATTATCGGGTATACCATACCGATAACGGAAATAAGAAGCGACGCGAGCATGTCAAGCACAAGCATTTTTTTGTGCGGACCGTAGTAGCTGATAAATCTCTTAAGCATAATTCAGTTGTTTTTCTCCCTGTTTTCCGGCGCAACGTATGATTTGCACCTTAAATATTCAGATTCGGCGCATCCGTAAAACGGACCGTCGCACGGTTTGCGCTTTGTATCGCGGATCGCCGTAAGCTCGTCGATAACGGACGTCAAAGCATCCTTATCAAGCCCGTAATGAGTATAATACCCTTTTTTTACGCCGTATACAAGCCCCGCTTCACGAAGAACTTTCAGATGCTGCGAGACCGCAGACTCGGAAAGATAGCTTTTGAGAGCAAGAGCTCTGACGCAATATGTTCTTTCTGCCATCAGTCTGACAAGCGAATAGCGTTTAGGCTCAAAAAGCGCCCTGAGGATCTTTTCGTTCATTTTATTCCCTCCGTTCGGTTTCATATTATACTACGCTTATTTAATTTCGTCAATACTAAATCAGTTTGATCCGCAGTAATTTTTTTTGACAAAAAAAGAGATTGCGCATTGCAATCTCATTTTTTATTTTTATCAGAATTATTCTATATTTCCCATCAGTTTATTGAAAAGCTTTCTTATGCCGAGCTTCCAGCAGATGAGCATACCGAAAACAGCGCCGACTGCCGCCTGAAGCGTCTGATACGGAAGTTTTATCAATGCCGTTTCGGGTGTGCTGTAAAAAAACGCTCTTCCGATCGAATAGCCAACTATCATAATAATCGCACCGACCGTAACTCCGATGCCTGAGGCGATCGCGGGATGTTTTTTCAGAGTATAGCGTGAAATGAGAGAAATCGCGACTGCCTGAAGTCCGTGCGTAATGAGAGAAACGAACATCGGCGTGGGATAAAAGAAAAAGTCGCCGAGAAAAGCGCCTACGCCGCCCACCATAAACGCGCCGAGAGGATCAAGAAGGATAGATGCCGTACATATTATGATATCGTTAAGATACAGATGTCCGCCGGGAACGGGGATGCTGAAAATACTTGAACTCATCACAATATTGATCGCCATAAACATCGCTGTTACGCAAAGCCAGACTGTCGTTCGCTTTTTTGTTAATTTTTTTTCAGACATACGGGTCAGTCACCTCTTGACATTTTTGATAATTAAGTATACAATAAATATGATAAGATGAAAATAGCCAAATCAGGAGAATTTCATATAACCAGATGAAATATCTAATAGACTCGCAGAAAAAAAGTCCTGCATATCTGCAGCTTTACGACCAGGTAAAAGACGATATTATTGCCGGAACATACCGCTGCGGCGACAAACTGCCTTCAAAACGTCTTACGGCACAGGAAACGGGAGTAAGCACCGTAACGGTTGAACATGCATACGGTCTTTTATGCGACGAGGGATACGTAGAATCGCGCGAGAGAAGCGGATATATAGTTATTTTCAGACAGGACGACGGATTTATGGCTTCTGCCGAAAGACAGGAAACCGCGGTTGAAGCGGAATATCCGCCGCATATTGCAGAATCGAGCTATCCCTTCCCTCTGCTTGCAAAAACGATAAGAAAAGTGCTGAACGACAGCGGCGAGCGAATTCTTGAGAGATCTCCGAATACAGGGTGCGCCGAACTTAGAACGGAAATCAGCCGATATCTCGAAAGGAGCCGCGGGATAAAAGCCGACCCGGAACAGATCATTATAGGTTCGGGTTCCGAATTTTTTTACAGGTTTACCGTTGATCTGATCGGAAAGGACAGAATTTACGCTATCGAGTCGCCGTCATACAAAAAAATCGAGCAGGTCTACAAAATATGCGGAATAGCGTTTGAAATGCTGCCTCTGGGAAAAGACGGCATAATAAGCCGTTACCTGAAATCAACAAAAGCCACGGTGCTGCATATTTCGCCGTACAGAAGCTTTCCTAGCGGCGTAACTGCGTCGGCGTCAAAACGGCATGAATATATCCGCTGGGCAGAAAAAAACGGCGGGATAATAATCGAGGATGACTTTGAATCGGAGTTTTCAGTATCAAGAAAGCCCGAAGAAACGCTTTTTTCGCTGACAAAAAACGAAAACGTGATATATATGAACACTTTTTCGAAAACCATTTCACCGTCTTTCAGAGTAGGATATATGGTTTTGCCGAAAGACCTTGCGAAGGAATACGAAAAAAAACTCGGCTTTTACGCGTGTCCAGTACCGACGTTTATCCAGCTCGTTGTTGCCGAAATAATAGGAAGCGGCAATTTTGAAAGGCACGTAAACAGAGAGAGACGAAAAAAAAGAAAAGAGATATTCAGAACGTGAACGAATGTACCCGCATTTCAACGCTGAAAGTATGGTTTTATGGATAAAAAGGCCGAAGAACGTTTTGTCAATTCCTATATTCGCAAAGAGCGGCGCGAAAGGCTGCTTTACGAGCTGTCAACGCCTAAAAAGAGATACGAAGGCATCAGCCGTTTCTGCCACGGCTCAAAAGAGCTGATAGATCCTTCGAAAATCGTTATGGAAGGCGACGGTATAGACCGCGACCGCGATTTTACAGACTTCGCGGCACGTCATAATGAAATCTGCCGCATTCTTTCACCGGAAAGCTGGGAAGAGGACCTGTTTTTGCCGCTCAAGGACGCTCTGGATATAGCATCCCTCGGTCTTGACGCTATGGTGATAATCGGCAGCCGTTTTGCCGTAGTTTTCGGCGAACCGTCAAAATACGGAAGAGATATATTTCTTTTGACAGATAAAAAAGAAAAATAAAATATCAAGGAGAATTTCCCATGAAAAAAATCATCTCATTTTTTATTGCCGGATTGATGCTTTTTGCTCTCGCGGCATGCGCACAGCAAAATGACGGAAAAGGCAATGGCGGCAGTGAAATCGAAGAAACGGCAGGAACCATTGATCAGACGACTATCCTTGGCGGATACAAACTTGCGGAATCGATCGAGATAACGGAAGATATTCAGGCTGTTTTCGATAAAGCGATCGCGAAAACGACTTTTGCTCCCGGGGAATGCGTTCCTGTTGCGCTTGTTGCAAAGCAGGTAGTTGCAGGAATGAATTATCAGATTTTTGCAAGGTTTGTCCCGTCCTTAGAAGGAGCCACTGCGAAATTTCTGAATTTGATTATTTACGCAGACTTGCAGGGCGACGCAACAGTCACAGATATGAGAGAGTCAAGTTTCAAGGTTACGGACTTCACGGCAGACCCGCTTCCGGGAGGCTGGACATACGACGTTTCACCGGCTGTTACCGATGAGGTAAAGGATGCATTTGCAAAGATCTCCGAAGCGGATGAAGGTAAAGAATACACCCCTGTCGCGCTTATAGGCGAGCAGGTCGTTGCAGGTATGAATTACTGTGTTTTATGCCAGGTTGCGGACAAAGAGTCAAACTCACTGCCGATTTTACAGATAATCACTGTTTATTCTGCGCTTGACGGCCATGCCGAAATAACGGATGTTTATGACTTTTTGGAGAGTGCTCCTTCCGAATCTTGAAAAAAGTGTGACAAATCGGTTTTGTCTATTGACATTTTGAAAAAGCGATGCTATAATGACCGCAATTTAAAACCTTAAACCGTTGAAGCGGAGATAACGGCAATGATGCCTGTACAGAGAGTCTGTGGCGGTGAGATGCAGACGAGAAACAAGTTGTCAAATGGAC
>JAEEJO010000013.1 GCA_016281915.1 Clostridiales bacterium
CTTGCACCAGATTCGGTTATAACAATATTACTTCGTTTTGCACGGGCCTCCTGCGCGGCGCGGAATACGTCTTCTGTAATAATCGGCGGGTGGCTGTCCTTCATCTCAAACATCTGTCCTTCAGTCACAGAGTCTTCCAGGCGCACAGTTCCTATGTATTTCTCGTTTGAGAGCAGTCTGTCAACTGACCTCTTGCTCCACTGTTTTTTTCCCGTAGGGGAGGGAATCTTCTGTTTGGCCAGTTTCTTTATGATCCCCAATATGCTTGATCCGGAAATGTACCAACCGTATATATCACGTACCACTTGTGCCTGTGTTGGATCTACTATGAGATTCCCATCATCGTCCTTCACATACCCATATACGCGCTTGCGGTAATTCCCGGATGTGCCGTTCAAAGCTCGGTTCCTAAGTCCTATGCGAATGTTCATGCTTCTGGTCTCGTTCTCTGCCTGTGCAAATGATTCAACAACAGAAATGAGTAGATCATCAGCTACTACATCTGTATCAAGACCATCCTCATCAAATATGACACGGACTCCGGCGTCTTTTAGCCTTCTAAGTGCCTCGAGTGTATCAACGGTATCTCTTCCAAACCGGCTGATGCTTTTTGTAAGGATTACGGATAAATGATGTGCCTCTGCTTCATGAATCATACGCTCAAATTCTCTGCGCGGTTTCTCTCCCTTTGCAGAGGCTATATCTATAAATGTATCGGTCAGCTTCCATTGTTCGACATTGGCCACCGCTCTTGTTAGTCCTGATATTTGCGCTGCAAGGCTATTTAGTTGGTTCTTTTCTCCGCTACTAACCCTGCAGTAGATGCCAACATTCATACCCGGATCAGTTCTTTTCGCAGGTATATACCATATCTTTGGGCTCACTGTACCGTCTCCTTTTACTTGGTTTTAGTCTAATTATCTTAAAAAATATAATCAATGTACGGTAGTCTATTATCATTCTTTTAACGTCTTATAACACAAGATATATGGGATAATCTGCCATTCATACACTATATATTGTGTGACATCAATACTACCGTCTCAACGTGCTGTGTCCGGGGGAACATATCGAAGGGATGAATTGAGTCGTAGGTATATCCGTATTCTGAGAATGCGGCGATGTCCTTAGCCTGTGTTTCGGGATTGCAGCTTATATAAACGATTTTTTTCGGTGAAAGCTTTGCAATTACGTCAACAGTTTCATCTCCCAGACCTTTTCTTGGAGGATCGGCTATTACCGTGTCGGGGTGTCCGCCGCATTTTTCAACTATTTTAAGCGTTTCCGCAGCGTCCTCGGCAAAAAATTCCGCATTGTCTATGCCGTTTATTTGTGCATTCCTTTTCGCGTCCTGAATAGCTTCTTCAACGATCTCGATTCCCACAACACGCTTTGCGCCTGCCTTTGCCGCAAGCAGAGAGATCGTTCCGATACCGCAGTAAAGGTCAAGCACCGTCTCCTCTGGACGTATTTCCGCGAGGGAGAGGGCAAATTTATAGAGATTTTCGGTCTGACGGCTGTTTATCTGATAAAACGCCCGCGGGCTTATTTCGTATTTTACGCCGCAAAGAGTATCGGTTATTCTTTCTTTCCCGCGTATGAGTCTGAAATTCCTTCCGAGTACCGTATTGCCGCGTGTTGTGTTCTCGTTTATATAAACGCTTGTCGCTCCCGTCTTTTCCATTATTTCAGCAAATTCTTCCTCATACGGCAGCTTTTTCCCGTTTATAACGGCACAGACGCATATTTCGCCCGTATTTTTCGCCTTTCTTAAATAAAGCTGACGGAAAACCCCTCGTCCGTCCTGCTCGTTATATGGTGTAATGCCTTTTTCCTTTACATATTTCTCTGCGGCGGAGAGATAAGCCGCAAAATCAGCGTCCTGAAGAAAACACTCGTTGTTTTCTACGTTTCTGTGGCTCGCTCTTGCATAAAAGCCGAATTTCCCGTTTGCGGACAACGGGCAGATGACCTTGTTTCGATATTTTTCCGTTTCGGGAGAGGGGACGGTCGGCAAAGGGTCCGGAAAATCATGCAGATGACGTTTATAGGCGTTTATAACGGACTTTCTCTTTATTTCGAGCTCTGCGGAATATTTCATATTGAGGTATACGCATCCGCCGCACTTCTCAAACGTGCTGCACGGCGCGTCTGTTCTGTTTTTTGACGATGTGATAATTCTTTCAATGGTCCCGTAGGCAAAGTTTTTTTCGGTTTTTACGATTCGGCAAAGGACCGTGTCTCCCGGAATTGCATTGTGAACGAAGATGATGAAATTGTCTGTTTCTTTGTCGGAATATCCGCCGACTCCGAGTCCGGCAAAGCTGACGTCTGTTATTTCCAATGTTATAATGTCGTTTTTCTTTATCATAATTCCGGAAAACATCCCTCTTGCGATAATTTATGATTAATTATAATATGTTTTTTATGATATGTCAAGCACGGACCGAAGGTTGCGATTTGTGATTTTTGCGTGAAAAAGACGAAAATCCGTTGACAGAACCGCATGGATTGTGTTATAATGACTGATAGTGATGTTTAGGCGTAAAAGAATATGCTTTTTCCGCAAATTAACTCTTCCGGCAACAAAGAAGGCTGTTTGTTCTCTGAAGGGGTGTTGCGGTGTCTTTTGTTGTGTTTTTGAAATCATGACCTTAAATATATTAAATAGTCACAGGAGGTAAATAATTGAAAAAAATTGATAAAATAAGAATCATTCCGCTCGGCGGACTTAACGAAATAGGAAAGAATCTCACGCTTATTGAATGCGGAAAGGATATAATAGCCATTGACTGCGGCCTTGCTTTCCCCGATGAAGAAATGCCGGGCGTAGATTACGTTATTCCCGATATGCAGTATATCATAAAAAACAGCGACCGCTTCCGCGCGATATTCATCACGCACGGACATGAAGACCATATCGGTGCAATTCCCTATCTTCTTCGCGATATCAACGTTCCTATCTACGCCACAAGGCTTACCGTTGGTATCATACAGAATAAGCTTAAAGAATTCAATCTCGATAAAGAGGCTGAGCTTATAGAGGTCCGCGCAGGACAGACCGTGGAGCTTGATACTCTTAGCGTAGAGTTTATACACGTCAATCACTCGATCGCCGATGCTACCGCAATTGCGCTTCATACGCCGTGCGGCACGATACTGCATATGGGAGACTTCAAGATCGACGTTACTCCCGTTGACGGCGAAATGATAGACCTTACCCGTATCGGACAGCTCGGAAGCGAGGGAGTAGAGCTTCTGATGATGGAATCGACGAACGTAGCGCGTCCCGGTTTCACCATGAGCGAGCTGAAAGTCCGCGATTCGCTGCGCAACATATTCATGAAAGCGATGAACAAGCGGATAATAATCGCAACGTTTTCTTCCAACGTTCACAGGGTTCAGTCGATAATAAATCTTGCCGCGGAATTTCACAGAAAAGTTGCCGTAAGCGGCAGAAGCATGGTAAACGTAATAGAAGTGGCAAATCAGCTCGGCTACATGTCTATTCCGGACAGAGTGCTTGTGGATATAGACGACGTAAACAACTATCCGCCCGAAAAAGTTGTTATAATCACAACAGGCAGCCAGGGCGAGCCGATGTCCGCGCTTTACAGAATGGCATATTCCGATCATAAGATAGTTGAGATAAACAACCGTGATCTTGTCATTATTTCAGCAACCGCAATACCCGGCAACGAAAAGCTCGTCAACAGAGTCGTAAACGAGCTTTACCGCTCCGGCGCTACCGTAGTTGACGATTCTCTTGCGGAAGTCCACGTTTCAGGCCACGCATGCCAGGAGGACCTGAAGCTTATTTTCGGGCTTGTAAAGCCAAAATACTTTATACCTGTCCACGGAGAATACAGACATCTAAAACGTCATGAAGAGCTCGCGCTTTCTCTCGGGATCCCGTCAAAAAACATAGTTGTCGCGGATATCGGCGATATAGTTGAAATGAGCGATGACGGTATAAAGAAGATAGGCACCGTTCCTTCAGGAAAAATACTCGTTGACGGACTCGGAGTAGGGGACGTGGGCAACGTTGTGCTGCGTGACAGAAAGCATCTTTCTCAGGACGGACTTATACTGATCGTTGCAGTTGTTGACGAATATACTCTTACCGTCATGCCCGATCCCGAAGTCATTTCACGAGGCTTCGTTTATGCTAAGGAAAACGAGAATATCGTTGACAGAATAAAAAACATCACCGTTAAGGTCGTTGAGCATTGCGCATCGGAAGGCTACGACGAGTGGGTATTCAACGCTAAAACACGGCTTAAGGACGAAGTGTCGAAATACGTTTCGGAGCAGACAAAACGTAAACCGATGATAATTCCCGTAATTAAAGTTATCTGATTGATTAAGGAGCGCATTTTTATGGATTATACTCTGATACCGCCGGTAAAGACGATCAATGCGAACGGCGAAGAAAAGATCTGCTTTTATGATTTTTCTCCGTCAATGTCTCTTCAGGCGCATTGCAGGACCGAAGACATACTTTCAGATTTTGCCATCGAGCTTAAAGGCGAAAAGCTTATAAAGGCGGAAACCGATGCTTCTCTTGAAAAAGACGGATATAAAATAGATATTGCCGAAAACGAAATAAAAATCATCGGTCAGTGCGACGCCGCAATCCATTACGGTTTTTGCACCCTTGTTCAGCTCGCACTTCTCAATGACGGATATATTCCCGCAGGCAGTATTTCCGACAGCCCCGATATTCATTTCAGAGCGGTATCGGACGATATTTCAAGAGGACAGATCTCAACGGTCGACGGTTTCAAATCAATTATCAGACGCATTTCGTATTTTAAATATAACGTCTATATGCCGTATATCGAAGATACATTCCGTTTTGAGTTCTGCCCGGACTTCGGCAAATATTCCGACCCAGTCCCGGCTTCAGAATGGCATGAGATATGCGAATACGCCGCGGGCTTCGGAGTATCGGTCCGCCCGATAATAAATCTTATCGGACATTGGGATAAAAACAGCAAACTTTACGATTTCAGAGATATGATGCTGCGTAACGGAGACAGTGTAACAGACGTTCTTGACGTAACAAAAAAGGAAGTCCGTAGTTTCGTCTGCAAAATGCTTGACGAGATCGTAGACGCTTTCGGCAGGGGCGTGATCCATGCGGGCGGAGATGAGGTCGCTGATATAAAGAAGGTTTTCGGAAGTGAAAAAGGCGGCAGGATCTACGTTGAATATTTCAACTGGCTTTCGGAAGAACTTAAAAAACGCGGCTGCACGCTTATGATGTATGGCGATATGTTCCTTCAGCCTTACGGTGACTACGGCTTTGATTTCGATCTCGTTCATACGCTGAACGAAGATATCACGGTCATCGCGTGGGACTATGCGCTGCGCGACAGCTACTCGTCCGTTCGTTTCTCCCAAAGCGGTCACAAATTCGGCATATCTTCCGGAACATGGTCATGGTCACGCTTTATCCCGCAGCTTGAAGTATCATTCGGCAATTCAAAACAGTTTATCGCTCAAACAAGAGGCATGACCGATATTTTCGTTCTTTCAGGCTGGAATGACGGCGGATGCTGCCTCAGGGAGGAAATGATGCCCGGTATCGCAGCAGGCGGAGCTTTTGCATGGCATTACGACGATTCCATCACCTTCGAACGCTTTCTCAGATCTTTCAATAAAATGTATTACGGTTACGGTCCCGACGTCAGCGACGCGATCAAGACCGTTTATGACTATGACAAGCATTTCAACCTTGACAGCGTTTATGACTATGCGGAGATAGGCGGAATACTTTTCAGAGAATTCTGGAAGGATGCAAGAAAGCCTACAAACGAGCAGTATGACCTTGCAGAGCACTGCTCTGAGCTTATTACCGTAATAGGCGAGGCGGAGGAAGTGCTCAAAGAAAACAAACCGCTCCGTTTCAAGCAGACTTACGACGCATTTATGTTTGATATAAGAAGACTTATGTGGACTCTGATGCGAATCTGCGTCATACCGTCGGTCGCTTTTGAAAGCAGAGAAGAGGCAAAAAGCATCGTGGACGACCTTATAGCTCTTTCCGAGGAGTTTGAGCTTATCAAGAAGGAAAACAGACGTCTGTGGATGCGACTTAACCGCCAGAGCGAATGGAACTATCTTGAATCAAAGTATATCGATACAGAGCAGTCCCTTTATTCACTTATTCGTTATTGTAAATACGGCAAAAACCTCAGTCTTGAAAAGTATATATGATCGGAAAGATCTCCGTTTTTATAAAAAAAGACGGAGATCTTGCTTTATGGCCGAAAGTTTACAAAATGTTCATAATAGAATTTCAAAAAACCTATTGCATTTCAGGCTTCGCTGTGGTATAATACCCAAGCATGGCAATTTATGGCAATGATCCCGGAGGTTGCCGCCCGGCTTTGAAACCGGTCGGGTAATTCCGGGGGAGCGACAATCCGATTTGAAATTGGATGATACCGAATTTTGCTGATGTAGTCGCATTTCGATCGACTGTACGTTAAAGGACCGGCTTCCCGGTTACTAACGGAGACCGCACTTCGTGTCTACCTCTCAGCGCCCGAGTGTTTTCGGAACAGCTTGCCCTGTCCGAAATTTTTTGCGGTCAAATCCGGAAACACACGGCAGAGTGTTCGGTTTTTCATCGCCGCCAAATCAAACAAAAATTAAAAGCAAAAAAGAAATCAGGAGGCGAATTCCATGGCAGATAACAAAAACAAAATGAGAATCAGACTCAAATCTTACGATCATAAACTTATCGACCGCGCGTCCGAAAAGATCGTTGAGACCGCGAAGAGATTCGGCGCAGAAGTTTCCGGACCCGTACCCCTTCCCACGGATAAGGAAATAATCACCATTCTCCGCGCTGTTCATAAGTATAAAGATGCCCGTGAACAGTTTGAGATGAGAACCCATAAGCGTCTTATCGATGTTATCAGACCTTCGCAGAAAGCAGTTGACGCACTCGTCGGCATAGAGCTTCCCGCAGGCGTTGATATCGAAATCAAGCTTTAATATACACTATTATATACACACGCACAGCCATGCAGGTCACGTTGGTACCGGACCAACCAATAACCGAAAGGAGATTCATTAAATGGAAAAAGGCATTATCGGCAGAAAAATCGGTATGACTCAGCTTTTCACCGAAAACGGCAGCGTCATCCCGGTAACAGTTCTCGAAGTCGGTCCCTGCCCGGTCGTTCAGAAGAAAACCGTTGAAAACGACGGATACGATGCGGTTCAGCTCGGCTTTGAA
The DNA here is from genome assembly GCA_016281915.1 of Clostridiales bacterium. Taxonomy (GTDB): domain Bacteria; phylum Bacillota; class Clostridia; order Oscillospirales; family UBA644; genus HGM12619. The sequence goes on from JAEEJO010000013.1 coordinate 7,253, forward strand.
GACATTCGTGAAAAACTCGTTGTTAAGCCCCTCAAAGGGCACTTCGACAAAGCGCAGGTCGCTTATAAGAGAGTTCTTAAAGAATTCACTCTCGACAACAGCGCAGATCTTAAAGTAGGGGATATACTCAAAGCGGAAGTTTTCGCAAACGGCGACAAAGTTGACGTTACGGGTATTTCCAAAGGTAAAGGATACCAGGGCACAATCAAACGTCACGGTTTCCACACCGGTCCTATGGCGCACGGTTCGGGTTATCACAGACATCAGGGTTCCATGGGCGCGAACACCGACCCCTCCAGAGTTATGAAGGGCAAAGGAATGCCGGGTCACATGGGCAGCGAACAGATCACTATCCAGAACCTCACAGTTGTTAAAGTCGATGCTGAAAACAACCTTATTGCTATAAAGGGCGCAGTTCCCGGCCCCAACGGCGGTCTGATAATCGTTAAATCCGCCGTTAAGAAACAGGCTTAAGAAGGGAGGATAAACAATGGCTAACGTTAAAGTATACGATATGACCGGTAAAGAGACCGGCACGCTTGAATTGAACGACAGCATATTCGGCGTTGAAGTCAATGTCTCTCTTCTTCATGAAGCGGTCAAAAACTACCTCGCAAATCAGCGTCAGGGTACCCAGAATACCAAAACCAGAACAGAAGTTCGCGGCGGCGGCAAGAAACCGTTCAGACAGAAGGGTACCGGCAGAGCAAGACAGGGCTCCATCAGAGCTCCGCAGTGGTATCACGGCGGCGTAGCGCTCGGTCCCAAACCCAGAAGCTACAGATATTCCATGAACAAGAAAGCAAAGAGAGGCGCCATGAAGAGCGCGTTCTCCTGCAAGGTTCAGGAAGGCAAATTCATCGTTCTCGACGCTCTCAGCTTCGAACAGGCTAAAACCAAAAACATGGTAGCCGTTCTCAAAGCCCTCAACGTTGCGGATAAATCGCTCGTTGTTCTTCCCGCTCCCGATGTCAACGTCGTAAGAAGCGCAAAGAACATCCCCGGCGTAAAAACTCTTTATGTAAACACTCTCAATGTTTACGATATTATGAACCATGACAACTTCATCGTAACAAAAGAAGCTGTTCAGAAAATCGAGGAGGTGTACGTATAATGAAATTCGCTCAGGATATCATTTTGAAACCGGTTATCACCGAACACAGCATGAACATTATGCGTAGCCAGCGCAAATATACCTTCGTAGTTGCTCAGGATGCAAACAAGATCGAGATAAAAAACGCCGTTGAAGAAATATTCAAGGTTAAAGTATCCGACGTAAACACCATGCATCTTTCTGGCAAAAACAGAAGAAGAGGACTTACCTCCGGTAAGACCGCGAAAGCCAAGAGAGCTATCGTCACCCTTACCGAGGATTCCAAGACAATCGAATTCTTCGATAGCTTAATGTAAAGGAGTGCTGAGTTAATATGGCTATAAAATCATACAAACCGACAACTCCTTCAAGGAGAACCATGACGGTTTCCACTTTCGAAGAGATCACCAAAAAGACTCCCGAAAAATCACTTCTCACCGTTCTCAAAAAGAACGCAGGCCGTAACAGCTACGGTAAGATCACCGTCCGTCATAAAGGCGGCGGAAACCGCAGAAAATACAGAATCATCGATTTCAAGAGAAACAGACTTGACGAGCAGGCCAACGTAATCGCCATCGAATACGATCCCAACAGATCCGCAAACATCGCTCTTGTTGAATATTCCGACGGAGAACGCAACTACATAATCGCTCCTGAAGGACTCAACGTAGGCGACGTTGTCGAAGCAGGCGAAAAGGCCGACATCAAACCCGGCAACTGCCTCTTTATCGAAAAGATCCCTGTTGGTACTTTCATTCACAACATCGAGCTCTACCCCGGCAAAGGCGCTCAGCTCGCCCGTTCCGCAGGTATCGGCGCTCAGCTTATGGCTAAGGAAAACGGCTTCGCTCAGGTCCGTCTTCCCTCTGGTGAAGTTCGTATGGTCCGTCTCAACTGCAAAGCCACAATCGGCATCGTAGGCAACAGCGACCATGAAAACGTATCTCTCGGTAAAGCCGGAAGAAAACGTCATATGGGTATTCGTCCGACGGTCCGCGGTTCTGTCATGAACCCCAACGACCACCCTCACGGCGGCGGCGAAGGCAAATCTCCTATCGGTCGTCCGGGCCCTGTTACCCCCTGGGGTAAACCCGCTCTCGGATACAAGACCCGTAAGAAGAATAAGTCCAACAAATATATCGTAAAGAGAAGAAAGGATAAATAGGAGGTGCCATAAATGAGCAGAAGTGTTAAAAAAGGCCCGTACGTCGAACTTTCGCTTATGAAAAAAGTTCTCGAAATGAATGAAAAAGGCGAAAAAAGAGTTGTAAAAACATGGTCCAGAGCATCCACTATTTTCCCTGAATTCGTAGGACATACGTTTGCCGTTCACGACGGAAAAAAGCATGTCCCCGTATATGTAACAGAGGATATGGTCGGCCATAAGCTCGGCGAATTCGCTCCGACCCGTGTATTCAGAGGCCATTCAGGTTCCAAGGCCTCCAATACAGCGAAGTAAGGCACAGGAGGTTAAGTAAAGATAATGGAAGCAAAAGCTTATCTGAGAGATCTTCGCATCACTCCCCGCAAAGTGAAGATAGTTCTCGATCTCATAAGAAATAAACCCGTCTCTACGGCGGCAGCTATCCTTCAGAACACTCCGAAGGCCGCAAGTGAACCCGTATTAAAGCTTCTCAGAAGCTGTGTTGCCAACGCTGAAAACAATTTCAGTATGGACGTTGAAAAACTCTACGTTAAAACCTGCTTTGTAGGTCCTGCAAGAGTTATGAAACGCCGTATGGAAAGAGCAAAAGGCAGCGCCGATATATACCGCAAGAGATCTTCTCACATAACGATGATCCTCGCGGAAAAGGAATAAGGGAGGACAGACATGGGACAAAAAGTTAATCCTCACGGCCTCCGTGTAGGTATAATCCGCAACTGGGACTCCCGCTGGTTTGCTCGCGATGACAAATTCGGCGACATCCTTGTTCAGGATAACAAAATCAGAAAATTCATCAAAAAAGAAATGTACACTGCAGGAATTCCCAAGATCGAGATCGAACGTAATTCCGAAGACCGTATTAAAATCTACATCCACTGCGCTAGACCCGGCATCGTAACCGGTAAGGGCGGCCAGGAAGTTGAAAAGCTTCGCAAAAACGTTGAAAAAATGGTCGGCAAACGCGTTTACATCACAATCGTTGAAGTAAAACGCCCCGAACTCAACGCTCAGCTCGTAGCTGAAAGGATCGCTTCCGATCTCGAAAAGAGAACAGCGTTCAGAAGAGCTACAAGAACCGCTATAGACAGAACCATGAAAATGGGCGCTAAGGGTATCAAAACAATGGTATCCGGACGTCTGGGCGGCGCTGAAATCGCACGTTGCGAACATTTCCATGAAGGAACTATTCCCCTTCAGACACTCAGAGCAGATATCGACTACGGTTTTGCCGAAGCTCATACAACTTACGGCAGAATCGGCGTAAAAGTATGGATCTATAAAGGTGAAGTTCTCGCTTCAAACAAAAGAACGGAAGTAAAGGAGGAAAACCGCCGTGTTAATGCCAAAAAGAACAAAATATAGACGTGTACAGCGTGGACGTCTTAAAGGAAAGGCTACAAGGGGCAACAAGCTTTCCAGCGGTTCCTACGGTCTTGTTTCCCTCGAACCCGCATGGATCACAAGCAACCAGATCGAAGCTGCCCGTATCGCTATGACAAGATACATCAAAAGAGGCGGTAAAGTCTGGATCAAAATATTCCCCGATAAGCCTATCACCGAAAAGCCCGCCGAGACTCGAATGGGTTCCGGTAAAGGTTCTCCCGAATATTGGGTAGCGGTTGTAAAACCCGGCCGTATTATGTTTGAGATGGACGGAATATCCGAAGATGTTGCAAAGGAAGCTATGCGTCTCGCATCCTATAAACTTCCGGTAAAATGCAAATTCATCAAAAAAACCGATGAGGCAACCGAATCCGGAGGTTACGCTTAATGAAAGCTAAGGAAATCAGAGAAATGTCCGTTTCCGAACTCGAAGCAAAACTTAAAGATCTTAAAGCAGAGCTTTTCAATCTTCGTTTTCAGCATGCGACCAAACAGCTCGACAACCCCATGGTAATCGCTTCTGTAA
>JAEEJO010000014.1 GCA_016281915.1 Clostridiales bacterium
CGTGGGGCTTTTGATGTTCTCCGAGCATCCCGAAAAGTATTTCAAATACGCTCGCATAGAAGTAGTGGATATTCCCGATCCGACCGGAACGAACATGACCGAAAAGGTTTTCACCGGTCCTATCCAGCGTCAGCTCACTGAAGCGCTACTTTATATCAAAAACTACGCTTTGAAAGAGGCTGTTATCAAAAACAGAAACAAAGCGGAAGCTGACCGTATTATGAATTATCCGTATGCGGCAGTCGAAGAGATCCTTTCAAACGCGGTTTATCATCGTTCTTACCAGATCAACGAGCCGATCACCGTCCGTATTACACCGACCTCGATGGAGATCACAAGCTTCCCGGGATTTGACAACAGCATCACCGACGACAGCATTAAGGCGCTCGATATTCGTGCAAGGGCGTACAGAAACCGCAGGATAGGCGACTTTTTGAAGGAGCTGAAATTGACCGAGGGACGAAACACCGGTTTCCCGACTGCGTTTGCATCGCTGCGTGAAAACGGTTCCGATATGCCAACGTTTGAAATGGACGACGCGCGCGGATATCTTTCGGTAAAGATTCCGGTCCATCCGTATTTCATCCCGAAAACCAAAGCGCGCAATACCGCTTACGATGCAAAAATACTGTCGATCCTTGATCATAAAGCACTCAATCTGACGGATCTGTCAAAAGAAATGGGATACAAGGGTATAACGCAAAAATTAAAGAAAGCCGTCGAAGCGCTCTGCATTACCGGAGTAATCGAGAAAATACCGTCGGAAGAATATGGAATAGTGTTCCGCAAAAAATAAGCGCCTTCAGAAGGTGGTTCGAATTAAGTGACCTGAAATCAGAGCCAGCGTGATACTCTGTGGGTTTAAATTGAAAGAAAAATGTTAGGAAAAACGACCCTAATCAAACATCTTTCATATGTGATAGCAAATAAACACAGAATTCCGATTCTCAATAATATTGATTAGTAATAGAGCAATAGCGGAGCCAAAAAAATCGGCTCCACTATTTGTTGTAAACCGAAAACCGTGCGATATGAATCATTTCGAAAGTGCGGCTCAGCCGAAAATTGACAATTACACGATCAATGAATTCATCCAAGAGACAACGATTCAATACACCCACCCGCCGCAGAGAGAAATCCCTGCGACATTTTTGATCTGTATTTTCCTGTCAACATCCTTCAAAAGCGAATTTTGTCTCATTTTCTCTTCAGGAGTCGCTCATGACCGACAGTAAAAACGGTTGAACCTATTGACAAACTTGAAAAAATGAGTATAATAATATGCAGTCGCGTAGGATAGTGTTCTGCGTGGCGTATTAGAATTGCACGGGAACCGACCCGCGCGATATTTTCTCCGATTTTAAATCGAGCAAGCGGAGCAGTTAATTCAGCTGAGATCAGCTGTATCTGAAAAGCTACCAAGCGCCGTACGAAGTCGGAACAGTACTTACCATATTGCATCGCACAGCTGTGACTGTGCTTTGCCGGTATGTCTTGTTCCAGTCTCGTAAGGCGCTTTTTGTTTTACCTTGAGTTCAGACGGGATCGGAACGAAATCTTGCATACCGCCATTGTCATCGGCGGATGTACAGAAATTAATTTTAAACCGCAAGGAGGTAAAACATGATGACAAACAACATTTCAAACGTGCAGAACATGGCCGGCGGTGCAGGCGTGGTTTCGGTCCACGTTCCGCACACGATCGAGAGCGACGTGCTTTTTGACAAGCAACTTGAAAAACGCAGGTTCCTGGTATCAGGTATACTCCCCGAAGGACTTGTGCTGCTCGCCGCTCCACCGAAAGCCGGCAAATCTTTTTTCGTGCTGGGGCTTTGCGTCGCCGTTGCAAAAGGCGATCCGTTTCTCGGGTTTCCGACATCTAAGGGAAGGGCGCTGTATTTCTGCTTTGAGGACGACGAAAGACGTCTGCAGAAAAGAATGTTTGAAATTTCCGACGAATCGTTTGCCGGACTCACCTTCTGTACCGAGGTCATAAAACTCGAGGACGGTAAATTCATTTCGTATCTGGAATCGCACATGCAAACTTATCCGGATACAAAACTGATAGTCGTGGATACACTCAACTATATCCGAACAGACGATGGAAACGCTAATATGTACAAGCGTGACTATGACGATATAATACCGCTCCACGATTTTGCTCAGAAGCACAATGTGACGATAATCCTTGTCCATCATACACGCAAGACGCGTGACGGAGACGAATACAGTGCGGCGTCCGGTTCTACAGGTCTTACCGGTGCTGTCGACACGTATTTTCTTCTCAAGCGACCGAAGCGCAGCGAAAACGAAGCGGTGCTCTTCATCTCAGGCAGAGACATCGAGACTATGGAGCTCGAGATCGTTCAGGAGAGGAACGGACAGTGGAAGCTGAAGGACGAAAACACGTTTTCCGAAAAAGGGATCTGCGATGAAGTTAAAGCAATTTTTCTTTCGCTCTCATGGTTTAGAAATTTGAGTACACCTGTTACAGTCACTGCATCTGAGCTGTCGGATCTTGTAAAAGATGTTTTCTCGATTTCAATTCCGTCGAATATGATCACCAAACTGCTTACCGCGAATCACGAAGATATTGAATCACTTGGTCTTTCTTTTCAGAACAAAAGAAGCAACTCGGGACGTTTTCTCATCTTCGAAAGGAACGTTAATTTTAATTGTTATCCTCTGGTTTTCGGCGAAGACGGTAAATATGATATCGACGAGTCTCTCAGTGAAAAAGATTGTACGAGCTCGTATTTCATATCCGGTGACGGCAGTGACGGAGTGACAGCTGAAACACACACCGAAGATATTTCTCTTTCAGCTGTCAACACTCGTGATGATTCTTTTGTAACTGAAAAAGAAACATCGTGTGAAGATGTCGTCGACGACGTACCGGTGACGGCTGATTTTCACTGTGAAAACAGCTGTCATGCTGTCACGGACAGTCAGCCGGGTATAGAACTTTGTCCTAAACCGGATCAAAATAACTCAGGTGCTAAGAAGCTAAAGCACGGCAGGAAGAACAAAAAGAAAAAAGGCAAAAAAAGGCGCTGAATAACTGATAATTGCGGTTTGATTGCGGTCGACCGATTTTTAAGCGGGTTAAAGACCGCTTGCGGTCATGCTTTCACATCAGACCGCAACAGCGGACTGAGGCCGGAATAAGGCCGTTTTTCGGCGGTTTTGAACGATTCAGGCGCGCTTGATGACCGCTTGCGGTTTTGAAATTCTGCTTGCGGTTTGCTTGCGCTTTTGAGCGCGGAAAGGACTGCGTTTAATGAACAGAAAAAATATACTTTCTGTTTTATCCGGGGTGAAAACGGATCGGTTTCAAGGGGGATATGGAAAATGAGCAATGGAAAAAGAGTAAACGTCAGGATGGTAATACCGGTAAAAGGAAGGAGC
>JAEEJO010000015.1 GCA_016281915.1 Clostridiales bacterium
CGATGTTGATGGTCTTTACTTTTAAGTCCAACGTGGACGGGTCTATTTTATCGTACATTTAATCATATCCTCCTAAACTTAAAAGTTAAGTCCGCCTTCTCTTGCGCCTTCAGCCAGTTCTTTTACACGTCCGTGATAAAGGTAACCGCCTCTGTCGAAGATAACGTCTTTGATTCCTTTGTCCAAAGCGCGTTTAGCGAGTTCTTCGCCGATCTTCTTTGCCGCATCCTTGTTTCCGCCGTATTCGGTGAAATCTTTTTCAACGGTGGAGCAGGCAACGAGTGTATTACCGGTCGTGTCATCGATAATCTGCGCGTAAATATGTTTAGAGGATTTGAATACGCAAAGACGCGGTCTTTCTTCGGTTCCGTTTATTTTGCCGCGGATACGTTTATGACGCTGAATCCTTGCTTTGTTTGAATCCTTTTTCGAGATCATATCCTTAATTCCTCCTTCTTATTACTTCTTGCTGCCCTTACCGGCCTTGCCTTCTTTATGACGGACGTATTCGCCCACATAACGAATGCCTTTGCCGTGGTACGGTTCGGGAGGTTTCTTATCGCGGATCTCTGCTGCAAACTGGCCAACCATCTGTTTGTCGGGTCCTTTAACTACGATGGTGTTTGCATTGGGAACTTCAAGTGTAATGCCGGGGACTTCCTCAAAAACAACGGGGTGAGAGTAGCCTATGGTAAGAACGATCTTGGATCCTTCTTTAACTACCTTGTAACCTACGCCCTGTATTTCGAGTGATTTTGAATAACCGTGGGTTACGCCTTCGATCATGTTGGCAATAAGCGTTCTTGTGAGGCCGTGAAGGCTTCTGTGAAGCTTGTCGTCGGAAGGACGGGATACGTGGATCTGCATTCCTTCGATATCGACCTTCATATCATGATGAAGTTTGCGGGTAAGGGTCTCTTTTGCGCCCTTTACGGTTATTGTATTATCGTCGGCTATCGATACGTCTACGCCGGCGGGTATATTTATTGTCTTTCTACCAATTCTTGACATTGTTAATTCCTCTCTTTACCAAACGAACGCGAGGACTTCGCCGCCAACGTTCTCTTTTCTTGCCGCCTTGTCGGTCATAACACCTTTAGACGTGGAGACAATGGCAACGCCGAGACCTCTCATAACCTTGGGTATCTCGTCGGAACCGACGTAGATGCGAAGGCCGGGTTTGGAAACTCTCTTCATGCCGCGGATGACCTTGGATTTGTTGGGACCGTATTTAAGGATGACCTTAATGATGTCCTGTTTTCCATCGTCCACAACATTGTAAGACTTGATATAGCCTTCATCAACAAGAATCTGAGCTATCTGCTTCTTCATATTGGAAGCGGGGATATCAACAGTTTCATGTTTTGCATCGTTTGCGTTGCGGATACGGGTCAACATATCGGCAATAGGGTCTGTAATATGCATTATGCAATCCTCCTGTCTGTGTTATTACCAGCTTGCCTTTTTGACTCCGGGGATTTCGCCCTTATAGGCGAGCTCACGGAAGCAAATTCGGCATATACCGTATTTTCTGAGATAACCGTGGGGTCTTCCGCAGATTTTGCATCTGTTGTAAGCCCTTACAGAGAATTTAGGAGCTCTCTGCTGTTTTATCTTCATTGAAGTTTTAGCCATTTCCGTTCCTCCTGAATCACTTAGCAAACGGTGCGCCCATGAGAGTGAGAAGCTCTTTTGCTTCTTCGTCTTTGGTAGCGCTCGTTACGAACATAATATCCATGCCTCTGACTTTATCGATCTTATCATATTCGATTTCGGGGAATATGAGCTGTTCTTTGATGCCGAGGGAATAATTTCCTCTGCCGTCAAAAGCGTTGGCGTTGATGCCGCGGAAGTCGCGGACACGGGGAAGAGCAACGGAGAAAAGTCTGTCGATGAATTCATACATTCTGTCGCCGCGGAGGGTAACTTTAACGCCGATGGGCATACCCTTACGGATCTTGAAGTTAGCAACAGACTTGCGGGCTTTACATACGACCGGTTTCTGACCGGTGATTATGCCGAGGTCGTTGGATACGGAGTCGATGATCTTGCTGTTGTCTTTAGCATCGCCGCAGGCAACGTTGATGACAACCTTTTTGATCTCGGGAATCTGCATCGAACTCTTATATTCGAATTTCTTCATAAGAGCAGGAGCAACTTCATCTTTATAAAAATCTTTTAATCTTGCCATTTATCTGTTCCTCCGTTATATGCTCTCTTTGCAATGCTTGCAGTATCTGACCTTTGTGCCGTCTGCTTCTATACGGTAACCTACTCTGGTGGGTTTGCCGCATTTGCTGCACACGATCATAAGCTTGCTTACATAAAGGGGACCCGGAGTTTTTACAAGTCCGCCCTGCTGCTGAGGACCGCGGGGTTTCACATGTTTTGTAACGATGTGAACGCCTTCAACGATCGCTTTGCCTTCGGAGGGGGAAACTTCGAGGACCTTGCCCTTCTGTCCCTTGCTGTTGCCGGAGATAACCTGAACGGTATCGCCTTTTTTGATATGAAGCGTTTTCATTATTCAAGCTCCTCCTTTACAGTACTTCGGGAGCGAGCGAAAGAATCTTTGTATATTCTTTATCGCGGAGCTCTCTTGCTACGGGGCCAAAGATACGGGTGCCCTTGGGGTTTTTATCTTCTTTATCTTTAAGGATAACTGCTGCGTTTTCGTCGAATTTGATATAGCTGCCGTCTGCTCTGCGGAGACCGCGAACGCTTCTTACCACTACGGCTCTAACAACTTCGCCTTTTTTGACGATTCCGCCCGGGGAAGCTTTCTTGACGGTAGCGACTATAACATCGCCGATATTGGCATATTTTCTGCCTGTGCCGCCCAAAACACGAATGCACATAAGCTCTTTTGCACCTGTATTGTCGGCTACCTGCAGAAAGGTTTGCTGTTGAATCATACCTGGTACTCCTTTACTGCATTATTTAGCTTTTTCGATGATCGAAACAAGACGCCATCTCTTATCTTTGGAGAGAGGTCTCGTTTCCATGACCTCGACTTTATCGCCGATATTGCACTCGTTGTTTTCGTCGTGCGCTTTAAGTTTATAAGTTCTTCTTATAACCTTTGCATAGAGGGGATGTCTTATATTCTCTCTGATAGCGACAACAATGGTTTTGTCCATTTTATCGGAGACAACTGTGCCCACTCTTGTTTTTCTGAGATTTCTTTCCATTGTTCCGTCCTCCTATCAGACAGCCTGCTTCTGATGAAGGATCGTCTTTACTCTGGCGATGTCTTTCTTTACAGAAGCGATTACCATGGGGTTGTCGAGCTGTTTGGTCGCATGCTGAAAACGAAGATTGAAAAGCTCTGCTTTAAGATCTTTAAGTTTTGCTTCGAGTTCGGAAACGGACATTTCTCTGATTTCCTTAGCTTTCATTA
>JAEEJO010000016.1 GCA_016281915.1 Clostridiales bacterium
AAAAGCGTCGCTTTTACCGAGCAGACACATCTCCACAAGCGTTTCGTCGTCCATAAGCGAATATTTCGTCATAGGCCTTTCCTTTCGGGTTGTTTTCGGGATTCACTTTATAAGAGTGGAAAAACGAAAAAAAGGTTGGGTAAAAAAACTGTCTCATCAGCAAAAAAGTTTAAATGAGACAGTGATTTTGAGCTTTTATTCCTTTTTAATAATTGTAAGTCTGTGCAGCGCACGAGAACAGGCAACATAAAGAAGCTGTTTTTCTTTCGGAGAGTTGGCGAATTCTTTTTCATCCGGAATGATTACGCCGTCAAATTCAAGTCCTTTTGCAAGGTAGACGGGAAGTATATGCGTTTTTCCCGGGGTTATCGCGGAATCGCTTTTAACAAGCTTTGCTTCAACGCCCTTTTCTTTGAGCTTTTCGTATATCTCCTTCGCCCTGTCTGCGTTTGCGCAGATTACTGCGTTGGACTTATATCCGTCTGCCCTGAAAGCGCCGATTTTTTTTGCCGTTACAGTGATTACGTCGGCCGTTCTGACGATCTCGGGCTCTTCGCCGTGACGGTCAAGATATTCCGCGTCCACTGCGTATTCCTTGAATCCGTTTATAAAATTGTTGATCTCCACCGTGGAACGGTAGCTCTTTTTCAGATCGAAGATCCTCGTATTTTTTGCCGGTATATACTTTTGTATTTCTGAAACGGAATTTATGTGCTGTGTCAGAGCCTGATTGATGTCTCCAAGAATGGTGAACTTTGCTCCACGGCATAGCTTTGCCAGAATTTTATATATTATAGGCGGGTAGTCCTGCGCTTCGTCAACAACAACGTGACTTATTTTGTATTGCTGTGATATTTTGCCTGAAAGAAGGGAAAGATATACTATGCAGAGCATATCCTCAAAATAAAGATGCCCGGTCTTTCGAACGTTCAATGTCTTTTCGTATTCTTTTGGAGCATATGATCTGAGCGCTTCAAAATAAACGTCTGAAACATCAACGGCAAACATAGAGTTTATATCGTCGGTGAGTCTTGTGATGTTTGCGTTCCAGAATCTTGTTTTTTCGTCTGCTATCTCGGCGTCGGTAAACTGTTGGGCGGCTTCCGTCGCCTGCTTTTTGAACTTTGACGTGAACTCAGCAAGCTTTCCCGCTTTGAAGCCGTCATCGTTTTCCACATGGTCAAGAAGTCTTCCGAGGATCTTGTTTTTTCTTATTTCACAGCTGTATCCGCGGAAATCCTCAAAAAAAGCACGGCGAAGCTCTTTTTCCGTCATTACCGTTTCACCGATAAACACTATATCGTGAAAAGACGTTTTGGCAATGCGTTCATCGAGATATTTTTCAAGATATTCCGAAAAATCGTCCGAACCTTTAAGTCTGACAGACTCAAATCGTTCCGCGGAGCGGCTCAGAGCTTCATTTTGCTCAGTAATATTTCTGAAAAACAGATCATCCTCGGTCGGAATCCTGTCAACGATATATTTTTCCGAAGCGCCTGTCTGATCGTCATCGTCATTCTGCTCTTCTTCTTCGATCCTGCTTTTAAGCTTGTCTTCTTCCGTTTCGGGAAAGAGCAGGCGGTCGAAAAAGTCGTAAAAATCGGTCTGACGCACTCTGTCCTCCCCGAGCTCCGGCAAAACGTCTGCTATATAGGATGAAAAAACGGCGTTGGGAGAGAATATAACGATATTGTCGGCACTGAGCAAGTTTCTGTGCTTGTAAAGCAGATATGCAAGGCGGTGCAGAGCTATGGATGTTTTTCCGCTTCCCGCAACGCCCTGAACAAGAAGAAGGTCTCCCGAAAGATCCCTGATTATCTCGTTTTGTTCTTTCTGGATAGTTGTTATGATCGTTTTGAGCTTCAGATCGGCGGTCTTGCCGAGTTCTTCCTGCAATACGCTGTCATTGATAACGATATCGCTGTCAAACATAAAATCAAGCTTTGAATTCCTGATCTTGAACTGCCTGCGCAGCGTAAGGTCGACGTTTATGTCGCCGTACTGAGTTCTGTAAAACGTTTTGCCCAGCGGGGAATCGTAATACATTGCGCTGATATCAGCCCGCCAGTCGCAAACAAGCACTTCAGCGCCGTCAATAAGGGAGAGGTAGCCTATATAAATGCTTTCCTCTTCCGCCGATCCTTCTTCTTTGAAGTCAAGTCTCGCAAAATACGGCGAGAAACGCATTTTTTCAAGCAGCTGCAGACGTTTGCGAAAATCGTAATATCTGTTGACCTCGGCGTTTTCGGTCATGGTGATCTGAGTCAGCTCAAAAAGATCGTGAGAGCTGAACTCGCCGTGCTTCTGGTCGTCCCAGATGCGTCTGCGCATTTCCGTGATCTGTTCCCGGATATTCTCGGACGTTCCTTCAAACTGAAGCTCCATGCTGTCTATCTTGTTTATGACCGAAGCGAGATATTTTTTTTCGTAAGAAAGACTTTTATCCATTGCGTCTCCGTTCATTTATAATAAGCGGTGAATACGTTGCCGGTTTTATATCTTTTCCGATCAATCAAGCTGTGTGTCGCAGAATTTGCAGGCTCTATGCCCGTCAGCTATCTCATATGTCAAAGACGGAAGATATTTTTCTGTATTGGCAACGCACGCCTTGTTCGGGCAGGCGTGAACTTTCGGTCTGTCTCTGTATCTGTAAATGTCGGTATCATCCGTAACGCCGGACGAAATCATTTTGAGGATCAGAGCCATGCGGACGTAAATACCGTTTTGCGCCTGTCTGAAATAAAGCGCTCTTTTGTCAAAATCGACCTCTTCGGCGATCTCGTCAACACGCGGCAGCGGATGAAGGACCATCATATCGCTTTTTGCCATCGCCATTTTCTTCGTGTCGAGTATAAACCTGCCGCTCTGTTCTCTGTAATGCTCTTCAGAATCGAATCTTTCGCGCTGTATCCTCGTCATGTAAAGAATGTCGAGTTTATCCATACACTCTTCAAGCGACGTCACTTCATGCACTTCGTTTCCGTTTGCGATGAGCAGTTCGGTTATTCTGGGCTGCAGGGAAAGAGACGGGGTTGAGATGAGATAGAAAGTGTTTTTTCCGAGTTTATTCAACGCTCTGAGAAGAGAATGAACGGTTCTGCCGTTTTTCAGATCACCGCAAAGTCCTATGGTGTGTCCCGAAAGCGTTCCTTTCGTGCTTTCTATCGTAAAAAGATCTGTCAGAGTTTGTGTCGGATGAAAATGACCGCCGTCTCCCGCATTGATGAGGGGACATCTCGAATAAAGCGAAGCGGCAAGAGCAGCTCCCTCTTTCGGGTGACGGATGGTTATTATGTCTGAGTAAGACGATATTATGGTTATCGTGTCTTTGAGATTTTCACCTTTTGACACGGAAGAGTTGCCCGGATTGTCAAATCCTATTATCTCGCCGCCGAGCCGTATCATTGCGGACTGGAACGAAAGCATCGTTCTTGTTGACGGCTCATAAAAAAGCGTTGCAAGTATTTTGCCTTTACACCTGTCGGAGTATTTTTCGGGGTTCTTTTTTATATCGGTCGCAAGTTCGCTTATTTCTTTCCATTCTTCAACCGTAAGGTCGTTGAAATCTATAAGGTGATGAATAGACATCAGAGTGTCTCCTTTCGGGATTTTGCTGATTTTAAATCTTCGGTTATCTTATTCTGTCTCCGAGTTTTGCGTTTTCGTCAAGGAAAATAACGTCTATAACGTCGTTGCCGTCCTCGTCTTTGTGGGAAGATGCAAGCAGCATACCGCGGCTTTCTTCTCCTCTTATTTTTGCCGGAGCAAGGTTTTTTACCACCGCAACTTTCTTTCCCATAAGATCTTCGGGCTTATAGCATTTTGCTATTCCCGAAACGATCTGTCTTTCTTCCGAGCCGAAAGTGATCTTTAATTTGTAAAGCTTGTCGCTTTTGGCAACTTTTTCGCATTCAAGTATCTGTGCTACGCGAAGCTCGGTTTTCATAAAGTCGTCAATAGCTATCTGAGGCAGCTCTGGCTCAGCGGGGATCTCTTCTTTTTTCGGCGCGGCAACGGATTCAAAAAACTTTTCTGCGTCTATGCGCGCAAAAAGAGTTTCGCAGTCGCCGACCTTTGTTCCGTTTTCGATATGACCGAAGGTTTTTACGGTATCGTAGTCCGTCTTTGCGGCGCCCAGAGCGTTGAGTATTTTTTCGCACGAAGAGGGCATAACGGGGGAGAGAAGAACTGCGCAAATGCGTATGCTTTCTGCAAGATTATAGAGGACCTCGTCAAGACGAGATTTTTTCTCTTCGGACTTTGCAAGGACCCACGGAGTTGTTTCGTCAATATATTTGTTGCATCTTCTCGCAATATTCATTATTGCCTCGATGCAGTCGCTCATTCTGAATTCTTCAAGGCATTTCTCTGCTTCTTCACTGGCAGAAACAGCCGTCTTTTTAAGGTCTTCGTCAACTTCTTCGCATACTCCGGTGTAATTGATTACTCCTCCTGAATACTTTTTGATCATCGCAACGGTTCTCGAAACAAGATTTCCGAGCGTGTTTGCAAGATCGGAGTTGTATTTTTCTATAAGCGATTCATACGTTATCGAACCGTCGGACGTATACGGCATTTCGGAAAGAAGATAGTATCTTACGGCATCAGCGCCGAATACGTTTACCAGATCGTCGGCATAAATAACGTTTCCTCTTGATTTGGACATTTTGTCCGTTCCGAAAAGGAGCCACGGATGTCCGAAAACCTTTTTGGGCAGCGGTTCACCGAGAGCCATAAGCATAATAGGCCAGTAAATCGTATGAAAGCGCAGAACGTCCTTGCCTATGATATGAACGTCGGCAGGCCAGTATTTTTTGTAAAGACTGTCGTCATCTCCCATAAAACCGAGCGCGGTGATATAGTTTGAAAGTGCGTCGATCCAGACGTATACTACGTGCTTGTCGTCAAAATCAACGGGAATTCCCCATTTGAATGACGTTCTTGAAACGCACAGATCCTGAAGTCCGGGCTTGATAAAGTTGTTGAGCATTTCTTTTTTGCGGCCTTCGGGATATATGAAATCCGGATTCGATTCGATATAATCCTCAAGCTGTTTCTGATATTTTGAAAGACGCAGAAAATAAGCTTCTTCCTTTGTTTTTACAACTTCTCTTCCGCATTCGGGGCATTTGCCGTCAACAAGCTGCGTTTCTGTCCAGAAAGATTCGTCGGGCTTGCAGTACCAGCCTTCGTATTCGCCTTTATATATATCTCCCTGTTCGTAAAGCTTTCTGAAAATTTTCTGAACGGCTTTTTCATGGTAATCGTCTGTCGTTCTGATAAATCTGTCATATCTGATACCGAGAAGCTCATAAACACGTTTGATATCGCCGGTTATTCCGTCTACCCATTCTTTGGGCGATACTCCCGCCTTCTTTGCGCAGTCTTCGATTTTCTGTCCGTGTTCGTCTGTTCCGGTAAGAAAAAACACGTCGTAGCCCTGCATTCTTTTAAATCTTGTAACGGCATCGGTAAAAACTATTTCGTAAGAGTTGCCTATATGAGGCTTCTGCGAAGTGTACGGGATGGCTGTGGTGATGTAGTATTTCTTTTTTTCCATTTTCGGCATACCTTTCTCTTTACTTTATATTATCAGATGGTTTGTTTCAGTAATTGATATATTATATCACAATCCGAAAAAAAAGTCAATGGAAAGCGCATTTTTTCACGCTTTTATTAAAAATCGGAGCAAGTCGCAGGGACTTGCTCCGTAAATTCGTTTTCGGTTGTTAAAACGTTAAAAATCGGACTTGACGACCGCGGGCTCTCCCTCAAGTTTTTCGGGATGCGCAAGATAGTCGGAAAAGCGTTTGAATGCGGTCGCATAATATGCGCCTGAGCAGAGCCTTTCGTCCATTACAACGCCTATCGGAAGACAGCGAACGAACGTGATCTCCTTCCCGAATCTTTTCGGAACTTCGCGCAGATTTCCTAGCGCGAGTATCTGTCCTACGGTTCCGAAATCATAAACGTGGTGATAAATGTGATTTGTGCGCAGGCTGCCGAGGTTCGTCATAACTATGCTGCAATGAAACGGGCTTGCGTCTATTATAGCCTTGGGCAGAAGTCCGTGCTTGTCAAGCCATTTAAGCAGGCTTACACCAATGCGCATGAGAAAAGTCATGCTGCAAAGGGTTGCGATGATTTTATCTGTTTTGTTATTGCTTTCTTCCTGACGGTTTTTTTCTATATAATCATCCATTTTCTTCTGAACCGACAATATGGAGTCTTCTTTATCGAAATATACTTTCGACATCGTTTCGCTTTCAAGCGTATTCGCCTTTAAGACTACCATGCCAACCGCGAGCTCGGTTCTTGCGTAAACTTTTCTGTTCACGATAAATCTGTTCAGCTGCGGGAACTCTGCGCATGTTCTGACATATGCGGCGGCAACAAGAGAAAGATGGCTTATTTTCAGTCCCTCATCGCGCTTAGCCCGGATATATTTATCCATCGGTTCAACTGGGATATCAATCGTTATCGAATTCAGCGCATCGCTGCGCTTTTCCATTATGTGCGGAACAATCGAATACATCGGGTCTATCTTTTTCAGTCTTTTTCCGTCTTTTCGCATATATGAACCATCCTTCAATAATTATTTGCACACAAAAAATCATTTAATTTTACTAATTCTACCACAATTGAAGCAATTTGTCAATATATGACGTGATAAACGCCTGCGGCGAAGACGAAGCAGACGGTCAGACTGTGGCATAAAACCAAAATTTGCTGATTTTACAAAAAAATCAACAATTTACTATTGACATTTTCCGAAAAAATGATATAATTATTTTTACTGTGACTGTTATATGAAGGAGGGCTCTTTGTGCTTATAGATATTTCATCGATACGCAAAAGCGCAGGCGCCTCTTTGAAAATCGACACAGCCGTCGATCTTTCCGATTACGCGCCGGAGTTTTCCGACGTAAAAGCCGAAGGGGAGATCAGAAATACTTCAGGTATAGTGTCGATCAAGCTTCATATGTCCGGTATTTACAGTTCCGTCTGCGACAGATGCGGCGGCGACGCCGTTCTTTCGGTGGAAGCCGGGATCGATACGGTTTTTGACGGCGAGGGTTCGAAAGACGATTCCGTCACGTTTACCGACGGCCGCGTCGACCTTGAAAAAACAGTATGCGACGCACTGGTCCTTGCTGTTCCGATGCAGATTCTTTGCAAAGAAGACTGCGCCGGCGTTGAGGGAGACGGATACGAAATTATTTATGATGAAAATTAAACTACGCATTTTGTTTATCGCAATCTGCGCTATAAAGGAGGGTGTAGACCATGATTGCTCCCAAGAGAAGAATTTCCAAGCAGAGAAAGCATAAAAGACGTTCCAGCGTATGGAAGCTCGACATGCCCGGAATGGTTAAATGCTCGCATTGCGGCGAATACCATCTTTCGCACCGTGTTTGCGGCCACTGCGGCTACTACAACGGCAAAGAAGTTATAAAGATGGAAGAGGAAAAGAAAGGCGCGTGATCGTTCCTTCGGTCATGTTCGTATGAAGATGGGAGGATCGTTATTTTTGAAAAAATAACGGTTCGCCCGTCCGTTTTTTGTGTTTGAAAATATGGCGTATATTACAGATATCAGCAAAACCAGCCCGTTTTACGGAAAGCTGAAAAAAGGCGACGTCCTTATTTCCGTCAACGGGAAAAAGATCAACGACGTACTTGATTATATGTATCACACTGCAGCCGAAAAACTTTCGTTCTGCATAATTCGCGGCGGAAAGGAATATGTTTTCAGTGCAGTCAACAAAACGGGTTCTCTCGGGCTGACGTTTGATTCTTTTCTGATGGACACGCATAAAAGCTGCAAAAACAAGTGCGTTTTCTGCTTTATAGATCAGCTTCCCACCGATATGCGTGAAACGATGTATTATAAAGACGACGATTTTCGTCTTTCACTTCTGCAGGGCAATTACGTGACCCTGACCAATCTCTCACAGGAGGACGTCGATCGCATTTGCAGTCTGCGAGTGTCTCCGCTGAATGTTTCCGTTCATGCCACAGACGGTGACGTGCGTGTTAAAATGATGAAAAACCCGAATGCGCGCAATATAATGCAGCTTCTTTCACGTTTTGCGGAAGCAGGAATCAATCTTCGCTGCCAGATAGTTCTGTGCAAAGGCTTCAACGACGGCGATGTGTTGAAAAAATCGCTTGAAGACCTGAAATCCCTGTATCCTGCTGTCTCCTCCGTTTCGATCGTTCCGGTCGGTCTTACAAAATTCAGAGACGGACTCGAACCCCTTGAAACGTTTTCCCCGGAAGAGTGCGCCGCCGTTCTTGAAACGGTGAATGCGGCAGGGGACAGATGCGAGGAGGAATACGGCACTCGTATTTTTTACTGTTCGGATGAGTTTTATGTTACGGCTCGTCTGCCTGTTCCTTCATATGACTTTTACGGTGAGTTTGAGCAGATCGAAAACGGCGTGGGAATGCTCTCTTCCTATATCGAAGAATTCGATGCGGCGGTCGACGGATTTGACGTTTGCAAAAAAGAATGCAGAATATCGTTTATTTCCGGCATGATACTTAAAACCACTCTTCCCGAAAGGTTCGGGAAGATAGCAGAAAAGCTTCCCGGTCTTTCCGTTGACCTTCATTTTATAAGAAACGACTTTTTCGGTGAAAAAATCACGGTAACAGGGCTTATCACCGGGTCGGATATTATTGCTCAGCTGAAAAACAAACCGCTCGGCGACGTGCTTGTCATACCTGAAGTCATGCTTCGTGACGACAGGTTCCTTGACGACGTTTCCGTTGCAGACGTTGAAAAGGCGCTCGGAGTTCGCGCCGTTACAATGCCCTGCGACGGGGCAGGCTCGGCGGAAACGATAAGAAATCTTGTAGTTAACTCATAAATTTGACATATAATTAACACTGCGGCACGCTTGACAAAGGTGTGCCGTTTATGCTATAATTTTATCGTTATAAACTGTAAATATCTTTTTTATATATAACCGAACACTTCAGACCGAACGGAGGCGCAGTTGTGAACATAAGAAAGGTAAAACGATTTCTCGGAATTTTTGTCCTTGCTTTTCTGATAATTTTCATAGTAATAATAATCAGACTTCCGCACGATAACGATATAGTTGTTACGGACAATGATCTGCTTATTCTCGAACAGCCGACCGAAGTTGAGATCGACCCGATCGTTGTTCCGGAGGAAGAACCGGTCGCCGAACCCGTTCAGCCCGAACCTGCGCGCCTTGAACCCATGACCCTTTACGATGAGCAGATGCCCGCAGCACTTCTTCAGATTGCAAAGGACTACAAAGTTATAGGCATGTCTCTGATCGTTATCGAAAACGGCGAAATCACACACAGTTATGCGTTCGGAGAAAGGCAGAAAGCCACAAACAGCACAGAGTCACTGCCGTATTCTTCCGATACGGTGATCAGGGTGGCGGGCGTTTCAGAGCTTGTTTCCGCGCTCGGCGTAATGTCTCTTTGCGAAAGCGGAGAGCTTGACCTTGACAGCTCGATAAGCGATTTTCTCGGATATACCGTTAAAAATCCCAAGACCGATTCCGAGATAACGCTCCGTCAGCTTATGACTCATACCGCGTCCGTATCAGACTGGGGCGCATACAACGACGTCGTTTACGGCAAAATAAAATATCAGACCCTCGAAGCGATGCTTAAAGGCGAATACGCAAAAAGAAATTTCTATGAATCCAGACCGGGCTATGATTACGATTTTTCGAATTTCGGCTCTGCGATGACGGGATGTATCGTTTCCGCCGTTTCCGGCAACTCGTTTAACTCCATAATGAAACAGCGTATTTTTACCCCGCTTGCAATCGACGCGGCATATTATTCTACCGAAATAGAAAACAGAGACAATATCGCCACCATATACCTTCGCAACGAGGTAAACTATACACTTGAAGAGATGGACGAGTTCGCCGCGGGGTTAAACGCGATTTCGGACGTTGACAACTACCGTATATCTCACGGCAATCTTTTTATAAGCGCAGCCGGACTTGCCAGGATCGCACAGCTTATTATCGACAAAGGCACTATCGGTCCCGTTACCGTTCTTTCTCAGGAATCCGTTGAAGAAATGCTCTCGACAGAAAAGAGGGGAACGCTTTATAAGGATGTCGGTACAGGACTTTGCACAATGCTCAAGAAAGACCTTGTTCCCGGCAGGATCCTTTACGGTCACGGCGGATTTGCCTACGGCGCCACAGCTGAGATATTCTTCGATCCTTCGGACGGCAGCGGCGTTATAATAACCTGCAACGGATGTCTGAACTCTACGGACGACGACGGCTTTTCGGAAATGGCTAAATCTTTCATAAAGGAAGTATACGGATCCGTAATCGGTAAATGATATGCAGCATATTCTTTCACTTGTAAGAAAAGCCGTTGACGAATACGGCATGATAGACGACGGAGACAGGATCGCCGTCGGCTGTTCAGGCGGCAAAGACTCTACTCTTCTTCTCCTTTCGCTTTCTAAGCTAGCGCAGTTTTATCCTAAAAAGTTTTCTGTCCTTGGCATAGTTATCGATCCCGGAACAGGTATAGACTATACTCCACTCACTGAGTTTTGCGAAAAAGAGAATATAGAGCTTATCATCAAAAAGACGGAAATCTCGAAAATCATATTTGATATAAGAAAAGAGTCGAACCCGTGCTCTCTCTGCGCAAGAATGAGGCGCGGAAGCCTTAACGATGCTGCCGTGGAGGCAGGTGCGAACAAGGTTGCGCTCGGTCATCACAGAGACGATGTTATAGATACTTTTTTTCTCAGTCTCATACATGAGTCGCGCCTGAATACATTTCAGCCGGTGACATACCTTTCAAGAAAAGATATAACCGTTATCAGACCGATGATATTCGTTCCCGAAAAAGAAATCAAGAGAACTGTAAAGCGATATTCTCTGCCGGTGCTTTTCAACCCCTGTCCCGCGAACGGAAATACCGAGCGCGAGGCGGTAAAGCAGGTCGTTCACGATATCGATGAACGATATAAAGGTATTCGCGAAAGAGTATTCGGCGCAATCGAAAGGTCTTCTCTTGACGGATGGGAAAAACAGGAAAAAAAGAAGAACGAGTAAACGCATACTCTCGTTATAATAGAGATCTTCCGTCATTCGATTGTCGGAAAAACTTTTTTACGGAATCATCCGTAAAAAAACATAAGGGTTATTAAATCAAACAGAAATAATACGGTGATTTTATGACAGTGTTTGTTCCGGACGGGCTTCCCGCCGTTGCAAAATTAAAAGAGGAAAATGCCGATATCCGCGTCTATTCCGACGGAATACCCGAAAACGGCAAAAAAATCCTGATACTGAATCTCATGCCCACAAAACAGGCTACGGAAACTCAGCTTATCAGGATGCTTCTGACTGCAAAAAACGATCTGACGGTCTTTTTGATGAACACGGTCACCTATACCTCCAGAAACACCGCAAGCGAATATCTCGACCGCTTTTATCGGGCGTTCGATTTTTATAAAAACGACTTTTTTGACGGTCTTATCGTTACAGGCGCGCCGGTGGAGCATCTTGAATTCGGACAGGTTTTATACTGGAATGAGCTTTGCGGTATTTTTGAGTGGGCGGAAAGTCACGTTAAAAAACTATATACCGTATGCTGGGGCGCTCAGGCGGCGCTGAACTACTATTTCGGCATACAAAAGCATCCTCTGCCGCAAAAAATGTTCGGCATATTCACTCATAATATAGTCCAGCCCGAAAATCCGCTCTGCAAGGGCGTTGAAAACGGCTTTCCGGCTCCGCACTCCCGTCATTCCGATGTTTATGCCGACGATATCGCAAACTGCAAAGATCTTGATCTTATTTCCGTGTCGCCCGAAGCGGGATTTTTGTGGGCGGCAACGAAAGACAAACGTATAACGTTTATGACGGGACATCCCGAATACGATGCCGAAACACTTTCGCTTGAATATTTCAGGGACCTTGAAAAAGGCGATAAGATAAATTGTCCCAAACATTATTTCCCCGATGATAATCCCGCGTGCCCGCCTCCGCTTACGTGGCGCGAGACTGCCAAAACAATTTATTCAAACTGGGTCGATCTTGAAATATGACACTCTACCTTGTCCGCCACGGCAAAACCGAATACAATACCTCCAAACTCTATACGGGCAGTACCGACGTTCCTCTTTCCGAAACAGGGATCATGCAGGCGCGTGAAACAGCCCTGCTGCTTAAAGATATCGCTTTTGACGTGATAGTATCTTCGCCTCTTCTTCGTGCAAAGACCACCGCAGCGATAATTGCGGAATTTCATTCGGACGTTCCAGTGGTTTATTCGGATTTTTTCCGTGAAAGAAGCTTTGGCGACTGGGAGGGAAGGGAATACTCCGACCGCTCGTATATAGACTGGCTGTGCCTTCCCGAAAACGTCAATCTGGCTCCCGACAACGGAGAACCTGTTGCGGCGTTTTATGACCGCGTCAACCGCGGTATCGAAAAACTCAAAACGGAATATCCCGATAAAACGGTCCTTCTTGTCGCTCACGGAATGGTGTCAAGAATGATAAACAAAGCAATAAAAGGAGTTCCTTTCGGAGAAGCAAATCAATTTCTTTTGTCGAATTGCGAATATATAAAATACGAAATATAAAAAAGCGGCTGATTTTTCAGCCGCTTTCTGTTTACCATTTGAGAATTCCGAGAAGTCCGCGTTTTAATACTGATGCGCCGGTGCTTATAAGCTGTGATTCTATCTTCGCTTTTCTTCTCTCGCTTTTCTTCTTTGCTTCCGCCTCTTTTTTTGCCGCTTCCTTTTCTTTTCTCTTTGCCTCCGCCTCTTCGGCTTTTTCCTTTTCTTTGCGAAGCTTTTCCTTCTCTTTTTCAAGCTCTTCGCGTTCTTTTTCCAGAGCGGCGCGCTCCGCTTCGGCGGCATTCTGCTTTTCAAGCACTTCAAATGCGCTTTCATTGTCTACCGCATTTTCATATTTTCCGTAAACGGGAGACATGCGCATTGCGCTTTCCTTTGAGCTTGGGTCTGCCTCGCTCATTGAGCTTTCGGGACATATAATAGCCGTTTTCTGCACTATTGTGGGAATACCCTTTTCATCAAGGAAGGACGTGATCGCTTCGCCTGTTCCAAGCTGCGTTATTACGTCCTCCGTCTTGAAAGCGGGATTCGGTCTGAAGCTTTGCGCAGCTGCTCTGATTGCCTTCTGTTCTGTAGGAGTATATGCTCTGAGCGCGTGCTGAACCTTGTTTGAAAGCTGAGCAAGAACGCTGTCGGGAATATCGGAGGGTGACTGCGTGACAAAATATATGCCGACGCCCTTTGAACGTATCAGCTTTACCGTCTGTTCGATCTTGGCTATAAGCGATTTGGGCTGATCTTTGAAAAGCGTGTGCGCTTCGTCAAAAAAGAAAACAAGCTTCGGTTTTTCCGGATCTCCCACTTCGGGAAGCGACTCAAAAAGCTCTGCCAGCATCCACAGAAGGAATATCGCATAAAGACGCGGAGTGTTTATTATTTCCGAGGCATGAAGGATATTAATATATCCTCTTCCGTCGGGCGCTATGCGGATCCAGTCGTTTATATCAAGCATAGGCTCGCCGAAAAATATTTCGGCGCCTTCGCTTTCAAGAGGTATGAGCGCTCTTGTGATAGCCGAAAGAGACTGCGGGGTCATATTTCCGTATCTGAGCGAGAATTCCGCGCGATGTTCCGAAACATAGCTGATTACCGCCTGCAGATCCTTCATATCAAGTATTTTCAGACCTTTTTCATCCGCTATTTTGAAAATAACGTTCAAAACCGCTTCCTGGACTTCGGAAAGGCAAAGGATCCTTGAAAGAAGCGACGGACCTATATCCGAAACGGTAACTCTTATGGGATGTCCGTGCTTTCCGTAAAGATCGTAAAAGACTGTGGGGTATGAGCGGTATGTGAACGTGTCTCTGATCCCGAATTTGTCTATGCGTTTCTGCATTCCCGCATTGTCCTGACCCGCTTGACACATTCCCGAAACGTCGCCTTTTACGTCGCACATGAATACGGGAACTCCTGCAGCCGAAAACGACTCTGCCATTACTTTCATTGTCACTGTCTTTCCAGTGCCGCTCGCCCCGGCGATAAGTCCGTGACGGTTGCTTTGATTCAGCAGCATATAAACGCGTTCTTTCGGATCTGTATCGGCAAGACCCATATAGATTTTTCCGTTTTCGTACATCGTTTCTTCTCCTTTTCGATAATCATCGTTCGTGTTTTGTTTATTTTGTTTATATTATTCCCAGAAGCTTTTTCACAACGTATCCGCCGATCATGATTCCTGCCACCGAAGGCACCCACGGGACAGACGCGGGAGGAACCTTCGCGCCCGTTTCGCTCTCGTCCCTGAAAAGAGGCTTTTTCGGCTCTTCGTCGCTGAAAATCACGGGAACGTCAGTGATCCCGCGTTTTTTCATTTCGTGACGCATTACCCTGGCAAGACGGCATACGGACGTTTCTGAAATATCCGTTATTCTGATCTTTTCGGGATCGGTCTTGTTCCCGAGCCCCATACTGCTTATTATTCCGATATTTCGCTGCTTTGCCTGAATAATCAGGTCAACTTTCGCCGTGACCGTGTCAACGGCGTCTACTATAAAATCGATATCTCTGCTGAATATCTCATCACGGGTTTCAGGCAGATAAAAAAGCTCAAGCGCTTCCACGCGGCATTCCGGATTGATGTCAAGAACTCTTTTCTTCCACTCTGAAGCTTTTGAATGACCGACGTTTTTTGCCGTTGCAATGAGCTGGCGGTTTATATTCGATTCGGATATATCATCTTTGTCCGCAAGAATAAGACTGCCGATGCCTGCGCGTGCAAGAGTTTCTACTGCATGACCTCCCACTCCGCCCAGACCTATTACCGCCACTGTTTTTCCTGCAAGTATTTCCGAGGATTCTTTTCCCAGAAGCATTTCGCTGCGAATTTTCCAGCTCATATCTCATATCCGCCTTCTTTTTCGGAATTATACCATTGATTTTCGACAAAACTGTGTCCAACACTTCTGTGCGAAGCAATTATGTATAATACCGTATAGCTATCCCGTGTCATAATAATGATATTTTTATAAAATTTATAAAACTGCTTGACAAAACGCTTAAAATATTATAAAATACAAAGAGTATGTTTACAGATCGAACGCTGTAACATACTGATGAATCTACAATATTTCATTTTCACTTTTCAGTGAAAAAAGAAAAACGAATAGGATGAGTGAATTGGCAAAAAGTAACAAGAAAAACACCGCGGTCAAAGTTAAAAACGCTAACAGCAGTTTTTCCCCGGCGGTAATTATAACGATCTGCGTAGCAGTTGCGATACTTGTAGGCGTTATTGCGTGGAGCGTTATTGCAAGGCAGGTAAACAATCTCGACAATAAAACCGTTATGCAGATAGGCGATACGGAAGTAAAAGGACTTGAATTCAAATACTTCTACAATAATGCCGTATCATCTTTCCAGAGCAACAACAGCTCGCTTATTTCATATCTGAACATTGACTTCTCAAAAGATCTCAGCACACAGCAGAGTATCTATGAAGGCATGACATGGGCGGATTATTTCAGCTCCGCTGCACAGAACAGCATCACTGAAACCACCCTTCTTTACAATGAAGCCATCGCCAAGGGCTATAACCTTACGGACGAAGACAAAGCATCCGTAGATAATGAGATCAATACGCTTGCACAGGCTGTTTCTTCCCTCGGTTACGGCGTTGATTATTATCTCGAGAATGCATACGGCGAAGGTGTAAATACCGAAACTTACAAGACCATACGTTATAAAACTCTTCTCGCATCAAAATATCTCGAAGATCTTTCCGATTCGTATGAGTATTCCGACGAAGAATGCGAAAACTACTATAACGAACATAAACTTGATTACGATACCGCAACCTTCCGTTCCTACGTTTTCAGATATGAGGTTCCCGAAGATGCCGCAGAGGGTGACGAGTCGTATAAAGACGAAGCCCGCGCTTCTGCAAACGCTATGCTTGAGGCGATCACAGACGAAGCTTCATTTGAAACTTACCTGACGGAAAACGTTCTTACCGATGAAGAAAAAGAATCCGTTACTGAAAACTTTACCCTTTCTTCCAATGCAACGCACTCAACGCTCTCTTCGGATGTCAGAGACTGGCTTTTTGACAGCGCAAGAGTTGAAGGCGATAAGACTGTGATCGACGCAAATAATGCTTTCAATGTTATCTACTTCATTTCATGCGGACTCGACAGATACAATACGGCAGAGATCCGTCAAATATTCATAAGAGCCGAAGAAGAAGAGCATGACGACAGCGAAGAAGGCGCTCATGAAGAAGCAGCCGAAGAGGCAGCCGCAAAAGCTCACGAAGAAGCTGAGAAGATATATGAAGAATGGAAGTCCGGCGCAGCAACGGCAGAAAGCTTCGGCGATCTTGCGATCACATACTCCGATGATTCCTCTGCGTCAAACGGCGGTCTTCTCACAAACGTTTACAAAAACTACTTCACGGTTGCAGAGATCAACGACTGGGTATTCGCTTCAAGAAATCCCGGCGACAGCACACTTATTGATTCCGATTACGGCACACATATCCTTTACTATGTCGGAACAGGCGATCCCTTCTGGCAGCTGAACGTAAGATCTACGCTTGCAACAAACGAGTATTCGGCATATCTTGAAGATCTCAAGACAAACGCGAATATTACCGTTGATGAAGAAGTAATCGCAAAACTCGCAAAATAATCTGACCAATATTTTCGGCAATGACCGTTGACGGCGCACCCGTCTGCGGTCTTGCTTTTTAGATACCGATGTAGGGATGGTATTCCCGATCATAAATAAACGCGGAATGAAAACATGAAAATAATAAAATACGATTCCCTTTTCGTCAGAGATATTTCCCGTATTCTTGATGCGGTCCCGTATTCCAAAAAAACTGAAATTTCTCTTCTTCTCGATACATATCCCGAAAACGGCTATATCGCATATTCGCTTGGTTCTCCCGTAGCGCTGGCATGCTCGGATATAATCGGCGGAAGAACGCGCGCCGCTTTTCACGTTTTCGTTTTACCGTCCTACCGCCGCAGAGGGGCAGGGACAGGGCTTTTTTCGTGTATATATAAACAGGGCAGGGAAGAGGGGATCAAAAATCTCATCTGCGGTATCGATTCGTCAAGTGAAGCCGCACACTGGGCCGAAAAGCTCGGAATGAAAAAAAAGTACTCATCCGAATATATGACGTTTCACGGCGAATTGCCGCAAAATACAGAACAGTTTGAAAAGTATTGCGATTCTATGTTTTACGACTTTGTCGAAGCGGAAGGAACGGCGTTTTTGCCTGTCCGTATGAGAACAGGCGCAGAACCGCTGAGACTTCAGCCCACACCCAACGTCCGTTCATTTCTTTCACGGGCGCAGGACGATTACTTCGTGGTCCGAAAAAACGGCTCGGTCGTAGCCGGCGCGGGATGTTACAGAGGCGAGGTATCCGATGTGTTTGTAAGTTCCGATCTCAGGGGGCGTGGGATAGCGCGAGCTCTTGTTGAACGCTGCATAGTTCATTGCAGAAAAAAAAGGTATACACCGGTGTTTCTTAACGTCGTATCGGATAACTTGCCTGCCGTAAATCTTTACCGGTCTCTTGGCTTCGTTACTGAGAATACGACCGATTTTTATGTCAAAGCTATCGAAAAGGAATAAGACCGTATTGACAATCAGGCGGTGGTATGATATAATTTTTCAGATCGAAATTCTGGAGGAAACATAGATGGAAGAATTTTTGAGCAAACTCTCGGATTTTGCCGTTGAATACGGCTTGAGGATAGTAGGCGCACTGCTGGTGCTCATAATAGGACTGAATCTGGTCAACCTTATCATAAAAATAGCAAGAAAAAGCAAGGCGTTCTCGAAACTGTCTTCCGACACTGCAAGATTTACCGCAAGCGTTGTCGGTATAATTCTTAAGCTTATAGTTATTCTTACGTGCGTTGCGATCCTCGGCGTTCCGATGTCTTCAATAATAGCACTTCTTGGCACCGCCGGCGTCGCAATAGGACTCGGTATACAGGGAAGCCTTAGTAATTTTGCAGGCGGCATTATCCTTATGATCTTCCGTCCGTTCCATGTCGGTGATTTTATCGATACGGGCACATACGCAGGCACGGTAGAATCAATAGGAGTTTATTATACATATCTCATCACTATTGACAACAGTCGCATAGTTGTTCCCAACTCGGTAGTATCCAACCTTACGCTGCGCGATTTCAGCACATTCGATAAACGCCGTGTCGATATCGTTTTCAAGGTGGACTATTCAAACGACGTCGAGAAAGTCAAATCCGTGATAACCGAAACAGTCAGGAAAAATGAACTGGTTCTTTCGGACCCGGAGCCATTCGTTCGCCTTTCTGCCCACGGTGACAGCTCTCTTGACTTTACATGCCGCGCATGGTGCGCCTCGGAAAACTATTGGAAAGTTTATTTCGATCTGACGGAAGAAGTCAAAAAGGCGTTCGATCAAAACGGCATATCCATTCCGTTCCCGCAGATGGATGTTCATATAAAAAACAGCTGACATAAGATATTGGTATCAACGAGGTGTATTATGGATAATCTGACAGTTTACAGCACCCACCCTCAATTCGACGCAATTCTTAAATACCTTCATTTTGAACCCGACAGCGATCAGGCGGAAATCGCAGAAGAGCTTTTTGACGAGGCAAAAAAGATAGCCGCACCGAAAACGCTTGCAAAAGTGCTCCCTGTCACGGTAAATGAAAAAACCGTATTCGTAGCAGATACGGAAATAACGTATCCTTACGTCCGTAAAATGCTTGCAGACAACAAAGAGGTCGTTGCATATATATCTACATGCGGTGTTGAACTGGAATCATGGTCTTTGGAAAAGAAGGGAGACCCGCTTGAGGAGTTTGTTGCCGACGCTATTAAACTTAACTACCTTTACTCTGTCCAGAAGCCGTTTCGCGAATCGGTAAAAAACGATGTATTCAAGCAGAGCGGTTATCTTGCATCGCTCAATCCCGGTTCGCTGGAACTCTGGCCTATCTCTGAACAGAAGAATCTTTTTGCTATGCTTGGCGGCGAGCCCGAGGTTAAAGAAAAAATTGGCGTTACTCTTGCGGAAAGCTTTCTTATGTGTCCCACAAAAAGCACGTCGGGCATCCTTTTCCTTTCTGAAAAGGAGTATGAAAACTGCGAACTCTGCCCGCGTCTTACGTGTCCCAACAGGCGCGCGAAATTCAAGGGTGAGTAAAAACTTCAAATACAGACTTGTTTTATTCCCGCGCGGGAATCAAGAAAAAAGGATACAGTGAAGCATTTTTTCATATTTTCAACAAATCAATAAAAATATAAATAAAACTCTTGACAAATCCGTATTTGAGTTATATAATAATATATAGAATAGTGTAGAAGGGTGAATATAAATGGCAGACAATATTGAATCCGCAAACAAAACAGCAACCGAAAACGAAGCTGCATCAAAAGTTGCCGCTCCGGAGAAGCCCAAAAAGAATAATCAGCCCGCCAATAAAAAGAATGATAAAAATGCTGAAAAATCCAGAAAAAAACAGCTGCTTGAATCTCTGTTGAAAGACAGAACTCCCTTTGAGGCAAAGCTTATTAAAAGGATTTTCAACGAAAGATACGGACTTGTTGACAAAAGTCTTCTTTCAAAAGATAAAGAAGTTATTTTCACCACGATGCGTATTCTCGGCGAATTACGCGTAGATAAATATGTAGACCCGATCGCACAGGTCGTAAGTGATGCTGCAGATCCCGAATTCCGCAAAGCAGCCGCAAATTCATTGGCACTTATGAAAAACAACCGCTCCCTTTTCCAGCTTATTCAGCGCTTGGAAATAGAGAAGGATCCCGAAGTTAAAGACGCCATAATGAATGCCGTAAGAAGCATACATAATAAAGGCGCAGAAGCGGAATAATAAAAGCCATACTGTATAGGAGTAATGCAATGATCATAAAGTAATTCAAATTTATATAATGGTAAATCACGATCTTCGGTTATGCATATGCTTAACTGATACGTTTTACTGTTGAAATTTGGGTTACTTGCCGCAATAAGGATCGTTCATTTGTGATGAACGACTGTTTCGGCATAAAATACAATAAATACAGTCCCATTTTCGATAGAATTGATTTACTGTTGAAAACGGGACTTTTTTTACGGAGATTTTTATGCTTGAATTAAAGAATATAAACATTGCTTTGAAAAAAGACGGAAGACAGATCGTTAAGGATTTCAGCTTTTCTCTGAACGGAAATGACAAAGCGGTTATTATCGGCGAAGAGGGAAACGGAAAATCAACACTCCTCAAATATATTTACGATCCTGCTTTGACGGAAGATTACTGCGAATGCTCGGGAGAGGTAATAAAAAAAGGCAAGCTTGCATATCTTCCGCAGATGATCGAGGACAAATATTTAAGCTGTTCTCTTGCGGAATTTTTTGAGTTTTCCGAATATTATTATCATACCGACATTCTGTCCGCTCTCGGTCTTTCGGTCGATTTTATACTGTCCGATCAGCTGATATCAACATTGTCCGGCGGCGAGCGGGTTAAAATACAGCTTGCGAAAATACTTATGGAATCACCCGATGTTCTGCTTCTTGACGAGCCGACTAACGATCTTGATATATATTCGCTTAAATGGCTTGAATCGTTTATTGCCGAAAGTCCGCTGCCTGTTCTGTATATATCTCATGATGAAACGTTGATTGAAAAAACAGCAAATGTAATCGTTCATATGGAACAGATATACAGGAAAACGCAGTGCAGGATCACTGTCTCGCACTGTTCATACTCAGACTATATATCATATCGGACCGAAAGCTTTGCACACACAGATCAGGTAGCGCAAAAGCAGCGCGACAATTATGAAAAACAGCTTGAAAAATGGCAGAGGATATATAACCGTGTTTCTTATGAACAGGAATCGATCTCAAGAAGAAATCCGAGTGGTGGCAGACTTCTTAAAAAGAAAATGCATTCAACCCTTTCAATGAAAAAGAGAATTGAACGCGAAAAAGATGAATTTCTTGATTTCTCGGTTGAAGAAGAAGCCATTCTTGCAAAATTCGACAGAAATATTGCTGTTCCGGGCAGCAAGCAGGTGCTGGATCTCTATATAGACAAACTTCAGGTCGAAACACATATCCTTGCGGAAAATATAAAGCTTGGCGTAACGGGCGGTGAGCATATAGGCATCACCGGAAGAAACGGCGCAGGCAAATCGACCTTGCTTTCACTGATTTGGCAGGAACTCAGAAAAAGAAACGACATAACGGCAGCGTATATGCCGCAGAATTATTATGAAGTGCTTGATTATAACAAATCTCCGATAGAATATCTTGCCGATATATATTCCGCCGAAGACGTTACAAGGGCTAGAACATTTATGGGCAGCATGAAGTTTATTCATGAAGAAATGACGGGAAAGACAGGCGATCTAAGCGGTGGGCAGCAGGCGAAGATACTGTTCCTCGATATGATACTCCGTAAAGCCGACGTGCTCATTCTTGATGAACCTACACGCAATTTCAGCCCATTGTCGTGCCCGGTGATCAGACGGTCTCTGCGTGACTTCAACGGCGCTGTGATCAGCATTTCCCATGACAGGAAATATCTTTCGGAGGTTTGCGATAAGGTTTTCGAACTTAAAAATAACGGGCTTGTCCCTGTTGATAAAAATGAGCTTCTTAACTGAAAGATCCGCCGTAAAGGCGGATCTTTTTTTTCTGTTATAAAAGATGACTGACGTCAACGTAACTGTGGGTTATTTCCGACATGCCGTCTGCTCCGATCGTTATTATCGTGCCGCCGTTGAGCTCTTTTCTCCATGGATGGATGTTTCCCGTTTTAAGTGCGAAGGCAAGGCGAACACCTTTATACGGAATAACAAAGTTGTCGGTATGAACGTGCCCGACTATTACGTTATCGGTGATCCCTTCTTCAAGTATCGCATCAAAAACACCGTCGTCAAAAGGATAGCATGCAATGTCGCCATCTTCGTATTTCACTCCGAAAGAATCCTCATATCCTTCATTCCAGCACGAAGAGCCGTAGCTTTCCTCAACAGTAACCTTCAGCGTATCTATGCCCGGCTTGAACGCAGCGTTGACGGCGTCCTGATATGCATGGATGGGAATATGAGTAAGAATTGAGCTGTGTCTGCATCCCTTTGCCTTTTCTGCCTCAGCCTGCTCCCTGAACCATCTGATCTGTGCTTCATTCAGCTTGTCATAATAAAAATGCTTTACGCCATTATCGTCGGGGATCCATACGCAGTTGTGAGCGTCGAGCATAAAAAGCGCGTGAACGGGTTTTCCGTCGTTTTTTATCTCTATAATATAGTTTCCGTTTCCCATTGCGGGGTCACCGTCTTCATGGAAAAAGTATTTTTTCGAGCGGTAATACGGCAAAACCTTATAAACAAAATTGATTCTCTCCGTAACGTCCTGCTGATCGTGATTTCCCCAGACAAGGCACCACGGAATGCCGAAAGAGTCCATATAATCGGCAAAAGCGGGGTAGGCTTTGGGCTGATCTGCCATAGAGATGTCGCCCGTGATCGTTATAAGGTCCGGGGCGGATCTTTTTATAACTTCTTTTACGGTAAAATCCATTACGGCAAAGGCGTTTCCGTAATTCGGGTCGTTCGGATCGTAATTGCACTCGTTCAGCTGCATATCCGTAAGATTCAGAACGGTGAATTTACCGTTTTTCATTTCAAATGAAAACATTTTATCATCATCTTTCCGTAAAACCGGCGGAACTCAGAAAAGAGTCCCGCCGGTTTTGTTGTCTGTGACAACCGTATTCCACAATTATTTGTTGAAGAATTCCTGCTGTCTGATAAGATTTTCGTATTTCTCTTTAGCGAGCTGAGAAGCTTCGTTGAAGAGCTGTTCCGCTCTTTCGGGGAACTTGAGGGCAAGACTTGAATAACGTGTTTCGCTCTTGATAAAGTCGATATAGCTTCCGGTGGGAGCCTTGCAGTCTACGGTAAGAGGATTCTTTCCGGCTGCTTTTGCGGCAGGATTGTATCTGAATGTCTGCCAGTATCCTGCTTCTACGGCTTTCTTCATTTCGGACTGGCAGTTGGTCATGCCGCCCTTAACACCGTGCATTTCGCAGGGAGCGTAACCGATTACGATTGAAGGACCGTGATATGCTTCCGCTTCGAGAAGAGCCTTCATTGTCTGATTCATATCGGAACCCATAGCTACCTGTGCAACATATACGTATCCGTAGGACATTGCGATCTGAGCAAGGTCTTTCTTCTTGATAGCTTTACCTGCTGCGGCAAACTGTGCTACCTGTCCGACCTGAGATGCCTTGGATGCCTGTCCGCCTGTGTTGGAGTAAACTTCGGTATCGAATACCATGATGTTTACGTCTTCGCCGGAAGCGATAACGTGGTCCAGACCGCCGAATCCGATATCGTATGCCCAGCCGTCGCCGCCGAAGATCCAGATGGATTTCTTGGAGAGATAATCTTTCTCTGCAAGGATCTCACGGCCGAGAGTGCATGCTTCGCAGGGGCAATCGGGAAGAACGTCTTCTTCGAGAGCAGCTATAAATTTCTTTGTAGCGCCTTCGTTTGCCTTGCCGTCGTCAAATGTGTCTATCCATGCGTTTGCAGCTTCTTTTATAGCAGCTGTAGCATATTCAACGGCGATAAGTTTCTTAACTTTTTCGAGAAGTCTGTTTCTGATGGTCTTCTGACCGAGGCAGATACCGAGACCGTGCTCTGCGTTATCTTCAAACAGAGAGTTTGCCCATGCGGGTCCTCTGCCGCTGTCACGGTTTACGGTGTAAGGTGTGGAGGGAGCAGAGCCGCCCCAGATCGACGAACATCCTGTTGCGTTGGAGATATACATTCTTTCGCCGAAAAGCTGTGTGATAAGTCTTGCATAAGAGGTTTCGGCGCATCCAGCGCAGGAGCCCGAGAATTCAAGCAGGGGCTGGTTGAACTGGCTGCCCTTGATCGTTGTATCTGCAAACGGAGTTTCTTTCTTTGTTACCTTGGCTACGCAGTAGTCGAATGCCGCCTGCTGGTCTGCCTGGCTTTCCTGAGGAACCATCTTGAGAGCTTTTTCCTTTGCCGGGCAAACGCCTACGCAAAGTCCGCAGCCCATACAGTCAAGAGGAGAAACTGCCATGGTGAATTTATATCCTTCGCAGCCTTTGCCCTTCATCTGAGCAAGTCTTGCGGACTTGGGAGCTGCTTTCGCTTCTTTTTCGTCAAGAGCGAAGGGACGGATCGTTGCGTGCGGGCATACAAATGCGCACTGGTTGCACTGCAGGCAGTTTTCGGGTATCCATTCGGGTACGTCTACCGCAACACCGCGTTTTTCAAATGCAGCTGCGCCCTGCGGGAATGAACCGTCGGCACGTTCTACAAATTTTGATACGGGCAGTGAGTCGCCGTCCATCTTGGAAACGGGAACAACGATATCCTTTACAAACTGAACGATTTCTTCGCGGTCGCCGGTGATCTTTGTCTTAGCATTCTTAACTTTGATGTTCTTCCATGCTTCGGGAACGTTTACTTTAACTATAGCTTCAACACCTGCGTCGATAGCTTTATAGTTCATATTGACAACTTCTTCGCCCTTCTTTGAATAGGACTTGTAAGCTGCCTGCTTCATATATTCAACAGCCTTTTCCATGGGCATGATCTTTGCAAGAGCAAAGAATGCAGACTGAAGAATCGTGTTCGTTCTCTTGCCCATTCCGATTTCACGGGCTTTGTCGATAGCATTTACGGTATAGAACTGAATGTTGTTATCTGCAATATACTTTTTCGTTTCGTCAGGAAGATGTTTTTCAAGCTCTTCGGGAGTCCACTGGCAGTTGAGAAGGAATGTTCCGCCGGGTTTTACGTCGCGAACGATCTTGTATCCCTTTACGATATAAGAGGGGTTGTGGCAGGCAACAAAGTCTGCTTTCGTTATATAGTAAGAAGACTTGATCTGGCTGTCGCCGAAGCGGAGATGAGAGATCGTTATACCGCCTGTCTTCTTGGAGTCATACTGGAAGTATGCCTGAATGAATTTATCCGTATGGTCACCGATGATCTTGATGGAGTTTTTGTTTGCGCCGACTGTACCGTCTCCGCCAAGTCCCCAGAATTTGCAGCTGATGGTGCCTGCGGGAGCAGTATCGGGAGCGTCCTTCTCGTTAAGAGAAAGATTGGTAACGTCATCGTTGATACCGATGGTGAAGCTGTTCTTCGGCTCTCTCTTTTTGAGGTTTTCATATACTGCGAAGATGCTTGCCGGAGGCGTGTCTTTTGAACCGAGACCGTAACGGCCGCCGACAACCTTAACGTTTCTGCCGTTTGTTGCAAGAGCGGTAACAACGTCGAGGTAAAGAGGTTCGCCGAGCGAGCCGGGCTCTTTTGTTCTGTCGAGAACAGCTATTTTCTTAACAGTCTTCGGGAGTGCTGCAATAAGTCTGTCTGCTTTGAAGGGTCTGTAAAGACGAACTTTGATAAGACCGACTTTTTCGCCGTGAGCGTTCATATAATCGATAACTTCTTCAGCAACGTCGCATACGGAACCCATCGCAATGATAACTCTGTCTGCATCGGGAGCGCCGTAGTAATTGAAAAGCTGATAGTTCGTGCCGAGCTTTGCGTTAACTTTCGCCATATATTCTTCAACTATTTCGGGAAGTGCATTGTAATATTCGTTGCAAGCTTCTCTGTGCTGGAAGAATATGTCGCCGTTTTCGGCAGAACCTTTGAGTATGGGATGTTCGGGGTTGAGAGAACGAGCTCTGAACGCCTTGATCGCATCCTTGTCTACCATTTCTTCAAGATCGGCATAGTCCCATGCTTCGATCTTCTGAATTTCATGAGATGTTCTGAAACCGTCAAAGAAGTGGATGAACGGAACTCTGCCTTTTATTGTCGAAAGGTGAGCAACTGCGCCGAGATCCATAACTTCCTGCGGGTTGGTGGAAGCGAGCATAGCGTAACCTGTCTGACGGCAGGCGTAAACGTCGCTGTGATCGCCGAAAATGTTGAGCGCGTGAGAAGCAACGCAGCGTGCTGAAACATGTATAACGTTCGGAAGAAGTTCTCCGGCGATCTTATACATATTCGGGATCATAAGAAGAAGACCCTGCGAAGCGGTGTAGGTCGTTGTAAGAGCGCCCGCGGAAAGGCTTCCGTGAACTGCGCCTGCAGCGCCGGCTTCTGACTGCATTTCTATAACCTTAACTTTGTCACCGAAGATATTCTTCTGACCGTCGGCAGACCATTTATCTGTCAGCTCAGCCATAACGGAAGACGGGGTTATCGGGTAGATAGCCGCAACTTCGGTAAACGCATAGCTCACATGAGCGGCAGCGGTGTTGCCGTCCATGGAAATTTTCTTGCGTGCCATGTAATTTGCCTCCTGAAAATAATTTATTTAATAAAGTAACAGTGCATTAACCGATTTATTCTATCATTATTTTTCTGTTTTGTAAATAGAGAAGCGCGAAAATTCGTATATTTGTCGAAAAACCGTCTGCCGAATGCCTTTTATGCAATATTGTGAAATTTATGAAAAAGTAAAAATCAATATATTGACTTTTCCGTCATTTTGTAGTAAAATATAATTTAGGTTTTTATGCCCATCATATTATAGTTTTACATAAGATGATTTATCTTTCAAAAATATGTACCGGGAGGTGTTATACACAGATGGATTGGATTATTGTTATGATTATAATAGCAGTAGCTATCGCTTGCCTTGCGGTCGGGTTTTTTCTCGGAATCGCATACCGCAAAAAAATCGGCGAAGCTATGATAGGCTCTGCGGAAGAAAAAGCCAAGACGATAATTAACGAAGCAATCAAAACAGCAGACACAAAACAGAAGGAAGCCCTTCTTGAAGCAAAAGAAGAAATTCACAAATCCAGAAGCGAGGCGGAAAAAGAGATCCGCGACAGACGCAACGAGATGCAGAAACTCGAAAAACGTCTTGTTCAGAGAGAAGAGGTGCTCGACAAACGCGCCGAATCCTACGAACATAAAGAAACTGCTCTCGCAAACAAAATGAAGACTCTCGAGGCAAAAGAAGCCGAAATCGAGGATATCAAACTCGGACAGCGCGCCGTGCTTGAACGTATCAGCGGCATGACGGTAGACCAGGCAAAAACCTACCTTATGTCTACTCTCGAAGATGAACTCAAACACGAGCAGGCTCTCATGATCAAAGAGTATGAAACAAGAGCGCTTGACGAGGCCGAAACAAAAGCGAAAGAAATTCTTTCGGTCGCAATTCAGAAATGCGCTTCGGATCATGTTTCCGAAACAACCGTTTCTGTTATCCAGCTGCCTAACGATGAAATGAAAGGACGTATAATCGGAAGAGAAGGACGTAATATAAGAACTCTCGAAGCCCTTACCGGCGTTGACCTTATCATAGACGATACGCATGAAACGATCGCGCTTTCATCTTTCGATATGGTCCGCAGGGAAATCGCGAAAATAGCTCTGACAAAACTTATTTCCGACGGTCGCATACATCCTACGCGTGTCGGTGAAATGGTCGAAAAAGCGCGTAAGGAAATCGATCAGACGATCAAAAAGGAAGGCGAACGCGCGATATTCGAAACAGGCGTTCACGGCATACATCCCGAGATCGTCAAGCTTATCGGACGTCTGAGATTCAGAACCTCATTCGGTCAGAACGTTCTTGACCATTCTATCGAGGTCTCAAATCTTGCCGGTATCCTTGCAGGCGAACTTGGTGTTGACATTACGTCCGCAAAACGCGCAGGACTTTTACACGATATCGGTAAAGCGCTCGACCATCAGGCGGAAGGTTCGCACGTTTCCATCGGCGTTGAGGTCGCGCGTAAATATAAGGAACATGAAAATATTATCCACGCTATCGAAGCGCATCACGGCGACGTTGAGGCAAAATCGATCCTTGCGTGCATAGTTCAGGCGGCAGACGCTATCTCCGCAGCTCGTCCCGGAGCAAGAAGAGAAGACCTTGAAAGCTATATCAAACGTCTTGAACGTCTTGAAGAGCTTGCAAACGACTTCAAGGGCGTTGAACGTTCGTTCGCGATACAGGCAGGCCGTGAAATAAGGGTAATGGTAAGACCTGAAGAGATCAATGATGACGAAATGATCATACTCGCAAGAAATATTGCTAATAAGATCGAAAATGAGCTTGAATATCCCGGACAGATCAAAGTTCACGTTATCAGAGAAAACAGAGCGATCGAATACGCGAAATAATAATAAACAAACATACGCAACGGCGGCGGGATCATTATTCCGTCGCCGATTTTCATTTGTCCGTTATTTGCTCAAATTAGACTTTTCTCACTGTATGCAGCGTTTTTTACCGTTGCGGCAGATGACTGTTGAAGAAAAAAAAGCATTCAAAGTAAATTCTGATCATTTGAAACGCCATTTGTTCAAATTCAACAAATCCCCCACATGAATGGCTGTATTTCTACATGGGGAACGGAAAAATACCTTGACAATCCATAGTCACCATGTTATAATAATATCAGAAATAAAAACCGCGTTAGATTCATTTTCAGCTTTGTTGCTTGCGGAGCTATGATTTACGGAATATTGACCGGATGAACAAATGCGGAAATGTCTCAAATAATATTATATCAAATGAGATTTGTCATAAGCACATTCAAAACTATCCTCGCAATCACTATGATCGCTGTTATCATTTCTGTTTGCGCAATTGCAGCATCCGCAGCGTTGTCCTGCACTACTGAAGTTTATTGGAACGTAAATGAAACCAAAGCAGCCGCAAAAAACGATCGGCACTGCTCCTGCAGGAATCTAAGTTTTTTACACATTATTTAGTAACACAGAAAAGGAGTAAAGCATGAAATATTTCTTTCAGGATCTTTGGCAAAGTATACAAAATAAACCTCTGTTTTCATTGCTGCTTTTTATTCAGTTGGTCGTAACCGGACTTGTATTATACATATCTTTAACTGATATACTGATAA
>JAEEJO010000002.1 GCA_016281915.1 Clostridiales bacterium
CGGTTCCATTTCTCCCGGATCGAATATTTCGCCTTCGCTGTAGTCCGGCTCTTCAAATGTTCTTTCATAAATATCCATCGTGAAGGGGTAGCGTATCGTTGTTTCCTGGTTAAGGCTGTCTTTGAAATTGAAAACGATGGCATAATCCTGCAGACCTGCTTCGGGACCGAGCACAACCGTGCAATCAACGCTGTCGCTGTAGCCTGACGGAATGGAACCGAGCTCTATTTTGCCATCTACAAGCTCTGCGTTGCCTTCGATATCGATATTCATAAAATAAAGGTTTGAACGGCTCTTGTTTGTATAGTTGAAAGAAATATACGTCTGACCGTTCGCAAAAGCCGTCTGGTCGCAAAAGAAGTTCGATACCTCAATGTTTATGGGCTGCACTACCTTGAGCGAAATCGTCTCGGTAAGATTATTATGGTCATAATGTCCGGTTTTTTCCGTATCCTGAACGTAATATTCGTATTCTATCTGGAAATTCAGTGAATAAATGCCCGATTCTGCTGAAACTTTTGCAAACAGCGGGATCGAAAGCGTATGCGTGCCGAGCTTTTCAACCTTATCCATAAAGAACGAATAACCGGAGTTTACGGGGGTGAAGACAGGGGATGACGTCGAGTTATCCATAAGCGTTATTCTGAGGTTTTCAACGTCAAGATCTTCGCTTGTGTTTTTCAATGTGAAAGTAAGACCGAATTCCGTTCCCGCGGTTATGAGGTCTGTGTCTGTTTCAAAGCTTTCTATTATAACTTTGGGGGTTTTGTAAACCGGCGGTTCATATGTATGTTCCGGTTCTTTTTCAGGGTCTTTCTGCTCGGGCAGGGGGCTGATTATGTTGATTATCGCGGTGTCAACATAGTTTTTACCCGTCAGGTCACCGTATGAAAGTGAAACGGTGATCGGCACGTTCTGCCCCTGAGGAAATACCGACGAGAGCGTCATTGAATATTCGACCGTTTCGGTTTGCTGACATTCAATTCTGTCGATCGTTTTCTGCGGAGTGATTTCTCTGAGTGTTATATATTCCGCCTCATAGCCGCCGATTGATATTCTAACGTTTTCCGCGTTGAGCACACCGAGGTTGAGAAGATTGATCTTAAGCGTGATTTTATCTCCGGGCTTTGCTTTTGTGGGATTCATCTTATATGAATCGACTATTATTCTCGGTGACTGATCGGTAAAAGCATCAGGCTGTTTTTCGGGAATTTCAGCTACGGTAAAATATGCGCTCTTTGAAGCGGAATATTTTTCACCGAATTCATCTGAAGCGGAAAGCGCGATCGAAAAATTATATATCTGTGCGGCTGTTTTCTCCGCTGTTTTCATTTTTACCGTAAAAGTATGAGATTTGCCTGCGCCGAGTTCGTTTATGCGGAAGGTCTGGTCCGGATCGACGGGATCAACGGCGCCGTCGATGAATCCCGAAAGCGAAGCCGTTACGTCGATAAGCGAAAATCTGTTCGGGTTTTCAACGGTGAATGTCAAAACAGGCATATCACCCGCATGATATTCTGAAGAATCGAACTTCATATCTTTAATTACGGGCTGCAATACTGTCGAGCCGCGTTCTACAACAAAAGATACGCTTCCCGAGAATGAATAAGTCTGCACCGTGAAAAGATCTTTCCTTGCCGTGCATGTCACGGTCACGCCGAGAGACTGCTGTCCGAGCGCAGAGGGCGACGCGGTAACGGGAACAGAAATATCGGCTGAACCGTAGATCGAGATTGCGCCGAGTTTTATTATGCTGTCTTCAGGCGCAATTTTTATTTCGGACGATGCCGAGGTCACGGTGACCGTGATATCCGAAGCAAAGCTGAAGGATGTGTTTTCAAGCGTAAAGCTTACGGTTCCTGACTGTCCTGCAATTATTACGGGCACAGCGGTCTGCTTTACGTTTATTGCGGGGTCTGCAAGTTCCGGCATTTCAATGTCTGACTGTGCAAACGCGGCGGATGCCGCAGACAGACATATGCATAATGTCAGAATAAAGGTAAGTAATTTTTTCATTTTTTATTTAACTCCAATCGTGTGTTTGTGTTGTTTCAGGTCGTTTCTTTAACTGTCGGAACGGGCATGCTTCTTACGGGATGCTCGTTTACTTCCTCACGCTCGACTTTGCCGTCTTTTATATGCAATACTCTGTCGCCGTATACAGCAAGCTCAGGCTCGTGTGTAACTACAACAAGCGTCTGTCCGTTTTTTCTGACAAGGTCGACTATCATATTCATAACTTCTATTGTCGTTGCAGAGTCAAGGTTTCCCGTAGGCTCGTCGGCAAGAATTATGGGAGGGTCGGAAACAAATGCCCTCGCTATCGCAACTCTCTGCTGCTGACCGCCGCTCATCTGTGTCGGACGGTGCCTTATCCTTTTTCCCAGACCTACCGCCTCAAGCATCTTTTTTGCCGCTTTTTCTCTCACGGCGGGCTTTACTCCGCTGAACATCAGCGGCATGGCAACGTTTTCCACTGCATTCATTGTTGGCAGAAGATTGTAGGACTGAAAAACAAATCCGAGGTTTTTCTGCCTGAATACCGCAAGCTTTCGCTCGCTAAGTTTTTCGATGTGGGTCCCGTTCATTACAACTGTTCCAGATGTCGGCTTTTCAAGTCCCGCAATCATATTCAGCAAAGTTGACTTTCCTGAACCGGACGTGCCTACAAGAAAACAGATTTCACCTTTATATATCTCAACTGAAACTCCCGCAAGCGCATTTACGCGTTCTGCTCCGAGTTTATATACTTTTTTGAGATTTTCGATTTTTATAACCGGTTGTATTCCCATCATCCCCCTTCTTTTATGTTTGTTGTGTTCTTTTTGATGAATCGGTCGGGTATACGTTCATCCGTCTGTGTTAGACGGAATAAAAACGGGTATGTTCCGTTAAAAATATATTTTTAATAATTTTTATTTAATATTTTTTCTCTATTAATTATTAAATCTTATATTTGTGTATTCGGGTGTTTTGTCAATGCGGCCGGAGGGTCAGACCGACCGCACAAGATGGATGAATGCGTCAAGAGACTCCGCGATCACTGCGGTCCTTTTCACGTATTCCGACGGGTTCTGCATATCGGGAACGAAAACAGGTATCATTCCAGCGTTTTCTGCGGCTTTTATCCCGTTTTCAGAGTCCTCGAATACCACGCACCCTTCAGGGTCCACAGATGCTTTTTTTGCGGCTTTCAGAAAAAGTTCTGGATCGGGTTTGCCGAGCGATACTTCGTCGCCGCAGGTAATATCGGCAAAAATATCCGCAACTTTCGCTCGTGTGAGAAGTTTTACCGCTCTTGATCTTTCGGAAGAAGTCGCAACAACAGAGGAAACGCCGCTTTCTTTGAGAAAGGATACGAGTTCCCTCACGCCTTTTTTCAGCGGAAATCCGTTCTTTTGGGCGTATTCGTCGATCAGACGAAGCCTGATCTTTCTGAAATCGCCTGCAGGACAGTCATTTCCGTATATGGAATATAAGTATTCCTTTTCGAATTCCTCGTTTGTTCCCATAAGTCCGCACCACTGCTCGTGTGTCATCTCATAGCCGAGTATCCGGGCGGTTTCCCGCCACTTTTCATAATAAACCTTTTCAGAGTCAAGCAAAAGCCCGTCCATATCGAATATGGCGAGCTTTATTCCTCTTTCTTTAATCGACAGCATACGCTATCGTCGTCATCAGCGCA
The DNA here is from genome assembly GCA_016281915.1 of Clostridiales bacterium. Taxonomy (GTDB): domain Bacteria; phylum Bacillota; class Clostridia; order Oscillospirales; family UBA644; genus HGM12619. Next base: position 3,686 of record JAEEJO010000002.1, read on the forward strand.
AGCGCGTCCTGAGCGGTATCAAGTCTTGAATACTGCACGACAACGGGAACGTCGCTCTCAACAAGGATCGCGTAGGGCGTATCTGTGGGAACAGACTTGCCTTCATTGTTTTTCAGTTTATCCATGCGGATATGATGCGTTCTTCTTGCGCCGCATTTTGCCGTAAATCCGCCCATTTCCTCTCTGTCCTCAAAAAAGAGAGTAAGCTTGATCGTGGCATCCTTTCCGGACGTGTTCAATACGCATACCGCATCGTGGGATACCTGCTTGACAAACTGCGAATCGTAGTATCCGTCAGGTATAAGCCATGTTTTCTTTCCGTGTTCACTCATTTTTCTTTCCTCCTTAAAATCACTTTTCATGATGTTCGTATAATATCTCTATTTTGTTTTCTCCGCCTTCAAACGTGAAGAATACCGTGCTTTTTTCTCTGGTAAACGGCGTTTCTGTGCCGTTTACGATTATCCTGGCGTCGTCCGGCAGCCAGAGACGGCAGCAGCACTGCATCCCTTCCGGTGCTTTCGCATAAAACGAGAAAACACTGCTGTCGGCAATAAGCTCTTCGGTATATGCGCTGCATGCTATTATTGCGGTTTTGCCAGGCTTTGCCGCGTCGATGTCGTATAAAAACCAGTATGACCCGGGTTCCGCCACTATCAGCGTCTGATATTCGAGATTTTCACTCAGAAGATTTATGAAATTTCCGACGATCGGAATATTTTCGCCGTATTGAGTGTTCAGGGCGGCGATTATCCTGTAAGGACCTCTTTCCGCTTTCAGAAGTCCGTCTCCGTTTATTTCCGCTCCGCATCTCTCCGCCGCAGCGGTAACGATTTTCAGAAGCAGATCCGAAAACGCTTTGTCCTGCGCGCATTTTGCCGGGTTCGCATCAAGAACTGCGACGGCGCCCTTGCCTACATCGTAAATGCCGTAGCTCGGGGTTCTTGATATTACCGTTCTTTTTCGCTTCAGAGCCCGTACTTTCGCGGTTATTCCGAGCGTGTCGAACAGGTGACCTGCCGGGGTCGAAAAAGAACATCCGCAGCGTTGCCACCATTCGTTCGTTTTATTGAAGGAATCGCTGTCTTCTCCCACGTAAACGAGTACGCCGCCGTTCCTTACCCATGAGCAGAGAACGTGATGATAGGCGGGGGAGAGGGGCTTCATGAATTCGTAGCTGAGCACTGCAACTTTGCAGCCGAAAAGCCCGTCGCTCTGATTTGTTAGATTTTCAAGAATCAACGGACGTATATGCAGCCCGTTAAGCATCAGAGGAAGAGAAATACCGTAAAAACATGAAAACTCCTCTATCGAGTCGGCATAAGCGAAGCTATAACCGTTATCGTCCGGATACTGCCTTTGGAACATTGCGGTGTCGGACATGAAAATTCCCACGGAGCTTTCAAGAGCTTTTTTATCAGGTGTTTCCTGCTGTATGCGCCGCAACGCGTTCATAACGGTAAGCATCGTCGTTTTGAATGATTCGGGAACAGCTTTCGTCTTTGAATATTTCTCTCTTTTTCCGAAAAGCTTTTCCGGATCAGCGCATACTTCGTATTTCTTTATACCGGGATAAAGAAGCGACGCTGTGAGTATTTTTTCATAATTGTTGCTGATTTCGTACCAGTCGGGCTTGGGATTTGAGCCTGACGGGGAATTGATGAAAATCATTTCCTTTCCCGAGCTTTCCGAAAGAGCCTGAATTATACCGTATTCAAGATAAGCAGATTCAAATACTCTTCCTTCTCTGCGCCCGTTGAAAATGACGGGGGTCTTTGCGTTTTCCGCGCTGATGTTCGCAGCAAAACCGTCTATCTGAGGCCTTGATGCAAGATCGCGTCCGGGTGTTATGAGGTTGCGCTGAGAGTAGTTGATAAATCCGTTAAGAACTGAATATATCTTGATCTGACAGTTGTATTTCGTTTTCGCATAGTATTTCAGACGCGTACATATATTAACAACACAGCGGCGAAGAAGGAACGCCTTGAGCTTGGATGCCTTGAACTGCGCATCCTCTGTCAGCTTCGGATCCTGCCACGGCGAGCCGTAAAATATTTCCCATTCTGTCTTGAAAGCGTCGCTGTATCCGCTTTTGGTGAAAAAAACAGGTTCTTCGAGAAATATTACACGAATCCCCATATCTATGATTTTTGACAGCTGAACGGAAAGATAATCGGTAAAGCTTAATGTCGGCACCATATAAGGGGAGGAAAGCCCGTGGAGCACGTATGCGCCCGATCCGTCCTTCTGCGCCTCGTCCCAATGGTTTTTCCCGTCATATTTGCCGTTCAGATAATCCGAATAATTTCCCCAGGAAAGGCTCGTAATGAAATGAGTCGTATACCCGTGAGCACGCCAGTCTTTTATCCTGTCTGCCGTCGTCTCGTCAAGCCTGCAAACCGTTACCGAATCCGTGCCGATATCCGCTTCGGGAGAATAAAACGTGTTTACTCTCATAAACGTTTTTTCGGGCTCTGTGCTTATATATCTCATTTCACCTTCTCCTTTCATAAAATATGCAGTTCTTTCAGCTTTTACGACAAGTATATCATTTAATTTGTGACTTTTCAACAGCACGCGGAATTGTTCATAAATAGTTCACCGATACTTTTACGGGACAAAAAACCTGAAAAGACAGCTCTGTAAAGCGATACGATTTTACATGCACATTTTTCTGTTGACAGTTTTCTTTTTTTATGATATAATATAAATCCAAAAAAACAGTGAAACAGGGTAAAATCATGAAAGGAATCATATTCGATCTCGACGGGACACTTCTTGACACTCTTCCCGATCTGCTGTATTCGATCAATGCTTCACTCTCCGAACTCGGCTATGAAACGATAGACGATGTAAAGCTGAAATCCTTTATAGGCGACGGGGCACGCAATCTTGTAAGACGATGTATAGGTGACGGAGCAACGGAGGAAGCGGTAGATAAACTTCTTGCCGTTTACGGAAGGATCTACTCCGCAAATCTGACCGTCAGAACAAAGCCTTTTGAAAAAATGACCAGCGTTCTTTCCTTGCTTGACAGCGAGGGCATTCGTCTTTCCGTCCTTTCCAATAAACCCGACGGGCAGACAAAAGCCATAATAGAACATTATTTCCCCGAAATACCGTTTGTATGCGTTCAGGGTAAAATTGACGGCGTTCCGCTTAAACCCGATCCGTTTTCAGCTATCAATATCGCCTCGAAAATGGGAATATCGCCTTCGCAGACCGTATTTATAGGCGATTCTCCCGTTGACTTCCGCACATCCGTGAACGCCGGCATGAAATGTGTCTCCGTCCTTTGGGGTTACCGTAAAAAAAGCGATTTTGAAGGACTTGATCAGGCGTTTTTCGCAGAAAAGCCGATCGATCTTCTGTCTGTGCTGAAAAACTTCCGATAACGAATTTTTGTGAAAACAATAAGAGAGCGCTTCCTTCTTTTTATGAGGGAAGCGCTCTTCGCAGTTTTATTTATTCTTTTATTTCTTGAACATGTCGGTAAGACCGCCGATAGCGTCTTTGATTCCGTCTACGGCGCCTTCAACCGTGTCCTTTGCTTTTCCGATTCTGAGCTTTGTTTTAACAAGATCGATTATCTTGGCAATAGCGTCATCGGGAAGGTCTTTGCCTATGATCTTTTCAACGATCTGTATCGGGCTTTTCTTGAATTTTTCAAGAAGAGAATCATCCTTTTTGAGAGTATCGGTTACTTTTTCAACCGCGTTTTCGATTGTTTCTTTGATATCCATACTGTTGAATCTCCTTTTTATGATTTCTTTTATCTCGATTATATCATCGAAATTTATAAATATGATTAAGAATCCATGTCGAATTTCGCAAAATTGAGCGTTCTTACGCCTTACTCCGATAATTCCCGGTCCCGTTCCCGACTTGCAAATAATAATTGACATTCACCAAGTTATGTGATATAATCAATCATACTAATCAATCGAGGTGTCTTCTATGAAAAGGCTGACGGCTTTTTTACTTGTTATTGTTTCCGTTTTTCTTCTCTGCTGCTGCGGACAGGCAGAAAAAGAGGAGTTTCTTGTAGACTTCGACGATATATCCACGGCAGACAAAGTTGACTATAACGGTTACACGTTCAACGTCTGGTCCAATAACCTTGACGGAAATAATGAAGCTCTGTTTTCTTACGTCCCGGGCACTCTCGCTTCAGATCTGCTTTTGCAGCGTATTCGTGATATAGAAAATGAGTTCAACTGCAAGCTCAATATCCAGACAGACAGAACTGGCAGACTGACCGGAGTAGAACCCATCCTTCTCAGCGGCGCTTACGTCGGTGATGTCATGTTCCTCAGCTCTCCCGCGCAAAAGATACGCGCAGGGCTTCTTTATCCTCTTGAAGGACTTCAGGAATACATCGACTATAACGACAGCACAAAATACGGCGGTTACGGTTTCCTTGAAGACGGCCTTTACAACGGCGTCCCGTATATCGTTGCTCCCGTAAGATGGCCGGGCAAACAGGGACAGACGTCGTTCGGCGTTTTTGCAATCAATGAAAACCTGATCATGCGCTACGGTCTCAACGACCCGCGCGACTATCTTGAAAACGGCGTATGGAACTGGGAAATGTTTGAAAAATGTCTGCCCGAATTTACGATCAACGACGGCACGGTCCAAACAAAATCAGTCAACTTCACATGGACGATCCTTGACTTTTGCCTTATGAACGGTGTAAACTATTATGAAGTAGATGCAGACGGCATGGCAAAGCCCGCGCTCGATTCCGAACAGCTCAAAGAGGCTCTCGATTTCTGCTCACGGATTTTTACACAGTATTCCGACTGCATATCGTTCCTCGGTCATGACGCAATGCTCGCACCGTTTAAAAACAACGAAATAGTTATGACTCAGACGGCGGTAAACCACATAATCAGATTTTTGAGCTATGATATGGATAACTACGGAATCGTTCCGATGCCCTGCGGTCCTCACGGCACGTACGGCGAATGGGTCAACGCACACTCGGAAAACGACTGCTTCGGAATTTTTTACAATACCGAAGACCCAGAGGCATCCGCAAGAATCATCGACCGCTTCTGCGATCCGTTTGACGGATATGAGTCCGATGAAGCTCTTATGGAATTTATGTCGTATATCTTCTTTGATGATCGTGACGTGGCGCTGCTTATGGAACTGAATAAACATGTTCGCTGGCAATACTGGCCGATAGGTTCTATCGACGATTTCTTCTCTGCAGCAAAATCTCAGACGCAGAACGGTAAGCCTGCCTCCGAAATTATCGAAAAGTATTCCAGCGGAGCAGTCCAGTCGATCATAAAGCACGTTATACCGAACGTCGAATTCATAGAGAATTATAAAAAATCACACGGAGAATAAACATATAAAGAGGCGCGGCCATCACGACCGCGCCTTTTGTTTGTATCTGAGACTTTTGAAGAGTTACTGTATTTTTTCTTGACAATCGGTTTATATTGTGCTATACTTCCGGATGAAATCTTATTTGAGCACTTCATAAAGAGCATCAAGAAGCTCTCTTGTGTTTTTGCTGTTGTGTTCCCAGTAGAATACTCCGCCGAAATCGTTGTCAAGCACATACTGTGCCTTGCATGTCATAGATTCGGGGTCGTCGTAAGAGATGAAAGTGCTTCCGTTGAATACCCACGGTGCCTTTGCCTCGTCGTCCCAGTAGCGAACGTATCCGTTCTTGCCGATATAGTTCTCTTTGATATCAAGATATCCGGGACCGTAACCCATAGCCTTTTTGGCTATCTGCAGAAAACCGTGGTTTCTGTCGGGAAGATCGTCCGCTTTTCTTGAATAGCTTGCCGCACCGAGAAGCAGTTTTTCTTTCGGAACGCCGTAGGAATGGAAAAGACGGAGAGCCTGGTCGCAGCTGTTTCTGAAAACGTCGCCGGTCGATGAGAAAAGCTGTGTGTGGTGTCCCGCAAGAGCATGAAAACCGCACTTGAGGTCGTAAGTCATTACGTTGATATAGTCAAGATACATCGAAAGCTTGTCAAGCTCCGTGCTCTCGGCATAATAAAGGTCTGCGCCTGCAGCTATTGTGAGAAGATATCCGTCACCTGCAGCATCAAGATGCGCTCTGAGTATTCTTATAAGCTCGGTGAAGCGGTATTTGTCTTCGGGGCAGGAGTCCTGACCGTTTGAAGGTACGCAGGGGTATTCCCAGTCAAGGTCGATACCGTCGTAGTTGAGTGTTTTAACTATTCTTACTGCTTCTTCGCCCATTTTATGCATATACGCTTTGTTTGCGCATACCGATGTGAACGAATTTGACTGTGTCTGAACGAGTGAAAGTATAAATTTCAGTTCCGGGTTCCATGATTTGTAAAGCGCTATTTTGTCGTTTACATGATGATTGGCATCGATCCTTCCGTCGGGATGGAGACGACCGAAAGCGACGTTGACGTGAGTAAGCTCTTTGGCATCCTGTTCGGTGAATTCGCCGCTGCCGAGATACGCGATAAGTTTTTTCTTCATAATATGTCCACCTTTATATATGGGTTTTAAGTCATATTATCATAATTTTCTTTGTTTGTCAAGTAAATAAAAATTATTTATTAATAATTTCCGGAGGTTATACCATGAGTAAAATGAAAGTCGGTCTGCAGGTCTTCTCCATAAGAGACGTTGCCGAAAAAGATTTTAAAGGAGCTATGCTCAAAGTAAAAGAGATCGGATATGACGGCGTAGAGCTCGCAGGTCTTTACGGAGTTCCCGCCGAAGAGATCCGCGCCATTCTCGATGAGGTCGGACTTGAGGCCATTTCCGCGCACGTAGGCTTCGGCGAACTTGTAAACGATCTTGACGGCACGGTCAAAGCATACAAAACGATCGGCGTAAAATTTATCGCTCTTCCGTTTATGGGCGAAAACGATCTTCCCATGTCCGATAACTGGGAAAAGAATCTTCAGCATATCATCAGCATAAGCGAAAAATGCAGGGAAAACGGAATTACGCTTCTTTATCATAACCATGATACCGAATATAAGAAAATGCCCGACGGTATGTATATAGAAGACTTCCTTTTCAAATCAGCAGGCCTTGATAAAATGAAACCCGAATTCGATACCTGCTGGGTCCGTGTTGCCGGAGAGGATCCCGTTGAATACATCAAAAAATACAAGGGTTATGTTCAGGTCGTTCATCTTAAAGACTTTGTCGGCTCAAAAACGGCGAATATGTACGAGCTTATAGGCACAGACAAAAAAGCTGACGTGACCGAGGCTTTCAAGTTCCGTCCGGTCGGATACGGCGTTCAGGATTTCCCGTCTATAATCAAAGCTTCCGAGGAAGTAGGCGCGGAATGGCTTATAGTCGAGCAGGATAACTCATACGAAACACCGTCTCTTGAAGCTGCAAAGATGAGCAGAGATTATCTGAAGAGCATCTATCGCTGAGAAATTTAATGCAAAAGAGGGGATTCGTTCTTTCCTTCAATGCGGGGCACAGACACCGTCGGCGAAGGATACATCAGATACGGAGCCACTTACGGTTATTCCCGATAATAAATAAAAAAACCGCATCAACGGCAGATTCGTTGATGCGGTGTATTGTTTATTTACGCGGGAACGGATACGGTAAAGGTCGTTTTTCCGTCTTTGCACGATACGCCAACGGTGCCTTTGTGAAGCTCAACTATCCTTTTTACCACCGCCAGCCCGACTCCGTTGCCTTCTGACGAATGGGATTCATCAGACTGATAAAACTTCTCAAACACTTTTTTCCTTGATTCTTCGGGTATTTCTGTACCGTAATTCGAAATGGCTGTACTGATTGCTACCGCCTCTTTTTTTATCTCGATTTCGACCGTTCCCGAGGCTTCCGAGAACTTTATGGCGTTGTCAATAATGTTTATCCATACCTGCTTCATCATTTCTTCATTGGCGGTAATATAGTATTCTTCTTCAGGCAGAGAAAAAACTATGTCCTTTTTGCTCCATTTGCTTTCAAGCATCAGCACGCAGTTTCGCAGCTGTTCTGTAAGATTGAAATTCGCTACATCGGTAAGGATCGTCTGATTCTCTACTTTCGAAAGGTTGAGCACGTTCGTTGCCATCTGCGAAAGACGCAATGATTCTTCTTCGATTATGTTCAGACAGTCGTTTCTGTATTCATCGCTTATATTCCCGCGTTTAAGTAGCCTTGCAAAACCGAGTATCGAAACTATCGGCGTTTTGAATTCATGCGAAAAATTATTGATAAAGTCCGAACGCATCATTTCCGTCTGCTCAAGCTCTGCCGCCATACGGTTAAAGCTGTCCGTAAGCTCTACTACCGAAGGATGCTTTGCCAGCACGCCTTTGAATGAGAGCCTTACCGAATAGTCCCCAGATGCGAGCCTGTTCATTGCGTTGAGTATCTTGTTTACTGTCTTGATCGGAAAACGAAGCGATACAAACGTAAAAACAGTTCCTATGCCCATGCTTATGAGCACCATATCCCTGAAAAGAGTCCATGCGTCAAGTGCGTTTTCGCCCACTCTCAGCGTGTCTCTGTTGATCAGAAAGAATACAATTACGCCAACGGCAACGGCGGTTATAACAAGGATCATCAGCACGAATGCCGAAAAGGAAAGCATCAGCGAGAATCTGTGCTTATATTTGTCGTAATTTTTTTTCATACTCTTTTTACCGCCTTATAACCGAGTCCGCGAACGGATTCTATCTCAAACTCGTTCCATCCTTCAAAATGCTTGCGAAGTCTGCCTATATGGACAGTGACAGTCTCCCAGCCCGTATCGCTTTCCGCTCCCCATATCTCGTCCATAAGCTGAATTCTCGTAAATATCTTGCCGGGGTAGGAGAGCAGCTTGTATAAAAGCTGAAATTCCTTCTGAGGCAGTTGAACAACCTCGTCTTTTCTCGAAACCGTCAGACTGTCGTAATCAATCGTGACGTCTCCGATAACTATTTTTCTCTCGCTTGCGATCTTCGCGCGCCTGAGAAGAGCCTTTATTCGCAGGATCATTTCCATTTCATCAATCGGCTTTGTAATGTAATCGTCCGAGCCCGAAAGAAATCCCTTATGTCTGTCGGCGGGCAGCTGCTTTGCGGAGACCATAAGAACAGGAAGATAATTGTTTGACTCACGAAGCTCTCTTGTAAACGCATAACCGTCCATGTTCGGCATCATAACGTCCAGGACTACAAGATCTATATATTCCTTATCCATTATTTCAAGCGCTTCCAGACCGTCTGCAGCCGTAAAAACGGTATAGCTTTCTGCTTCAAGGACCGCGCTTATATATTTTCTCGTGTTCTTATCGTCATCAACAACAAGAATATGAAACATCTGTTTTTCCCTCCATGAACGCTTCCCGATTCTATCTTTGTGATTCGTTCTTTATATCTGCAAAGGATCCCGCTTTTGCGGGATCCGATCGTTTAAAATGACTTTATGCAAGAAATCCGTTTATTATCTCTTCTTCTGCTTCGTGTTCGGTAAGCCCCAGCGTCATCAGTTTTATCAGCTGTTCTCCCGCTATCTTCCCGATTGCCGCTTCATGAACGAGCGCCGCATCAACGTGCCTTGCTTCAAGAGACGGGACGGCAAGTATTGTGCCGTTATCCATTATTATTGAGTCGCACTCGGTATGTCCTTTGCAGGGCGCAAACCCGGCGATACAAGCGTCGAATTTCTGTGTTGAACTGTCTCTTGCAACGCTTCTTGATACAACGTCCGCGGTCGCGCCTTCTTCAAGCAGGCTTACTTTATACGTGCTTACCGCGTTCTGGACGCCGTGAGTCATCAGTCGCTCTCTTACGATCAGCGATGAACCCTTTTTCATCTCAGCAATGGTCGACCGAACCGTGGAATCAACGCCTTTTATCTGCGCCATTTCCATTTCCATGTGACTATCTTCATCCATGTATACTTCCGTCACGGGGTTGAGTATCCTTTTCCCCGATCCGTCGCCCGAACCGTAGTGCTTTTCAACGTAACGTACTTTCGCGCCGCGCTCAACAAAAAATCTGTGTATTCCGTCGTGCTGAGAATCCTGATTTCCGCAGTTGTCTATTCCGCAGCCCGCAACTATCGTCACGTCAGCGCCTTCGCCTACGTAAAAATCGTTGTAAACAGTCTCTTTAAGGCCGCTCTTTGAGAGAACGACGGGAATATGCACGCTTTCGTTTTTTGTCCCGGGCATAATATGAATGTCTATTCCCGAACCGTCGGCTTTGGAGCGTATGTCTATATTGGCGGTAGTGTTTCTGCTTTCGGTTGCTCCGTTTATTCGAAAGTTGTATGCGCCCATCGGCACTTTATGAAGATCCGCGACCTCCGCAAGAATCTTTTTCTGTATATCGTTCAACGCCATGCCGTTCTCTCCTTATCTCAGCCGTGTGCACGTTTCCTGTGCGGCTTCCGTTCCGATCAGTGTCGGAAAAATATCTTCTTTTTTGCCGTATTTTTCTATCGTTCCGTCAGCAAGAACGGCGATTTCGTCGGCTATCTCAAGAATACGCTCCTGATGTGAGATGATTATCATAGAGCTGTCGTTTATCTTTTCTCTCATCGATCTGAAAACACGGATCAGATTCTGAAAGCTCCACAGGTCGATGCCTGCTTCCGGTTCGTCAAAAACCGAGAGCCTGCTCTGACGTGCAAGAACAGTTGCTATCTCTATACGTTTTATCTCTCCGCCCGAAAGAGACGCGTTAGCCTCTCTGCTTATGTAGTCCCTTGCGCAAAGTCCTACCTCCGAGAGATATTCACAGGCTGCCGAAGGTGTTATTTTCTTGCCGGACGCTATACGAAGAAGATCGTAAACCGTTATCCCCTTGAAACGCACGGGAGCCTGAAAAGCAAACCCGATGCCTGCTTTTGCCCTGTCGGTAATATCCATATCGGTGATGTCTTGTCCGTCAAGAAGTATCTTTCCTCCTGTCGGCTTTTCTATTCCCGCAATAAGTTTTGCAAGCGTGGTTTTACCGCTGCCGTTCGGACCGGTTATAACCGTGAACGTTCTGTCTTTCACGGTCAGATTGAGATTTCGTATTATATCTTTCGTTTTTCCGTCTTCGGACTTTACCGAAAAAGAAATGTTTTTTAATTCGAGCATTGAAATACCTCTTATTTTTTCTTATCACGTTATTATATCACAAAAAACGCATTTTGAAAAGGGGGCAGAAGACGTATATCCGTTTTTTTATCTTTTTTTCGGAATTTGGCAACAATTCACTGCCCTGTAAGAGGTGACCGGTCATAGCTTGAAAAAGTCACAATTCGATGATATCATATTTTTTGACGTTACACAATAGTCGTTTGACTATCATCATCGCCGTCATGAAACGGAAAAATCTATGAAAAAATATGAATTCGGCAGAAAGAACGCGCCATTCCTGCTTGTCCAGACAACCGACGAAAGCGGGCTTTATTCGATCGACAGCGAAATAGAGATCATCAGAAAGATAACGGAGATCGATTTCAGGCTTTTTGTATTTACGGTAGATGACTGGAACAGGGATCTTTCTCCTTATAATGCGCAGGCTGTCTTTCGCGGACAGGATTTCGGCAACGGAGGACAGGAGACGCTTGATGCGATACTTAAGGAATTAAAAAGCATCTCCGTTCCCGTATTTATCGGCGGATACTCTCTTTCGGGACTTTTTGCTCTCTGGTCTGCCTGTCGCTGCAATGCGTTTTCCGGCGTGGCTGCAGCCTCTCCGTCGGTCTGGTTTCCCGGATTTACGGACTATATGCAAACAAACACGGTAAACGCCAGTAAAGTCTACCTCAGTCTCGGAAAAAAAGAACCGGCATCATCAAACCCGGTTCTTGCTTCGGTAGGGGATTGCATGGAAAAAGCTCAGAAGGTTCTTGCCGAAAAAAACGTTGAATGCTTTTTTGAGTGGAACGAGGGCGGCCATTTCAGGGATCCCGAGCTGAGAACAGCAAAGGCATTTTCATGGCTTCTTGAAAATACCCGTTTATACGGAGAAAAATGATTATGAAAAATACGGAGTTCATTTTTTATATACGTTCGGGAAAAGACCTTGTCGAGGCGGTTGACGCCTTCGGTTTCGTTCCTCTCTTCGCAGGGATCATTCCCGGTTTTTCAGTAGAAGAACACGTCGATCCTGAAAGATGGTTTGCAGAAGGCAAAGAGGGTGTCTGGGAATGGAAAGGCCCCGTTATACGGGATTGCGGATGTGCGTACGGTAAATTTCTTGAAAACAAATCGGTTTTTATCAGCAAAGAATGGTTCCCCGATTTTGCAAACTACCGCCGCGACGGCTACGACTTTGATTCAAGGTGTGATGAGGGACTCGTCTTTTACCGCGATAAAGATCTTTATGAGCTTCTCGAATCCAACGCTCCCGTCCTTTCAAAAAGGCTGAAAATGCTCGGAAATTACGGTAAAGACGGGAAAAAGGGCTTTGATACGTCTATGAACCGCCTGCAGTCGCAGTGCTACGTTCTTATCAGCGATTTCATATATGAAAAAACAAAAGACGGCAATACGTTCGGATGGGGCGTAGCGGAATACTCAACTCCGGAAAAATTTTTCGGTAGCTGTTTCAGGGAAAACGTCTACGTTCGCTCTCCGCAGGAATCGTATGAAAAAATCATGGACCATCTTCACTCCCTTTTTCCGTCGGTAAAAGAGGAAATTCTGAAAAAAGTATTGAAATAACTTGTCTGCGCCCGATCATCCTGCTTCTGTACCCACATATAGCGATAAAAAAAAGACTTGCTTTTTGCAAGTCCTTTTTTGGTGGAGCATACGGGATTCGAACCCGTGACCCCAACACTGCCAGTGTTGTGCGCTCCCAACTGCGCTAATACCCCGTTCGGATTAATGGTTTATCGACCACCGTTTAGTAAATAATAGCATATTTTAACGGATAAGTCAATATGTTCAATGAAAAAAAATAAAAAACGAAACGCTGAAAGAACATCAGCTCAATGTTATCGACGTAAAACATAAAACTGATAATTTCAATTATAAATATATTCAAAACCCACTTCAAAAAAAGCTGGTGTGATCCCTTTTCTTCGGAAAAGCCACGTCGGCTTTGCACTCCAGACCTTTAGAATCCCACCCAACGATTCCATCGTTAAAAATCGACAAGACGGAAAATACCGTCTTGCCGTTTTTGGTGGACCTGGTGGGATTCGAACCCATGACCTCCGCGTTGCGAACGCGGCGCTCTCCCAACTGAGCTACAAGCCCTTATTGTATATCAATGTCAGCTGATGCTGTAAATGTGTCTTCTGGTCCACCCTGCGGGAGTCGAACCCGCCACCGACGGAATCGGAATCCGGTACTCTATCCATATGAGCTAAGGGTGGATAACGTTGTAATTATATCACAAAAAAGTCCGTTTGTCAACAGCTGATTTGAATTAAAAATGACATAAAAAATTTACATCGAAAAGTATTGACAAACAGTTCTTTTTCTGCTATAATATACAGGCTTGCAAAAACAACATAACACTTTTGATCCACTAGCTCAGTTGGTAGAGCACATGACTTTTAATCATGGTGTCCGGAGTTCGACTCTCCGGTGGATCACCAGAGGTCTGCGATTATCGCAGACCTTTTTCGTTATTTCCCGATCTTTTTCCGTTTCTTTTACCCCTCACGGCGTCCTGCATGGAAAATAAGGTTTTTATCCGTTACTTTTTTGTGTAAAAACGCTGTCAGTCTTGACAAGAACCTTCTGTTATGCTATAATTTAGAGTAGGTTTTTATTATGTATATTTATGCCCGGAGGAGACTTATGTGGATAGCAGACAATTGGAAAGATTTTGAAGTTCTTGACGCTTCCTCCGGCGAAAAACTCGAACGCTGGGCCGGGTTTATGCTCGTCAGACCTGATCCGCAGGTCATATGGCATACCGAAAAAGCACTTCCCGCGTGGAAAAATCCGGATGCTCGCTATGAACGTTCTTCTACCGGCGGGGGACGCTGGGCAGTCAACAGACTTCCCGAGAGCTTTACCATCGGATATCGCGATCTGAAATTCAATCTGCGGCCGATGAACTTCAAGCATACAGGGCTTTTCCCCGAACAGGCTGTGAACTGGGACTGGTTTTCCGAAATTATCGCCGCATCGCAGCGCAGGATATCTCTTCTCAACATGTTCGCTTATACCGGAGCCGCTTCTGTCGCCGCTTCAAAAGCGGGTGCCGACGTCGTTCACGTCGATGCTTCGAAGGGTATGACGGCCTGGGCAAAAGAAAACGCTGCGCTTAACGGAATATCGAATATACGGTTTATAGTAGACGACTGCATTAAATTCGTTGAGCGCGAACAGCGCAGGGGACACCGTTACGACGCTGTTATCCTTGACCCGCCTTCATACGGCAGGGGTGCAAACGGAGAGGTATGGAAGCTTGAAAACGATCTTTTCGAGCTTATGGAAAAAACAGTCGAGATCCTCTCTGACCGCCCGCTTTTCGTCCTTCTCAATTCATATACCACCGGGCTTTCCGCGTCGTGTATGGGGTATATCCTCGGCGTCTGCATGAAAAAACGGTTCGGTCACGGCAAAGTTACTTTTGATGAAATTGGTCTTCCCGTTACCTCAACGGGCTATACTCTCCCTTGCGGCGCATCCGCCCGATGGGTTGAATGATACGGAGTAAAATTGAGCGCGATTATTGATATACAAAATGTCTCTTTCCGTTATAATGAAAGAGATATACTGAAAAACATTTCTCTTACCGTTGAAGCAGGCGATTTTGTCGCTGTCCTCGGCCATAACGGAAGCGGCAAGTCAACGCTTGCAAAGCATCTTGACGCTATCCTTGTTCCTTCCGAGGGCAAGGTTCTCATCGGTGGACTTGACACTTCCGTAGACAGCAACCTTGAGGCGATACGCAGAAGAACGGGTATGGTTTTTCAGAACCCCGACAACCAGATCATCGCAACCGTCGTTGAAGAAGACGTTGCCTTCGCTCTTGAAAACCTCGGCGTTCCACGTGAAGAAATGGTAAAACGCGTAGACGAGGCGCTTGACGCGGTCGGAATGCTCGAATTCAAAAAACACGCTACAACAAAACTTTCAGGCGGACAGAAACAAAGAATAGCGATCGCGGGCGTGATTGCTATGCGGCCGGATGTAATCGTTTTTGACGAGCCAACGGCTATGCTCGATCCGCAGGGCAGGGAAGACGTAATAAATATTGCAAAAAAACTGAACGGACAGGGAATCACCGTTATTTATATAACTCACTATATGGAAGAAGCCGCGCAGGCGAAACGCGTTGTCGTTCTCAACGACGGAGAGATCCTTATCGACGGCACTCCGCATTACGTTTTTCAGAATGCGGGACTTCTGAAATCCGTCGGTCTTGACGTTCCTCAGAGCACCTCCCTGATGTTCCTTCTCAGAAGCCGTGGAATAAAGGTTCCGCTTGCTGTTTTAAACGAAGAAGAATGCGTATCCGTTCTGACGGATATTCTACACGAAAGAACCGGAAATAAATGAACCCTATTCTTAAAGCTGAAAACCTCAGCTACGTATACGGAGCGGGAACTCCGTTTGAAAAAACTGCGATTGATAACATAAACCTCGAAATATACGAAAATGAATTCATCGGCGTCATAGGTAGAACGGGATCGGGAAAAAGCACGCTTATACAGCACTTCAACGGCATCCTTCGCCCAACTTCGGGCAGTCTGTATTACGACGGCAGCAATTGCTGGGCTAAAGGCTTTTCGCGTAATATGCTCAGATTTAACGTCGGACTTGTTTTTCAGTATCCCGAATACCAGCTTTTTGAAGAAACCGTTGAAAAGGATATTGCTTTCGGCCCCGCCAATATGGGCCTTTCTGTCGAAGAGATCGAAAAAAGGATATCCGACTCTCTTCATTTCGTCGGTCTCGACGATGATATCCGAAAAAGCTCTCCGTTTGAGATTTCAGGCGGACAGAAAAGACGCGTTGCCATTGCCGGAATAATGGCTATGAATCCGAAAGTGCTCATTCTCGATGAGCCTACCGCAGGTCTTGATCCCAAGGGCAGAGACGATATCCTTCAGAAATTATCGGAATACCGCCGCGAAAAGGGATCTACCGTTATCATCGTTTCCCACAATATGGAAGACGTATCACGTGTATGCGATAAAGTTCTCGTAATGCATGATGCTCACGTTGAAATGTTTGCTCCCGTAAAAGAGGTTTTCGAACACGCCGAAAAGCTCTGCTCCATGGGGCTTAACGTTCCGCAGATAACGCGCGTATTCGTTTCTCTTAAAAACAGAGGTTTTAACGTTCCATCTTCCGTATATACCCCGGAACAGGCATGTTCCGCGATAATCGATGCGATAGGGGGCGATACGGAATGATAAAAGATATCACAATCGGTCAGTATTTCCCCGGCGACTCGTTTATACATAATCTCGACCCGCGCGTTAAAATCGTTCTTGCCGTATTGTATATCGCGTTCCTTTTTATCATACAGTCGGCAGCCGCATATCTTTTCGCGATCGCTGTAACCCTCTTTCTTGTCTGCCTTACACGTATACCTCTCAAAATGTATCTTCGCGGACTGAAGCCGCTTCTATTCATTCTTGTTTTTACCGCTCTGCTCAATGTTTTCTATTCCTCGGGCGAGCCGCTCGTTACCTTCTGGATATTCACGATAACTGCGCAGGGCATAAAGAACGCGATTTTCATGATCCTCCGCATATTCATGCTTGTTGTTTCAACTTCAATGCTGACGTATACAACCTCACCGATAGTCCTTACCGGCGGACTTGAAAGGCTTCTTTCTCCGCTCGCTAAGATCAGACTTCCCGTTCATGAATTTTCAATGATGATGACGATCGCTCTTCGCTTTATCCCTACGCTTCTTGAAGAAACGGATAAGATCATGAACGCGCAAAAGGCGAGGGGTGCAGACTTTGAAACAGGCGGACTTATAAAGCGCGCAAAAGCTCTCGCTCCGATTCTTATACCGCTGTTTATTTCCGCTTTCCGCCGTGCAGACGACCTTGCAACAGCCATGGAATGCCGCTGCTATACAGGTTCCGCCGAAGGCAGAACGCACTTCGTTGAATATTCGATGTCTCCGTCGGACTATGTATCGCTTGTGTTTATGGCGGTTTTGATCGCCGCGGCCATACTTCTCAATTTCGTTACCGTAATGGGTATTTAATATGGCGGATTATCTTTTGACTCTGCGCTTTGACGGCAGAAACTTTTGCGGCTATCAGGTCCAGAATACTTCGGACGGTGAAAAAAGAACTGTCGGAGGCGAAATCAAAAAAGCTCTTATCTCCGTATTCGGCTCGGTGGACAGGCTTTCGGGCTGTTCAAGAACAGATTCGGGCGTCCACGCAACGGCTTACCGTGTATCGTTCTCTTCCGAAAGGGATATTCCCGATGATTCGGTTATCCGCGCAGTTAATGCCAACCTGCCGTACGATATCGCCGTTTTTGAATGCAGAAGGGTATCTCCGGAATTCCATGCAAGATATTCCGTCGTTTCCAAAACATACGAGTATAAAATATACACGTCTCCTGTCAGGGATCCTTTCAAAAACGGTCTTTATCTTCACTATCCGCACGAAATAGATGCCGGACTTCTGAAAAAGGTATGCGAAGACTTTTGCGGAACACACGATTTTGCTTCGTTCATGGCGTCCGGAAGCAAGATCAAAGATACCGTACGCACGGTAATCGACGCTGATTTTCGTGCTGTCGGGGTGGAAGAATACGTCTTTTCGGTAACCGCGAACGGATTTCTTTACAATATGGTCCGCATTATGACCGGAACTTTGCTTGAAATTATGTCGGGCAAAATCCCAGCGGACTCCATTCCGAATATAATAGATAAGAAAAACAGGGCATTCGCCGGATTTACCGCCCCTCCGGACGGACTATATCTTTGTGAGGTGAGATACGATAGGTTCTGATGTTTTCAACATGACGGAAAAAAAGCTTAAACGTCTCTATCTTGCAAAAAGGCTTATTTTTGTCGTTATCATCATCTATATTGCCGTCTTCGTAATATTGAACACCTCGTATCTCTCTTTTGACAATATCAGACGGTTCGCACACAGCGCAAAAACGGCTCTGACCCAGACTTCCGCAACCAAAAACGACGTTATAACGTATCCGTCGGGCAGCATTCCGGTTTTCGCGCCTTTTAAAGACGGGCTTGCAGTTATCGACGATTCGCTCCTTTCCGTATACAGCAAAGACAACATACGATTTTCATATCATAATCTGAATTTTCGCCATCCGGTAATGCGTGTTTCCGATGAATATATTCTCTGCTACGACCGCGGCGGAAAAACTCTTAAAGTTTTCAACAGTTTCGACCTGCTTTTCGAAAAAGAGTTTTCGGATATCATAATCAACGCAAGCGTCGACAACAGCGGCAGGGTCGCCGTTCTTACCGACAAATACGGGTACAAAGGGCAGCTTACGCTGTTTGACGGGTCTTTCAGAGAGCGTTTTTTGTGGTACTCCGCAGATGCATATCTTACGGACGTTTATTTCACAGCAACGAACACCGTTTCCGTCGTGACCGTGACGCAGCAGCTTGAAAACCTTAACACAGTTGTATATTCACTCAATTATTCCGCAGGCGAGGAACGCGGAAGCGTTACCTCAAACGGTAATTTCCCTCTCTCTTCAGTCAGGAAAAACGATGGCTCGATAGAGATCCTTTCTGAAAGCGGGCTTGTTTCGTTCAGAAGCGGAGGATGCAACAATATTTATTATTACGGTTCCTTAACTCCGCATAAGTTTTATCAGGGCGATAAATACACCGTTATATCTTATAAGACAGCTGCTCAGAACGATTTATATATTGTCTGCGCCGAAGATATCGCGGGAAACACGCTTTTTGAACAGTCTTTTCACAATGTCCGCTCCGTCAGCGCCGTGGGCGACACCATATTCGTTCTCACTTCCGATACGTTCTTCATTCTTGACGCTGCCGGAAATACCGTCAGCACAACCGAAGCTCCAGCTGGCGTAACGGGTATCGTTCCCGGCCGCAGCAAACTCGTCCTTTTCGGCGCCGAAAAGGCGTATATTTACACTGTATCCGACTTATTGAAATAATCTCAACCAAACACAACAACAATACAAAGGAGAATCTGTTTTGAACATCGCTTTAAGTACCGGCCTTGATATTCTGGTAGTGGCGATACTCATTATAGGTATCGTTCTCGGAGCAAGAAAAGGCCTTGTCCGGTCAGTTATAGGACTTTTCGGAAAAATAGTATCCCTGATAGTAGCGTTCTTTCTTTCGGAAAACCTCGGCGTTTATCTCGATCAGCACTATATCCACGCGCCGATGCGTCAGTGGCTCATAAACCAGCTCTCGTCAACGCCCGAAAACGTGAATGCAACTCTTGAGTCTCTCGATCTTAACTCCCTGTTCGGTCAGAAACCGAAATTCTTCACCGATATCATCGACCTGCTTCACATCGATTTCTCTCAGCTTATGACAAAATATCTTTCTTTGAGAGAGCAGGGACCGGAGCAGGCAAAAGCCGCTGTAATAGATACCATGATCTCGCCTCTTTCAGCTACCGTGAGCCGTGTTGCGGCATTCATTATCATTTTTATCGTATGTGCTGTAGGCGTGGCTGTCTTATGGTGGCTTTCAGACCTGATCATCAATCTTCCCATCATCAAGCAGCTTGATACTCTGGGCGGCGTGATATTCGGCGCACTCAACGGCGTTCTGATCATTTTCCTCGTCGTTTCCGTTCTTGGCGTATCTTCTCAGTATATACTGAAAGACAAATCCTACGAAGAACGGCAGTCGATAGTGAGCGGCACGCTCGTATATAAGCAATTCAAAAAAATAAACCCGATCACGGGTCTTCTTTCATCTGATGAGAATAAATAACTTTCACAAGAGGGTTCTGTCATGACTGTTCCCAACATTATTTCCGTAATCAGAATACTTCTCGTTCCCGTATTCTGTATACTGTATTTTACGCCGGGACTCAGGTGGGCGGCGTTTATCGTTCTTGTTGCGTCGGGCGTTTCCGATGTCCTTGACGGTATTATCGCAAGAAAATTCAATCAGGTTTCAAGGTTCGGAAAAGTTATTGATCCGATCGCGGATAAACTTTTTCAGCTTTCAACCGTTATATGCATCACCATCGACGGCGTTGTCGGATGGTGGCTGCTCGCTCTCATGATAGCAAAAGATCTCTTTATGCTCATCGGCGGCTCGATTTTCTATCACAAAACACATGCGGTAATAGCATCGAAGTGGTACGGCAAATTAACGTCTGTACTTCTGTTCTCAACATTTGTAATATCGTTTTTCCTCTCATTTATGGGAGTGGAATCCAGTATAAAATTTATTGTTATAACTGTGTTGGCGGCAGTTACGATGGTTTTTTCGATAATATCCGCGGTTAACTATACGCGAATGGCTGTTGCAATCAACAACGAACATAAAAAGCAAAACAAGGAATCAACATAAATAATGGATAATATGAAACGTCTCCTTTGTGACAGATGTCACAAACGCATAGCTATAGTATTTATTTCCAAGATCGAAAACGGCGTTCCGAAAAAACAGGCGCTTTGTCTCAAATGCGCAAGGGAACTCGGTCTCGATCCGACAAAAGATCTCGCAAACAATTTCGGAATTGATGAAAAACAGTTTGAAGAGATGAACGATGAAATAAGCAAAATGATAATAGAAGGCCAGGACGGAGACTTCTCTCCCGGCGGCGCGCTCAGCCTTGATCCGGACAATAAAATATTTGACGAGGTCGACGGGGAAGGCGAGTCGGGTGAAACAACCGAGCAGGGCGGAGCGGATAAACGCAAAGAAACGAAATCCGCCGTTCAGAAAACAAAATTTCTCGGCCAGTTCTGCAAAAATCTCACAAAAGCCGCAGCCGAAGGAAAAATAGACAACGTTGTAGGCAGAGAAAAGGAAATCGAACGCGTCCTTCAGATCCTTACCCGAAGAACGAAAAACAATCCCTGTCTCATTGGCGAGCCGGGCGTAGGCAAAACTGCCATAGCGGAAGGCATTGCGCTTAAAATCGCAAAAAAAGATATTCCCGCAAAACTTGCAAACAAACAGATATATCTTCTCGACCTCACAGCTCTTATTGCAGGTACACAGTTCCGCGGACAGTTTGAAAGCAGGATCAAAGGGCTTATCGAAGAAGTAAAAGCGATAGGCAATATTATTCTTGTTATAGACGAGGTCCATACTCTTGTCGGAACAGGTGACGCGGAAGGCTCAATGAACGCAGCAAATATGCTCAAACCCGCGCTTTCCCGCGGAGAAATACAGGTCATAGGCGCCACCACGCTCAACGAATACAGAAAATATATCGAAAAAGACGCTGCTCTTGAAAGACGTTTCCAGCCGGTTATGGTCAACGAACCTTCCATCGCCGAAAGCATAGAAATGATCCGCGGCATTAAAACGTATTACGAAAAATTCCATAACATCAAGGTTCCCATGCTTATCGCCGAAAAAGCCGTTGAAATGTCGGAAAGATTCGTTAACGACAGATTCCTTCCCGATAAGGCAATAGACCTCATCGACGAGGCATGCTCCAACGCGGTGCTGAAAAACCCGATCTATGATGAGTATTTCAAACTCGATGAAAAACTCAAGGCGGTCAAGCGCGACGCGGAAAAACTTGAAGCAAAGCAGGAAAAGGACGAGGAAGACTACAAAAAGATCGCCGAAACACGTTCGGAAGAGCTTCGCCTTGAATCAGCATACGACGAAATGACGAAAAAGATAGATCAATGCTCCGTAACGTTTGACGATCTTGCAGCCGTCATAGAGCTCTGGACGGGCATTCCCGCCTCGAAGATCAAAGAGGGAGAATATGCGAAACTCCGTGATCTTGAAGCAGAGCTCAAAAAGCATATCGTCGGTCAGGACGAGGCCGTTAAAGCAGTCGCAGATGCCGTAAAACGCGGAAGAGTCAGTCTTGTTCCGAGAAAAAGGCCGATATCGTTTATCTTTTCCGGACCTACCGGCGTAGGAAAGACGGAGCTTGTAAAGGTCCTTTCAAAAGAGCTTTTCGACTCTCCTGAAACTCTTATCCGTCTTGATATGAGCGAATTTATGGAAAAACACTCCGTATCGCGTATAATCGGTTCGCCTCCGGGATATGTAGGATATGACGAAGCGGGTCAGCTCACTGAGAAGATCAGGCGTAAGCCGTATTCCGTCATCCTGTTCGACGAGATAGACAAGGCTCATCCGGATGTCCTCAATATTCTTCTTCAGATCCTTGATGACGGCGTTATCTCCGATGCTCACGGCAGAAAAGTAAGCTTCGAACATGCGCTGATAGTTATGACCGCAAATGCCGGATCGAATATAAAAGGCGGCGAGGTAGGATTCAACAAGTCTATCGAAACGGTTTCTTCGGAAAAAACGAAAAAAGCCCTTCGCGAATTCCTGCGTCCCGAATTTCTCAACAGAGTAGATGAGATAATTACGTTCAAACCTCTTCCCAAAGAGCTTTTCCCCGATATTATCAAAATCAGGCTTGAAGAGCTCAGAGAGGGACTGGGAGAGCGTGAGATCGCGCTTGAATACACGGACGACGTTCTTGACGTGCTTACGGAAAAAAGCTATTCAGCCGAATTCGGAGCAAGAAACGTCCGCAGGGTCGTTCAGAAGGAAATCGAAGACAGAGTCGTTTACGTTATGTGCGACAGCGATATGATACCGAAAAAAATCACGGTTTCCGTCAAAGACGGCAGCCTTGATGTTGAAGTTGAATAAAGGAAAAAACTTGTATGAATAACTACGATGTTATAATCATAGGCTCCGGTCCTGCCGGAATATCAGCAGCTCTTTACTCTTTTCGCGCGGGACTTTCAACGCTTGTCATTTCCGCAGGTACGGGAGCGCTTGCAAAAGCTGAGAAAATAGAGAATTTTTACGGAACGGGCAAACCTATGTCCGGCGCCGAGCTTCATGCCTCGGGCGAAAAGCAGGCAACAGATCTCGGTATAGATATGCATCGCGGTCAGGTGGTCTCCGTTGAGTATTCAGGCAGCTTTATCGTTTCAACGGCAACGGATTCATTTACGTCAAAAGCGCTCATTCTCGCAACAGGCACTTCAAGAAAAGCTCCTAAGATAAAGGGACTTGCAGAGTTTGAGGGCAGGGGCGTCAGCTATTGCGCCGTTTGCGATGCATTCTTCTATCGCAAAAAAGCAGTTGCGGTAATAGGGGAAGGCGAGTATGCTCTGAAAGAGGCTATGGAACTTTCTCATGTTACCGACGACGTAACTATCCTTACAAACGGCATTGAACCCAAGGCGGATCTGAGCAGATTCAACGTTATTACCGATCCGATCTTGGAAATATCAGGCGAAGACAACGTCTGCGGCGTATCGTTCGAGTCCGGAAAAAGCATTGAAGTAAAGGGCGTTTTCATTGCGCTCGGCGTTGCCGGCAGTACGGATATGGCACGAAAAATCGGCGCAGTGATAAAGGACGGAAAAATCGCCGTCAATGATAAACTTGAAACATCCGTTCCCGGTCTTTTTGCGGCAGGCGACTGTATCGGAGGAACGCTTCAGGTATATAAGGCAGTTTCAGACGGGGCGCTGGCGGCAAAGTCGGCGATCTCCTTTGTAAGAAAGTAAAAAAAACGGCGCAGAAGTCATCCTTCGCCGCGTTTTTTTGACTAAAAATAAAAAAAACTATTGACAAATCAAGAAAAATGGTATATAATACGCTCAATAGAGCATATGGAAGCGCCTGATGGCGACTAATAATTGTTTTTTGGGGTTTGATTCCCCTTGCTTTCACCACTTAATCCTTAGTGTTTGTTGTGTGTTTGGGTTATGCTGACGACCGTTTTCAGTTTATCTGATAACGGTCGTTATGCATTCCGCCGCAAATCGCTTTTATCAAAAAAAATCCCCGGAGGGACACTTGCGATAGAGCAGGTGTCCTTTATATTCAGCAAAATATCAATGATTACTTGTTTTTTTAACAACGAATTGGTAATTGATATGCGCGACATTACATGATAGAATATGATCACACCGGTGAAAAAGAAAAACTTGGAGGTGCTTATATGCAACTTGAATTAGGGCAAAAAATACGTGAACTCCGTCATCGTGACGGACGCACACAGGAAGCTCTTGCGGACGCTTTGGGCGTAACTTCGCAGGCGATCTCGCGCTGGGAAGCGAACGGCGGTTATCCTGATATGGAGATGATACCCGCAATAGCAAACTATTTCGGTGTGTCGATTGACGAGCTTTTCGGATATGAAAACGACCGCGAGCGAAGGATCGACGAAGCCGTAAAACACATATATGATATGAATTCCAAAAATAACGGCGTGAACATAAACATTGACGAATGTGTTGAGCTTGCCCGAGAAGCTCTCGTTGAATTTCCGGGCAACGATAAGGTCTTATGCTGCCTCGCCGCCGTTCTCTATACCGCCGGATACGTAAAATACGGCGAATATCATCTTATGGACGAAAAGGGGTATGACGTTTACGACGTTGAAACGCACCGTGAATACGCGGAGTGGCGTGAGGCGATAAAGATTTATGAAAAGGTATTGCCTAACCTTAAGCTCGGAGAAATGCGGAGCAGAGCGGTTTGCGAGCTGACGCAGCTTTATCTCAACACGGGTGAGCACGGCAGAGCGCTTGAGGTCATTTCCTCCGCCCCCGATATATACGGTTCGCGTGAATTTCTGCAGATAAACGCATGTGACGGCGAAGAACGGGCAAGAGCGTATTCCGAAGCGCTCATTAAAACAGTTCAGGCAAGCGCAGATCTTATGGTACATACTGTTATAACATATAACGGAAACATGGCGATCGAAGATAAAATAGACTGCCTAAGATCGGCGATAGGTATTTATGATCACGTTTTTACCGACGGTAACTATGGATATTTCAATAACTATATTTCAAGGATCTACACACTGCTTTCGGTTTACCTCTGGCTCAACGGCAGACACGACGAAGCTTTCAAAGCTCTCGACGACGCGCTTGAACGCTTCAGAAAATATGAAAAACAAGAAGACGCTTATTATACGGCGCCGTTAGTGCATCTAGTAAAAGCAGGGTGTAAGCCGAACAAAGAATATCCTCATACAACCGCATACTCGCTCGTGGAAGACTGGCCGTGGTGGTCTGTGTCGGAAAACGATTACGTCAGACCGCATATCCAAGCCGACCCGCGCTGGGCAGAATGGGTAAAAAAGACAAAAGAATAATCGATTAACGCGTGAGGCGGGGAGCAATACCCGCCTCACCGAGCAAAAAGCGCTTTTGATGACCGCAGGTTGTCAAAAGCGCTTTTGCGTTAGTTTCGCGATAAACAGCACGGATCAGATATCTTTTAAAGCTAAGTGCAAAAAATCGGGACACATGCGATAGAGCAGGTGTCCCGATGTCCGGGGATTCTTTTTTGTTTCATCTCGGCGGATATTACACGAGATTTATTATAATTCGATCGCAAACGGAGTATTTTCTGCGGATGTGCCTACAAGAAGAGTAAACTCACCGCCATGCTTGCCGTAAACCATTTCAGAATCATAGTATGCCGTTGCATTTTCGGGAATATGAATGGTAACGGGCGTTTTTCCGTTTTTCTTTACCGATACTCTCTTATATGCCACAAGTTCTTTCAACGGACGGACGACCTTTGTCTTTTTTGATTTGATATAGATCTGAACTACTTCGTCTCCGTCAAAATCGCCCTTATTTGCCACTTCAAGCGAGACGTCCCATCCATCTTCTGTCTTTTTCAGAGACGGCGCGCCGAGTTCAAACGTCGTGTAGCTCAATCCGTATCCGAATGTATAAAGCGGTTTGCCGTCATTGTTTTCATAACCGTATCCTCTTCCGCTCGGTTTGCATGCGTAGAAAAGCGGAAGCTGTCCGGCATTTTTCGGCCAGCATACTGGGAGCTTTCCTCCCGGGTTGTAATTGCCCCACAAAACGTCACAGATCGCTTCGGAGCCGCCTTCGCCGGGATACCATGCTTCAACTATTGCGCGTACCTTGTCTTTCCATGCCGTCATATCCACGGGAGCGCCGTTCATAAGAAATACAACGCTGTTTTTGTTTGCCGCAGCGAGCGCAATGATAGAGGATTCCTGATCCACTTCAACCGTAAGGGTTGCCTTGTCAACGATCTGCGCCGCTTCGTCTTTTGACGTTGCCGTGCGGTAGGAAGGAAGCTTCAGATCGGAGCGGTCAAGACCTTCGCCTTCAACAACGGTCGTGAAGTATAAAACAACGTCGCAGTCAGATGCAAGTGCGGGAATATCGCTGTCTGCTCCCGTTACTATCTCGATTCCTTCTGCATGCGCTTTAAGGTATGCAAGCGGTGTCAGAACGTCAGGCGCTTCCCAGAGGTGTCCGAAGGGACCGGAATAGTTCCGTCCTGTCGGCAGAACGTCTGCTCCGGGACCGAATACGCCAAGTTTCTTTATTTTCTTTTTGTTCAGAGGCAGAATACCGTCGTTTTCAAGCAATACTATACTTTCTCTTGCGGCTTTGAGAGCCGTAGCCTTATGCGCGTCACAGCGAACTATCCTGTCAGCCTCGTCAGGATCAACAAACGGCTCGTCAAAAAGTCCCAGTTCAAATTTCCGTTTAAGTATTCTCAGCACGGGTACGTTTATATCCTCTTCTGTCAGAAGACCTCTGTCCCATGCTTCCTTTACAACGTCATATTTTATGTCGGACAGGGTAACGTCAAGACCTGCTTTGAGACAGAGCGCAAGCGCTTCCGGGAAATCCGCTGCGATCTTATGCGCGCCTTCACAACCGTTTACCCCGCCGTAGTCAGAAACAACTATTCCGTCAAATCCCCATTCGTCGCGAAGGATCTTTGTAAGGAGCCAATGGTTCGCATGAGCAGGCAGTCCGTTGAAAAGACTGTTATAAGATGCCATTACGCCATGGGCATGTCCTTCCTTGAAGCATGCTTCGAAGGGCTTGAGATATACTTCGCGAAGCTCAAGCTCGGAATGCGTTGAATAGTTCGAGTCGCGGCCTCCGTCGGCATAATTGTCTACAAAGTGCTTAGGAGTAGCGATAACGCCGTTTTCTTCAAGACCGCGCGTCATTGCAACGCCCATGTCGGATGCAAGCTTCGGATCCTCACCGAATGTTTCTATAGTTCTTCCCCAACGAACGTCTCTTGCTATATTTACAACAGGTGCAAGCGCCTGACGAACGCCTACTGCCGCCGTTTCTTTTCCTATAACGTCCGCCGCTTCTTTTACAAGCTCAGGATCGAAAGTTGACGCAAGACCTATCGGCTGAGGCATAATGCTTGCCATGCCCCACTGCGCGCCGTGAAGCGTTTCTCCGTGTTCGAGCGGGGGAATAGAATGAGGCTGCTTTTCCATGCTGATCTCAACGTCGCGGTTTATTCTTTTTGCTACCTCGCCCGGCGTGGAAATTTTGCCGTCACGGTGCATAAAATGACCGGGATTGCGATACGAACCGCAAAGATGATCTCTTCTCTCCTCATATTTGTCATCGATATCAAATATCATCTGAGCAGACAGCTGATGAAGTTTTTCTTCAATGCTCATCTGGCTTAGCAGCGCTTCTGCGCGCTTCTGATAGTTGTTTTTTTCGTCCATGATCGAATATGTATCCTTTCCTGAAAATAGAAATGTCTGATTTTTTTTCGACAGTTCAATTATACCATAACAAAAAAGATTTTTCAATAGAAATTCAGCCCTGCCCGAATTTTTTTTTAACTGTTATGTTTACTTTAAATTCAAAAATACATCTTGACTTGATCGGAATACTATGTTAGAATGTGGATATATGTATTTAAGGAGATCATAACATGGAAATCAAAGCTTTAAAATTCAGAAAAGACGGTTTTTACTCCCAGCCTTTCGCTTTCGGCGGAGAAGAGGGGATGGAAAAGTTCGATAAAAACATACGCTACCGCGGCACGCTTCAGAATTATCTTATAGATACGGGAAGCGAAGTTATACTTGTTGATACAGGTCTTCCCGCAGGCACTCCCGAGGAGGTCCCCGATGAAAACAGCCTTGCATATACAGGAAAGGATATCTGCTCTTATATGGAAGCGTTCGCCGCTCTCGGATATACCCCCGATCAGGTAACGTGCGTGCTTCTTACGCATAAACACTCAGATCACTCCGGTGAGCTGAAATCTTTCCCGAATGCGAAAATATATGTTAATGCGGACGAAACTTCCGCCGAAGAGCTTCAGGGGATTGACAATATAGTTCCCGTTGAATTTACGGACGGAGCGTATTATAACTTCCCCTCAAGCCAGAAGATCAGGGACGGAATATATCTTATCAAAGCAAAGGGACATACGAACGGCAACAGCATCGTTATCGTTGAAAACGACGGACTTTTCTATATGCTTCACGGCGATATCACCTATGTTGACGAGGCTCTTTACGAAAACAAGCTTTCAGTCGTTTACGATGATCCCGCCGCTGCTCGCGAAACGCTTGACCGAGTCCGTGAATTCATTTCCGCCCATCCCACGGTCTACTGCGGCACTCATACGCCGCAGGGATACGAAAATCTTGAAGCAAAACGCGTAATGGATCTTGACAATCCCGAAAAAACCATCCCTGCAATTATCGATTTCAGCAGCGCAAAATCCTCCGGCAAATACGTTTGCTCTGTATGCGGATACGTTTACGATCCAGCAGAACACGACGGCGTGGCATTTGAGGATCTGCCCGATGACTGGAAATGCCCGAGATGCAAGCAGGGCAAGGCAAAATTCAACAAAGCATAATGAAAGATCAAATAACGAACAATACATAAAACAAAAAACGACCTTCTGCGCCGATATGCAGAAGGTCGTTTTATATTATCTGGCTTTCCACCTGAAACACAGCATTGTCATATCGTCAAACTGACTGTTTCCGTTGATGAAAGTGTCTATATTCTTTTTTATATCGTTTATTATCTCCTCCGACGAACTGTCATTTTTACCTTCAAAGCATTTGAGAAGCCTTTCTTCACCGAAGAGATTGTGTTTTTCGTCCTCCGCTTCGGTAACACCGTCGGTATAAAGATAAAGAGTGTCACCGTAAGACAGTGCGATTTCGTTGCTTTTATAACGCATATTTTCCATCCCTGCAAGCACGAAGCCGCTTCGGAATCTCATGAATTCTGCATTGCCGTTATGGAATAAAACCGGGGGATTGTGACCTGCGCTGACAAATTCAAGCGCGCCGTTTCTCAGATCAAGAATTCCCACCCAAAGCGTAACGAACATCTCTGCTTCGTTTCTTGCGCAAAGTGCGTTATTGGCGGTTGCTATGGCTTCCGGAAGTGAGGGTATATCACGAATACAGTTTTGCAGCGTGATTTTGGACGTTGCCATAAACATTGCAGCAGGAACGCCTTTCCCCGAAACATCGCCTATAACGAACGCAAGGTGATTTGGGTCCACATAAAAAATATCGTAAAAATCCCCGCCTACTTCTTTCGCTGCCTCCATAGACGCTGCGATGTCAAGATCCTTGCAGCCGGGGTATTCGTCGTTTACGACAGGCAGAAGAGAATTCTGGATCACGCTTGCAACCTCGAGTTCCGATTGAAGTCGGCTTTTCTCTATTGCAAGATTCCTCTGTTTTTCCGTGTATGTTATTATCATTATCATCATCGCAAAACCCAGCGCGTTTACCGTGATAAACGGGAACGCTATCTGCTTTACGATGTCCAGAGCGGTCTCGAAGGGCTTGACCATCAAAAGGACTACTCCGAGGTGAAACGCTTCCATCAGCGCGCTCATCAGAAGAGCGAAAAGGGGGTTGACAACGATCTTATGCCATTTCTTTGAGATCGTGCCGCAGATAAGCCCGATAAGGCATGTTGCCACAACGCACGCCTGCGCGGTGATTCCGCCCATTGTCAGTCTGTGAACGCCGGCAATGATGCCTGCAATTAATCCTCCGATAGGACCTCCCGTAAAACCTGCAAGCATCGGACCGATGTCGCGTACGGAAATGACCGCTCCGTTTAAGTCAAATCCGGATATGTTGCCATATATTCCGAAAACTCCTCCCAGCAGTCCGAGAATCATCGTATACCGCCATTTCTTCTCGGGCTTTACAACCTTTGATATCAGGTCGCCTCCGCCGATAAACGCCGCAACAACAAGTATTACGGCAAGCGTTCCCATCAGCTTTGAGATCATTGAGCTTATATCACCGAACATTTTCACACCGCTTCTCTTAATATGAGTTTTTCAACAGTTTCAGTACGTCACGTTTTCATAAAACAGGGTCAGAGGTCGTCATTTGCCGTCTTTGCAAAAACAAAGAAGATCGTTTTCCACCGATCGCCGTCATTGCTATCACGATTTTTCGTATACGGTCGGACGAACATGACCATAAAACGCACTTTTGTAAATTATACCACACTTTTACCGCAAAAATCAAGACCCGTTTCAACTTTTCCCAACATTTCACCACTTGACACAATCCGTCCGTTGTAGTATAATTATAATAAGATAAGAAATAAGTATATCCCTTTCGGGATGTCGCCTTATATAATATTTTTGAAGGAGAATGCAGATGAAATCAGACAGACCCGTGCCCGGCAAAGACGGCAATAAATATATCCCTTTTGAAAAAAGAACGGGAGAAAGCTCAGTCGTATTTTTTACGCGCGACCTGTCCGCCGAAGGACTTAAAAAGATATATGATAAGGTCAGCAGCGTTCTCTGCGGCAAAACAGCCGTAAAACTGCATACAGGCGAAGCCGAAGGCCCCAATATAATTCCCCGTCCGTGGGTCAAAGAGCTTTTTGATTCACGCCTGAACGACGCGGCGATAATCGAAACAAATACGTATTATAAGGGCAGCCGCTATACTACGGAAGATCACCGCAAAACGCTTGAAACGAACGGCTGGACATTCTGCCCCGTTGATATTACCGACAGTGAAGGCGTAGCCGCTCTTCCCGTTAACGGCGGTAAATGGTTCAAAGAGATGCACGTTGGCAAAAACATGCTCGATTATGATTCACTTCTTGTTCTTACCCATTTCAAGGGTCACGCAATGGGCGGTTTCGGAGGCAGCAATAAAAATATCGGCATCGGCTGTGCGGACGGACGCATAGGCAAGGCAGAGATCCATACCGCGGCAGGCTCGTCAAATATGTGGAGCATTGCCGAAGAAGAACTTATGGAGAGAATAAGCGAAAGCACGAAAGCTACCATAGATTATTTTGCTCCCCATGTCTGCTACATCAATACAATGCGCAATATGTCCGTTTCATGCGACTGTGAAGGTCCTCATGCCGAACCAGTAGTTACTCCGGACGTCGGCTTTATCGCTTCGCTTGATATTCTTGCTGCCGATAACGCATGCGTCGATCTTATTTACAGCCTGCCCGACGGTGGTGGAAAGGCAATGATACACAGAATCGAAACCCGTCACGGACTTCGCCAGCTCAGCTATATGAAAGAGCTTGGCATGGGCAACGACAGATATACTCTTATCGATATCGACAACGGCGATGCGGTGATCACCGCCGCAGAAGCAGTAAAGGATATCAGCCCTGAATGGACTCCCGATAAATACAATACTTTCAGAGGCCGCAACAAACAGTGACCGCTGCGATCCGGCAGTATATCCACACAGATCATCGCCATCCGGCCCGGCAGCTTTATCCGCCGGACCGGTTCTTATTTTGACGGATTAATTATAATTGTTCCGTAATATTTGCTTGATTTTGACTCCTGCTTATGGTATAATTAAAAAAACAACGGAGAGTGCTTTATTGTATGAAATACGGAGAGTCTTTTTTTGACATACTGTATCTTGTTTTTACTGTCACCGTCGGCATCATAATACTTGCGAGATCCCGCGGCAAAACAGAAAAGCTTATGGGTATCGCAACACTGATTCTTGGCTGCGGCGATGCTTTTCACCTTGTCCCGAGGGTCCTCAACTACTTTGTCGAGGCTGATTTTACTGCTGCCCTCGGCATAGGCAAGCTTGTCACCTCAGTGACCATGACGATTTTTTACATTTTGGTTTATCATATCGGCGTTCTTTATTACAAACTTAAACCGAACAGATCGCTTACGGTCTCGGTTTATGCCCTTTCCGCCGTTCGTGTTATTCTTTGCCTTTTCCCGCAGAACGGATGGATAGAAAACAGCAGTGATATGACATGGGGAATTATACGCAACGTTCCGTTCGTCATTCTCGGAATACTCGTTATCATACTCTTTTTCAAACACAGAAACGCATCAAAACGTTTCAGGCTCATCTGGCTTTGGATAACTCTTTCGTTTGCATTCTATATACCGGTAGCGGTGTTTGCCGGCATAGTCCCGATGCTGGGAATGCTTATGCTGCCCAAAACGGTTTGCTATATGATTATCATATATGCCTTTCTTCTCTCCGTTATAAAAGACGGCAGCGGTAAAAAGGCGTAAATATCTCAGATATAAACGGAGTAATAATTAAGAATGTTTTATTTTCTTCTTCCTGCGCTCGCTTCTTACAATATCATACTCGTTATCTCCGCAGTAGTGCCGGCGCTTTTTCTCATGATCAAGGTATATTTGTCAGACAGACTTGAAAAAGAATCTCCCGCCATCCTCTGGCAACTGACAAAGGCAGGCGTTTTCTCGTCTCTTATCGCGCTTGTTGCAGAGCGAATTCTCGGAGTTCTTCTTGATATCACAGTCTCTCAGCAATCACCTCTCTACAACGTCGTTCTGTATTTTGTCATCGTTGCGTTTTCCGAAGAGGGCGCAAAGTATTTCATGCTGCGCCGCAGTTCATGGTCCTCTCCCGAATTTGACTGTCAGTATGACGGCGTCGTTTATTCTGTCTTCGTCTCTCTCGGTTTCGCTCTCTGGGAAAACATTAGCTATGTTATGGCGTACGGCTTCGGCACGGCTATCATCCGCGCTCTTACCGCAATTCCCGGTCATGCCTGCTTCGGCGTTTTTATGGGCGTTTTTTACGGTATAGCAAAAAAATACGATTATCTCGATATGCGCGGACATTCGAAGGTATTCGGTATTCTTTCCGTCATCGTTCCGGCGCTTCTTCACGGCGCTTACGACTACATCGCCACAGTTGACACGAGCGCATGGTATTTTATCGTCTTTGTAGCGATCTTGTTTATAGTATCGTATATCCTTGTCGGCAGAATGTCCAGAAACGACCGTTATATATGAAACAGTCCGGTATTATGACACAGGATTGCGCAAAACAGTGATTTATATTGCATAATTGACAAATGATAACTAAAAGATTCGAAAAGGGGAAACATCATGTCCGTTACTTACAACAGTGAAACAAAAACCTTTATGCTTCAGGGCAAAAACCTCTGCTACTCCTTCTGGATAAACGACCTGGGATATCCCGAACATCTCTATCTCGGGGCATCGGTCGGCAATGATGACCTCAGGTTTACGCGTACATACGGCGCTACTTCCACAGCTGCTACTCCTCCGGGTATAGATAACGTGAATTCCTATAACGCATTCCCTTCCGAGCTTTCTTTTTTCGGTACAGGTGACTATCGCGAACCCGCAGTTCAGATCGTGACCCCTCAAGGCGACAGACTTTGCGAGCTGCTCTTCGACTCTTACGAGATAGTCCCCGCAAAACCGAAAATAACCGGAATGCCTTCTCTTGACGGCGGCGAAACTCTTATTCTGCATCTGAAAGACAAGATAAACGGCTTTGCGGCAGATCTGTATTACACCGTTTATGACGACTGCTCCGTCATTTGCCGCAGAGCGGTATATAAAAACTGCGGCAGCGCTGATGTCCGCCTTGAAAGAGCATATTCTTTTACACTTGCTCTTCCCGATCGTGATTATGATATGATCTCGCTTTACGGCGTCTGGGCAAAGGAACGCCATATCGACAGGATACCTCTTCACCACGGCGTTGTTTCCATCGATTCTAAACGAACTTCTTCATCCGCCACACTTAACCCGTTCATCGCCCTTCTTCGACGCGATACTACCGAGTTTTACGGCGAAGCGATCGGCGTCAATCTCGTTTACAGCTCGTCATATGTTCTTAAGGCAGAGGTCAATCCCGACGGCACGTCTCAGATCACGGGCGGTATCAACGATTTTGATTTTAACTGGAACCTTGCTCCCGGCGAGGTATTTGAAACCCCCGATGTCGTTATTTCTTATTCCGATA
This sequence comes from Clostridiales bacterium, assembly GCA_016281915.1. Taxonomy (GTDB): domain Bacteria; phylum Bacillota; class Clostridia; order Oscillospirales; family UBA644; genus HGM12619. The sequence continues at coordinate 37,817 of JAEEJO010000002.1, forward strand.
CCGGACTCGGCGGCATGAGCCGCGCATTCCACGATGCATACCGCGAACACCTTATCAATCGCAGATATGTAAAAGCTTCGCGCCCGCTGCTCATCAACAACTGGGAAGCGACGTACTTCAATTTCGATGTTCCTAAGCTCTGTGCGATCGCGGACGCGGTAAACGGACTCGGGATCGATACTCTTGTCCTTGATGACGGCTGGTTCGGCAAACGCGATAACGATTATTCCGGTCTGGGCGACTGGGTAGTAAACGATAAAAAGCTGCAGGGCGGCGTAAAGGCGATTAGCGATTACGTCCATTCCATAGGCATGAAGTTCGGCCTCTGGTTCGAACCGGAAATGGTCAGTGAGGATTCCGATCTTTACCGCGCTCATCCCGACTGGGCTATCGGAACTCCGGACAGAAAACATTGCTACAGCAGACATCAGTTTATGCTCGACCTTACGCGCAGGGAAGTGCGTGACTATATCGTAAAATCAGTAAGCGACATAATTGAAAATAACGGAGTAGATTACGTTAAATGGGACTACAACCGCAACGTTACTGAATCGTGGACGTACAGCCTCGAGCCTGAAAGACAGATGGAGTTTGCTCATCGTTATGCGCTCGGTCTTTACGATATCTGTGAGCGTATAGTCAACGGTCATCCTGATATCTTCTTTGAAGGCTGTTCTGCAGGCGGAGCGCGTTTCGATCCCGCTATCATGCATTATTTTCCGCAGATATGGACGAGCGACGACACAGACGCCGAGGAACGCACGAAGATCCAGTTCGGCACATCTCTCGTTTATCCCTTATCAGTCATGTCCTGTCACGTCTCGGTATGCCCCAATCATCAGACGGGACGCACGACACCGTTTGACACCCGCGCCATAATCGCGCACCTCGGCGCAACGGGCTATGAGCTTGACACCACTAAATTTACTGACGAAGAGAAAGCTGCCGTTAAACTTCAGACTGCCGAATACAAAAAAATCGAGCGTCTTATCCTTGACGGCGATCTTTACCGCATTGACAGTCCGTTTGAAAAAGGATTCTTTACGGAAGCGGTCGTTGCAAAAGATAAATCATTTGCCGAGCTTGTCTGCTACCGCCGTTTCGTTTCCGTAAATAATGAAGTAAGACGTGTCAAAATGGTCGGACTCGATCCCGAAGCATATTACTGCCTCGAAGAAAAGAATATCAAAGCCAAGGGCAGCACGTTTATGAACGTCGGTTTCTCACCCGATTATCCTCACGGAGATTTCTCGGCAGTAAAATACCATTTTACAAGGATATGATCCGTCATTCACAATATTTAAAGTATAAAAGCCGAAAGGCTGTAAAGCATTCTGTCTGGTATTGACAGACCTGCTTTCGGATCTCGAATCGCACTTCCGATCTCAGGGATAATAATGATATAGATATAATACCGGATAAAAAGCGAATCGATCCTCGCTGCTTTACCCGGTATTATTGCAGGGTATTTGCTCATAAATGAATAATAACGATTTCACAAGCGGAAGAATTCTTCCGCAGCTTATTAAATTTATGCTGCCTGTCCTGTTCGCAATGTTTTTGCAGGCTATGTACGGCGCCGTCGATCTTCTCGTCGTGGGCACTTTCTGCACAAACGTTGATGTCTCAGCCGTTTCAACAGGCTCGCAGATCATCATGACGCTTACAAACCTTCTTGTCAGCTTCTCTATGGGCATTACGGTCGCCGTAGGACAGAAAATAGGGCGCAAACACCCGAGAGAGGCTGCCGAAACGATAGGCACAGGGCTTGTTATCTTCACTTTTCTGGGCGCATTGTTTACCGTAATATGCATTCTTGGAGCTGAGGTTCTCGCAAAGGTAATGCACGCACCCGACGAGGCATTCGAAGTGACAGCCAACTATATCAGGATATGCGGAGCAGGCTTTCTGATAATAACCGCATATAATCTTCTCGGCAGTATTTTCAGGGGACTGGGCGACTCAAAAACGCCGATGATCGCTGTGGGCATCGCCTGTGCTCTGAATATAATAGGCGACCTGGTCTTTGTTTCCGTTTTCAAACTCGGGGCATCCGGCGCAGCTTTGGCAACGGTGCTGGCGCAGCTTGTAAGCGTAATAATATCGCTGTTTATCATCGCAAAAATAAAACTTCCGTTTTCTTTCGGCAGATCAGATATCAGAATCGATAAATCGAGCGCTGCTGAAATTATCCGTATAGGAACACCGATAGCGATCCAGGATTTTTTAGTCGGTATCTCGTTTCTCGTTCTTCTTGCTATCGTCAACGGTCTCGGCGTTACCGCTTCTGCAGGTGTCGGAGTCGCTGAAAAGGTCTGTGCGTTCATCATGCTCGTTCCCGCAGCGTTCATGCAGTCCATGTCCGCATTCGTTGCCCAGAATTACGGCGCAGGTCTTATCGACAGAGCAAAACTCGCTCTTAAAACAGGCATTGCCGTATCCGTCCTGTTCGGTATATCGATGTTTGTTCTGACGTTCTTTCGAGGCGATATTCTTGCGGATATTTTCACAAACGATTCCGAGGCGGTCCTGAATGCGTGGGATTATCTTAAAGCATATGCGATAGACTGCCTTTTAACGTGTTTTCTTTTTTGCTTCATCGGATATTTCAACGGTATCCAGCAAACCGCATTCGTTATGATTCAGGGAATAGTCGGTGCGTTTCTTATAAGAATACCCGTTGCGTTTATTATGCTGCATCTGTCGGGCGATTCTCTATTCCTGATAGGTCTTGCAACACCGTGCTCTACCGTTGTCCAGATCATAATGTGCTTTGTCTTTTACGGATATCAGAGTAAAAAAATCCATGCCGGGTAACCATTGCTTCCATCACATTTGTTATTGAAAGCAGGGCAAGATCCGGTTATTCCTTCACTTGCTTTGCTTGAAGGATAAATAACGTATCGGATATACCTTCGTTCATCATCCGTAAGAGTATTATATCCAGCATTCATCGATGACGGATACTCAGTGGCAAATACTGCAATCGTTCGGAAAATCACACAGTTTTGCGTTTTGTTCCCTTCGGTGGCTTTTATGAAGGTCTTGACAGATGTTTTCTTTGGTGGTATAATTACTTTTATGGTCATATAATGCTCTGTTTGCAGACGGAAAGAAATCAAAAAATGATTTTCCGGCTGCCGGCTTTTCATTTACACGTCATAAAAATCATTGTGGGTATATTTTAAGATATGAATTCTTTTATTATCAGTCTGAAACAGTTTTTTTCAAAAATTTTACCCGGTATTTCTCTATTATTGCCGGCAAAGCGAAATCTTTGGATCTTCGGAGCATGGAACGGCGAACAGTATTCCGATAATTCCAAATACATGTTTGAATATGTCAACAAAAACCATCCTGAGATAAATGCTGTCTGGATTACGCGAAGCAAGTCGGTTTTTAAAACCCTTCGGGAAGCGGGTCGTAAGTGTGCCCTCAGATCTTCTTTTCGCGGAATTTTTTACAGTATTTTTGCGGAAGTAGCATTCGAAACTGAAGGCAATCAGGATATTTCTCCGCTTCTGAACAACAAAAAAACAGTAACCGTTCAGCTGTGGCACGGTATGGGCTTTAAGTCAATGAACTGGAACGGGGGAATGGCGAAAAAGAGAGAAAAATTCGCAAAATTCCACTGGATCGCAACCTCCGACCTCTATATCGAAACATTTACAAAGCTTATGCAAATACCAGCGGAACTGTTTTCGATAACAGGATATCCCAGAGACGATTCCTTTGTTTTAAAGCCGCAAAACACTTATATGGAATCTCTGCTCCGCGAGCACGCCGATAAAAAATTCATTATATATATGCCAACGCACAGAAATTTCGGCAAAGACGGAAACAACAGCATCAACATTGACGCGTTCAGAAAAATCGATTCCGAATTGATTGATCACAATATTATTATGGTATATAAACCGCATTTTCATGAGCTGAATAATTTCCTTCGGTATGAGGATGAGTTTACAAATATTATTCTCGCAAAAGATAAGTCGGTTTGGGACGATGTCTACGGTTATCTGCATTATTTCGATTTGCTTATCTCCGATTATTCCAGCGTAATAACCGATTTCATGTGCAGCGGTAAGCCGGTTGTGTATTTCCCTTATGATATTAAGGACTACGAAACAGCCGACGCCGGATTAAACGACTATTTCTTTGAAATTCCCGGCGGACCAATGTGTTACACCTGGGATGAAGTTATAGATCAGACAGTTGCGCTTCTTGAGAACGATACGTGGAAAGAAGAACGCGAAAGATGCTTTAAATTCTATCATCAATTTAACGATGGCAATAACTGTAAGAGGGTCTTTGACGAAACAATGAAACTTATCGGGAGGGAATCAAAATGATTTTTGGCGGATTGCTCGCCGGCGGAACCGGTTCAAGAATGGAAACCGCGTCTATGCCCAAACAGTTCATTCGGGTTGACGGCGTTCCGATTTTTATCAGATCCCTTCGCACTTTTCTGTCCGTTGAAGAAATCGATACTGTCGTTATCTCAACTAATGTTGAATGGAACGATTATTATATTGAACTGATACGCGAATTTGATCTTGATGAAAAACGGATCGTTTTGACTCCGGGAGGCAACACCCGCTTCACGTCAATGGTTAACGTTTGTAAGAAGGCCATGGAAATCGCGGATAAGCCGGATTCTCTGATTATAACCCATGACTGCGCAAGAATTTTTGTAAACAAGCGTATCCTGCTTGACAATATCGCTATGGCGCAGAATTATGATATGGTAACAACGTCGATTCCTACTATCGATACCATGCTTCAGAGCGATGACGGATTCCTTTGCTCCGGCGTACCGGACCGCTCCAAGCTCTGGTGTGATCAGGGGCCGCAGACCTTTTTCCTTGACAGATTTTTACGCTATGTCTCAATGATACCGGAAGAAGACATCCCTAATTATATCGAGGCGGGTAAGGTGTATTTATCCCATAACAGAAAAATCGGAATCGTCAGAGGAGAGCGTTTCAATTTTAAAATCACAAACGATATAGATCTGCAATATGCCGAGTTCCTGATAAAGCAAGGGGTAGTTAAATGAAGATCCTGTGTGTGGGTGACGCCTATGTCACTCCTGAAATGATGAAAAACGGAATTGAGCCGTTTATGACAACACAAGACACGCTCAAGGTTTTGTTTTTCGGTGAAGACAACCGTATCGATATGCGAGATACCGTAAAGGCGATTGAATCCATGAAGCGGGATGAAATACCTCTCCCGGACGGACTTGAACAGGAAATCGCCGACGCCGAGGTTTTAGTCGTTCATCTTTGTCCCGTGACAAAATCGCTTCTGAAAAAAGCAACAAAACTGAAAGCAGTTCTGTCATGCCGCGGCGGCGTTGAAAACATAGACGTTCGCGTGGCGACCGATATGGGTGTTATCATTGCGTCTAATCCCGCGCATAACGCAAACGCAGTCGCCGAATTCACTATCGGATTGATCATTTGCGAAACAAGAAATATCGCCAGGGCGGACAGATCGTTAAAAAAAGGCGTCTGGCGCGAGAGCTTCCCGAATACTCAATCCTCGATTCGAGAGCTTTGCGATATGACCGTCGGCATCATCGGTTTTGGGTCCGTCGGCCGTCTCGTGGCAGAGCGGCTGGACGTGTTTGGATGCAATATCATAGTTCACGACCCGTATCTCAGAGAAAGTGCGTATGATTTTATAAAATTCAAGCTGGTCGATAAAGAAACGCTGCTCAGAACGTCTGACATAATCACACTTCATGCACGCGCAAGCGCACCTATAATCGGGCAACACGAATTTGATATCATAAAGCAAAACGCATATCTTATCAATACGGCTCGCTCCGTTCTCGTCGATCCTGACGCATTAAAATCGGCTCTCGATTCCGGCAAACTCATGGGTGCGGCGATCGACGTATTTGAGTCAGAGCCCGTTATTCCTGATTTTTACAGAAAATACGATAACATTACAATTACAAATCATCGCGGAGGGGATACAATAAACTCCTATCAGGCGGCACCCTCATTTGCGATTCAAAACTATCTGAACTTTTTAAACGGCGGACGCCTTAGGTTTTGGGTTAATAAAAAAGAATTACAGCCTGAAGGGTGAAATGAAATGAAATACGGAATACTGTTAAATAATACATTCAATATCGGAGACGATCTGCAGTCGGTAGCATCATCGCATTTTCTTCCGTCAATAGACTATTATCCGTTTAAGGAACAGCTTTCCTCGTTCAGAAGCGAGAATCATGAAAAAGTCAAAGTTATTATGAATTCCTGGTATATGTGGCGCCCGGATCATATGCCTGCCTCAGATGATATCGATCCGCTGCTGATTTCAATGTGCTTTGCCCGCCAGTGCAGGGATAAACTTCTTACAAAAGAAACAAAGTCTTGGCTGATAAAATACGGACCTGTCGGTTGCCGAGATAACGATACGAAGGATTGGCTGATTTCGAATGATGTTCCGGCATATTTCAGCGGGTGTTTAACTTTAACATTAAACGAAAATAAAAACTTGCGCCAAAATAACGATTGGGGCGGATATATACTGTGCGTTGACGTGTCAGAAGATGTTGTTAACGCAATAAAGAAGAGAACTGACAGGCCGGTCTTTACTCTCTCAAAATGGATTTTCAGTAATTTCTATGCAATAGACAAAATAGAAATCTCAAAAATCTATCTTTACATGTTCCATCAGGCAGCCGCTGTTGTTACAGGCAATATGCATACCTCATTGCCATCGTTAGCTATAAATACACCTGTTTGTTTGCTTTCTTCAGAGAACAATGTTTCTGCTAACAGGGGCAATCAGTTCAATGCAAACAACCGTTTTGACGGGCTGCTGGATTTTTTCCATCATTTTGACACTGATGAATTTCTGTCTGACCCGACAGTATATGATTTCAATAACCCTCCCCAAAATCCCATGACCCATCTTAATTGTAGAAACGATCTGATAAGTCGTTGTAAATCCTTCACCGGCTTTTATGATGAAAGTCCGACATTGTCCGATAGTTTTAATCCCTCTTTTGAGCTTTTAAAAATGTTACAGTTTTCAAAATGGACATCTGAGACCGATTATAAAGGATTAGTAAGCATACCAAACAAAAGAAAGATTCTCTCAACCGCTATTAAAAGGTTTATGGGCAAAGACAAGCACGATCTGATTCATTATTAAAGCAGAGTTTTTTATGGACAATTCAACGTTAAAAAAGAGCGCTTTCAAGGCGACATATTGGAAATTCGCAGAACGAATCCTTGCAAACGGAGTTTCAAGCGTCGTGGCGATTATTCTTGCACGCATTCTGACGCCTGAGGATTACGTCGAGGTAAGCATCGTCGCGATTTTCTTTGCATTTTGCAATATCTTTATCAGCGGAGGCTTCAACACCGCACTGATACAGAAAAAAGATGCCGATATTATCGATTATTCAACGATCCTTATTTCGAGTCTTTGTTTGGCAACGATTATGTATGCTATTATATTTATCGGCGCTCCGTTTATAGCCGATATATATAAAAGAGAGGCCCTGGTTCCTATTTTCCGCGTTATGGCGCTATCGTTTTTTTTCTCCGCCGTTAAAGGCGTTGTCTGTGCAAAAATCTCGAGTGACCTGGACTTTAAAAAATTCTTCTTTTCAACAAGTATCGGAACCGCAATTTCGGCATTTATCGGCATTTTTATGGCAATAAAAGGTTTTGGCGCATGGGCGCTGGTCGCACAGAATTTTTCTAATATTTTTGTCGATACCGTATTGCTGTTGGCTTTCACCCGAATCAAATTTGTCCTGAAATTCTCTTTGCAACGCTTTAAACAGCTGTTTACCTATAGTATTAAACTGTTTTTATCATCACTCATAAGCACTATTTATGACAATATCCGACCCTTGATCGTCGGAATCAAATATTCAAACGTTGATCTTGCATACTACACCAAGGGAAAAACATATCCACATTGGATAAATTTAGCAATTACAGATACATTGTCGGCAGTCTTGTTTCCTGTTATGTCAAAGGTACAGGATGACCATAACTCGCTGATCAACATAACCCGTAAATTTATCCAGCTGTGTTCTTACGCCGTTTTCCCTATGATGCTGGGACTGTTCGCAACCGCAAGAAGCTTTGTAATTATTCTGCTGACAGAAAAATGGCTTGAAAGCGTTATTTATATTCAGATTTTCTGCGTTGCCCAGATGTTTAATATCGTTCAGGTAGGCAACCTGCAGGCGATAAAAGCAATAGGCAGAAGTGACGTGTACCTTAAACTGGATGTTATAAAAAAGATCTTTTATGCCATCGTTATTCTTTTTGCGGTATTTTTAGCAAACTCTCCGCAATTATTGGCTGTAACAAGTATAATCAACGTCGTTTTTGCATCGATCGTAAATACGGCTGCAAACAGAAAGCTTTTCGATTATAAACTTAAAGATCAGATATGGGACGTATGTGAGAATTTAATACCGTCCTTAATAATGTGTATAACCGTACTGATGATGAATTATATAAACATCAATATATTTATATTGTTCGGACTGCAGATAATCGTCGGTATCTTCACGTATTTGCTTGTAAGCTTTATCATGAAGAACCGCAGCTTTATTTACATCGTGAACTTTATAAAAAATAAAAAGAAAAAGCGCGCCTGATTCTTTTTAAAAAACGGCGCAACTCAGAAAATCCGGACACAGCAATCTTCATAGCAGATATAATTAAGCAATAGTATCACTTTTAGATTTATCTATTGACTCAACCGCTGTCGGTGAGTCCGAAAGAGGGATAAACCGACCAACCGACGCTTTTCTTTTGAGGAGTACTATGAAGAAACAAATAATATTAGTAATTATTGTGTTGTCAATTATACTGTTGTGCGGACTCGCACTGTTTTCGTACTTTTTTATCGTTAAATCATTAAAAGCAAGCCATGATGATTTATTGCCTGATACCGGCCTTGACAGCCAGCTTCAGGCTGAAAATTCACCTTCACATGAAGAATCGACAAAAGAGCCTGATTCTGAGGAATTCCAACACGTAACCCCTTCAAAAGAGACTGATGATGAAGCTGAAGCTAAAGCGGAAGCCGAAGCGAAGGCAAGAGCAGAGGAGGAAGCCCGTATAAAGGCTGATGAAGAAGCCAAAGCAAAAGCGGAAGCCAAGGCGAAGGCAAAAGCAGAAGAGGTGCGCAAAATAACAGAGGAAGAAGCGAAGGCAAGAGAAGAGAGGGCGCGCAGAAAGGCTGAGGAAGAAGCTAAAGCAAAAGCAGAAGCTGAAGCGAAGGCAAGAGCAGAAGAAGCGGCTCGCAGAAAGGCTGAAGAAGAGGCTAAAGCAAAAGCAGAAGCCGAAGCGAAGGCAAGAGCAGAAGAAGAGGCTCGCAGAAAAGCTGAGGAGGAAGCCAAAGCAAAAGCGGAAGCCGAAGCGAAGGCAAGAGCGGAAGAAGAGGCTCGCAGAAAGGCTGAGGAAGCGCGTGCAATGGAAGGATCGGATACTGATATCAAAGGGGACGATTTTGAAAATAATGAACAAGAACAGCAGAATTTGTCTTCTCCTTCATCCGACAATACAGACTCTGTATCAACCGAAGACTCAACCCGTATTAAACTGAATATAGAAGTTAAGATTCCTGAATACTCCGTCAGGGGACAGGGAATGGCATGCTTTGGAAATATCGGAGTAAAGTCGCAGTTTCAGTCAACTTCACCGTATAACTTAGCGTCGTTTACCGTCTTTGATATGGATACGCTTGAAACGATCAAAAAAGATATCGTTCCGCAAAACAGCGAAGGTGTCGGCGTGCTTCACTGCAATACGTTATCGTTTGGAACGGAATACTATGATGCTTTCGACAATCTGCCACTTCTGTATTGCTCGGGATCTGATGTCCGTGGAGTATGGGTTTACAGAATAGACAATGATTATAATTTTACCTGCGTTCAAAAAATAAGTTTTCCCTCTTTGGAATACATGCCATCGCACTTGCCGTGCAGTGCGGTTGACCGCTTTAGGGAAACAATTGCAACTGTTTGTAATAGTACGGACTCAAGACCGTTCTACGGGACTGATGCGGGCGGAGCCTATGCAGACAATATGCAGACATACTATACGTTCAGGCTGCCGAAACTGAGTGAGGGAAGCACCGTTCAGTTAACAATGAGCAATACCGATTTACTGAAACAGTTTACGCTTCCCGCCTATTCCGTTCGCCAGGGCTTTCAGTGCGAAAACGGGATTATATACCACGCATTCGGCAATCATAATGCAAGACTCGACCCCGTAATAAGACTCGTTATCATTGATACAGACAAGGAAAGAGTATCAGATGTTATCCTCTTGAATTCTTACGGGATAACAACGGAACCTGAAGGTCTATGCATTCATGACGGTAAAATATATGTTGACAATGGCTTCTTTTACGTTCTTACTCTTTTATAGATACGGATAACAGTTCATTTTTTCTCCGCAGTTATCAGCCTGCGACCTCCGGATCCATGCAATGTATTCGATTTGATGTAAAGACGTATGCGCTGGCTGTATTTAAAAGAAAATGTAATAAAACATCTTATATACCACCTTTTTATTTATTAAAATGGATTGACTTATGACGACAAGCCTTTATTTATCACAATCATACAAAGACTCATGGGACGACTACGTCAGATCCCTTCGGTCAGCTGCGTTCCCGGTATGGGACCATATCATCCTCACCGCCTCAAACGAACATCAGGCGGCAGGCTTTCGCGCGCAGATAGAAGCGCGTAAGAATTATCTTCCTGCAAAAACGCGGTTCGCAGTCATTCCTGACGAGGGCGGCGTAAGGGTCGGCTCAGGCGGAGCAACGCTCAGCGTCCTTAAATGGCTGAATGAAAACGGCGGCTGGGCAGGAAAACGGATCCTTGTCATCCACAGCGGTGGAGACAGCAAAAGAGTTCCGCAATACAGCGCTCTCGGCAAGCTTTTCAGCCCCGTTCCGCATAAGCTTCCGGACGGACGAAGCTCTACGCTCTTTGACGAATTCATTATCGCAATGTCCGCAGTCCCCGGAAGGATAAAAGAAGGCATGCTCCTTCTTTCCGGCGACGTCCTCCTTCTTTTCAATCCTCTCCTTATCGACTGGTCCGGTTCCGGTGCAGCAGTCATCAGCTTTAAAGAAGATGTCGAAACAGGCAAGGACCACGGTGTGTATCTCAGAGGCAGCGACGGCAACGTCTGCAGATTTTTGCATAAACAGACCGTTGAAACACTCAGAGCAGTAAACGCAGTAAACGAAAACGGAATGGTAGATATCGATACCGGCGCCATTCTTTTCGGGAACGACGTGCTTGATTCTCTCTGGTCACTTGTAAGCGAAAAATCAGTATTCGATCAGAAAAAATACGCAGAGTTCGTAAACAGTAAGGTCAGACTTTCTCTTTACGGCGATTTTCAGTATCCTCTCGCGTCAGACTCAACTCTTAACGGCTTCTTTTCCGAAAAGCCCGAGGGAGATTACAGTGACGAACTGAAAGAATGCAGAAAACAGATATGGAACGCGCTGCATAAATACAAACTCAAACTTCTTCGTCTCGCTCCCGCAAAATTCATACACTTCGGTACAACAAAAGAAATACTAGAACTTATGACCTGCGGCGTCGACGGATACCGCGATCTTGAGTGGAACAGAACGGTAAACAGCAGTCTTTCCGGTTGCGCAGGATATAATTCCGCTGTCAGCAGCGGCGCCAGGATAGGCGAGGGGTGCTATCTTGAGGTAAGCTACGTTCATTCTTCCGCAGTTGTGGGCGAAGGCACGATCCTCAGCTATATAGATATCCATAACGAAACAATACCATCTCACGTCGTTCTTCACGGACTTAAACAGAAGGATGGCAGATTCGTATGCAGAATATTCGGCACAAACGATAATCCGAAAGAAAACAAACTGTTCGGATATACTATCCCGGAATATATCGCCCCATCTTTATGGCTCGCGCCGATATATCCTGAAAGGGACAGCATAAAAGAAGCGGTAAGCGCCGCGCTAGCTCTTTATGAAAAGGTAAAAGCAGACAGATGGAACGAGCTCGAAAACGGCAAATCACTCGCTTCCGGCTTTAACGATGCCGATCCTGAAGCCATTCTTGCATGGAACAAACGCATGGAAGAGCTTGCCGCAATGAACGACGTTCAAAGACTCATTGATGACCGTCTTCCCGCGTCGAAAGCACGTCTTAATTCCCCTTTGACGGATATACAAGTCAAATGGCTTGAAGGAAAACTCGAAAAAGCGGATCCGTCCGAAAAAATGCGCCTTTACTATTATATCGGCAAGGCTACGGGCGATGAGGAAAAAGTAAGAAAAGCATTTTCAGTCCTTTCAGACGCGGTTTTGAAAGAAACGCTTTCGGAACTTAAAGAAAACAAGGATCTTCGTATCTGTCACGACAGCGTTGAAGTAAAGCTTCCTCTTCGCGTCAACTGGGGCGGAGGCTGGTCCGATACTCCGCCGTACTGCAACGAAAACGGAGGGACCGTCCTCAACGCAAGCATTCTACTTAACGGCGAAAAACCTGTAAACGTCCGCATAAAACGTATAGATGAGAAAAAAATAGTATTCGAAAGCCGTGATATGGACGTTCACGGAGAGTTTACCGAAATGCGTACGCTTCAGTCTGTCGGCGATCCGTATGACCCTTGCGTATTGCAGAAAGCAGCGTTTCTTGCATGCGGAGTAATACCGAAATCGGGAGGGGATCTTTCCGGTACCCTTACACGTCTCGGCGGAGGAATATGGATGGATACGGAAGTTACCGGCGTCCCGAAAGGCAGCGGACTCGGAACGAGCAGTATCCTTGCAGCGGCATGCGTAAAAGCGATATTTGAGTTCTTCGGAACGGAATACAACGAAGACAAGATATATTCCGCTGTTCTTTGTATGGAACAGATCATGTCAACAGGCGGCGGATGGCAGGATCAGGTGGGCGGAGTGACGGAAGGAATAAAATACATCACTTCAAGACCCGGTCTTAAACAGAAGCTTTCGGTAACGCACCTCGATCTCGAAGAAAGCACCTTAAGCGGACTCAACAGCCGTCTTGCCCTGATCTATACGGGGCAAAGACGCCTCGCAAGAAACCTTCTTCGTGACGTTGTCGGAAATTATATCGGTAATGAACCCGATACGGTATATGCTCTCAACGAAATACAGAAAACCGCAGCTCTTATGCGCTTTGAGCTTGAAAGAGGGCACGTTGATGATTTCGCCGCTCTTTTAACAAGACACTGGGAACTTTCGAAGATGATAGACAAAGGCACGTCCAACACTCTGATAGAGCAGATAATTGACAGTATAGACGATCTTATCGACGGTAAAATGGTCTGCGGAGCGGGCGGAGGAGGCTTTTTGCAGGTAATCCTCAAAAATGGCGTGACAAAAGCTATGCTGCAGAAAAGACTAGGCAATGTCTTTGCTGATACTGATATCTGTGTATGGGAATGCGAAATAGTTTGATTACTGCGTTTCTATAGAAAAAATAATGATACGGCATATAATTGGTTAGTCATATAAATATAATTAGAAGCTGTTTAATTATACTTAGATGGTGGTTGTTAAAATGAAAATCATGTTTAAAGAGTATGTCGAATTGCTGCTTCGCTATGAGACAGTCGTTGTTAAGGTGAAAGAGCAATCCGACATAAATCAGATAGTTTTTAAAAATACACAGAACAATCAATCTGCGCTTCTAGATTTTTACAATAATCATTCCGATTATGAGATATCTTCTATATATTTAAATCCATGGGATAGTATGGCGGAAGTGAATTTGAAAAAAGAAGCGGATTCTCCAGCCAACTGATATACTGCTGGCTTTTTACGAGAAAATCCCGAAGACTATTTCTCTTTATTCTTCTTTCTCCTCCCACACCTCATCCTCTCCTGCACCTTATTCCATGTCTCCTCGTCAATAATCGCCTCATGATCATTTTTCAGATAAAATGTTTCGTGTTTGGCTCCCTTTATTACTTTCTTCGTTATAAAATCCCGAACTGGCGACTTCCCAAGCTCCTTGTCTCCTATATACACTTCATTTTTCAAAAGATTCCAGAGCATTCCGGTGGATTTGGGAGTACCCTTTAAAGACAACACTCCTTTTTCCGTTAGTTCTTTTTGTATCCCCTCTAGGCTTGTCCCATCGGCGTAACGCTTGAATATCAGCTTCACGATCCATGCATCACCGTTAGGGACAAGTTTTTTATTTACCGTATCATATCCGAGCGCCGGGTGTTTACCGGGATTGTATTCGCCTCTCGCAAACCTTTCTCTGTATCCCCATCTTACGTTTTCCGAAGTGCTCCTGCTTTCATTCTCCGCTATAACAGACATAAGCGAAAACACAAAAGACGCAGCAGGATCGTCAGTCGAAAGATTTTCTTTCTCAAACTCTACCGCTATGTTCCTGTTCATCAGAAGATCCGCGTAATACTTGCATTCCGCAACGTTTCTTGAAAACCTTGATACGCTTTTGCAAAGTATTCTGTCGATCTTTCCGTCCATAGCATCGTTTATCATTTCCATAAACCCCGGACGTTTTTCCGCACGAAGACCAGAAATGCTGTCTGAATATATACCTGCAAGCATCATGTCGGAGCGCGAGGATATAACGGAAGTGTAAAAAGATATCTGCGTTTCAAGACTTCCTTCCTGATCGTCCTTGTCTGTGCTCACACGGCAGTATGCCGCTATGCGCAGCTTTTTATCCTCTGTTTTCGCCGGTACTCTCGTTATTACCATTTTCACATACCTCAAGTCCCATCAGAAATCTGTTCTTATTCTTCTTTTTCCCGCTCCTTATCCGTTCAAGATATGAGTTATAAAAATCAGAGAACGGGGATGGGAGGAATCGTTCTTTCGGAAACTTCATTTTTGCAACCGTCGTTTCACCGTCTTTCCAGATAACAGAAACATCGTTTTCTCCCGGCAAAATACGCTCTATGAAGTAGTCAAGCCAGTAAAAATCAACTTTTTCCATCTTTATCCCGTGTTTCTTCGAATATGCAGATATCACCGCATCGTCAAGAAAAATCTGAATGACGAGATACTTTCTGAAACCGTCTTTCCCGTAACAGCCCCAGCCGCCGTTATGTATTCGGTTTCCTGCGCATGAAATATCTTTAAGACTTCCGTGAACGAGAGTTTTTCTGCAATACGGACATTCAAGCATCTCCCCGTAGGGGTAAGAGATGTTTCCGTATTTTACATTTCTCATTTTCAGAATCTTTTGCGCCTGTTCAAACAGATGCCTGTCAACAATCGCCGGATGGGAGTCTTTTACATAATACTTCGGAAGCTCTCCGGTATTACGGACAAGCTTGTGAGTAAGATGGTTTTCGGCGTATGTTTTTTGCAATATGGCGTCACCGACATATTTCTCGTTATTCAGCATCCTGTCTATCAGCAGATGGCGCCACCGACCCGAAGAATATGTTTTTATTCCACGTTCGCGCAGATCGGCAGCGATTTGTCTGCGTGTCTCTCCGTGAACGTAACGGTAAAAGATTTCGCGGACTATTTCCGCCTCTTTTGGAGAAATAGTATAACGCTCATCGGATGTGTGACAGTAACCGAAAATCCGCACCATGTCCTCTTTGCCTTCTTCAAAACGTTTCCGCTTGCCCCATTTGATGTTTTCCGAAATACGTCTGCTTTCCTCCTGCGCAAACGAAGCCATAATGGTAAGAATCATTTCTGAAACAGATTCTCCCGTGTCTATGCCTTCCTTAAAAGATACGAAACACTTGAAAAAGACGTTAAAGACGATCCTTACGGCAGAGTAAAAGAAGTAAAAAGAGAACTTGACTGGCTTCTTTCGGTAAAAGACAAAGCATGTAAAATGACCTAAATGAAAAACGCAGGACTTTTACCGCTGCGAGTAACGCATAACGATACAAAGATAAACAACGTTCTGTTTGATAAAGACACAAAGAAAGCGCTGACGGTAATAGATCTTGATACCGTAATGCCGGGTCTTGTAGGACATGATTTCGGAGACGCCATACGCTTTGCGGCAAACTACGTAGCCGAAGACAGCAAAGAGTATGAAAAAGCGGGAGTAAATCTTGACGTATTCGAAGCTTTCGCCAAAGGCTTCATAAGCAAAACTGCGCATACGCTTACGGAAAACGAGCTTTCCACACTCGTTCTCGGCTGCTTCGTTCTTGCGTGCGAATTATCAACAAGATTTCTTGACGATTATATAACGGGGGACAGGTATTTCAAAATACGTTAAGTATGTTACATACTGTATAAAGAGACAGATTACCAATAAGCCTTATGGATTTGATGGATACTGATAATTCATAACTTGACCATCCCTTTTTTCAGAAGCCCAATTGTTCACTATAAAAAAATATATAGTAATAATGTCTTTATACCATATAAATCGGAGATTATTAAAATGAATATTATGTTCAGTGATTATATCGACTTGCTGATTAGATATGATACTGTTGTCATTAAAATGAATGAACAATGCAAGACCACGCAATTATTATTTAATAATGCGCAAAACACCTGTGCTGAGCTTCTTGAGTTTTATAATAACCATTCCGATTGTGAAACATCGTCAATATTATTGAATCCATGGGACATCACTGCAGAATTAACTTTGCAAGAAAAAACTTTCGAGGTCGATGAATAAACATCAGTTTATTATTATTCAAATGTAACCAAAATCGTTCTTCATTAGATTCTGCTGACGACTTTAAATGAAAAAACAATTAAACAAAATGATTAGGGAAATGAATAAGATGAGACATCCTAAAGTCTTGTTATTAGGCAACGGAATAAACCGTGCTTATGGCGAAATTAACTGGAAAGAATTAATGCAAAGAATCTCCGTTCGGGATGATTTGAATGCAGATCAAATGAATTCTCCGTACCCGATTCAGGCTATTTTGCTGACAAATAACAATATAAAAGATGCAATGGCAGTTAACAAACATCTGTTTTATGGCAGCATTAATCATAAACAACAATCAACATTGCTTAAAACTCTTTTGTCTATTGGATTCGACGATATCCTTACAACAAATTACAGTTACGAACTTGAAGAAGCTGCTTTAGGTTTTGATTCAATTGAAAAAACTGATAACAAAAAAATAGGTCAAATCACTCGGTTAATGAAAAACACTTGCGGTCATGCAGAGACTCGCTATATGTTTCATACATATAATGATGTTTCATATTGCGGGATAAAAAACCGAATCTGGCACATTCACGGTGAAAGTCGCAAACCAGACAGTATGGTTCTTGGTCATTATTGGTACGGCAGCCTTCTTGCAAAAATGAAAACAATAATCGATGAAAACAGAAATAGTTATCAATCACAACAGGCGAAAGGTGAATTTATAGAATATAAAAGCTGGCTGGATTCTTTCATTATGGGCGATGTATATATCCTTGGATACGATTATAACTTGTATGAACTTGATATGTGGTGGCTTCTTAACAGAAAAGCACGGGAAAAAGCAAATGTAGGAACAGTCTTCTTTTATGAACCGGAAAACGGTGAATCAAAAGAAAAAACGGAGCTTCTGAAACTGATGAAAGTCCAGCATCTCAGCCTTGGAAAGAGCATAACTCATGAAAATAAGGATGATCCTGTATTCTTTCGTCATTTTTATACCGAAGCGATTAATGACATAAAAAAGAGACAGGAGCATTAAAAAACGTACAAAGAATATGCGATAATTCATCATTATATTATCGATTGAATGATACGCTGTGTGATATCACTTTGTACGTACATTTGCGTAAGTATAAATAATCCCAGTCATAACACGAGAAGTATATCATGTCCTTTGAACGAAAGGAGAAAAATTAAAACCGGGTATTTACCGCGTATATAACGGCTCCCCCGGTGAAGTCATAATGATGGTTCCGGGGCCTGATACCGGAAAAGAGTTTGTCATATGCAAAAAGTGGAGAATTATCCGGAATAAGGATTATTTCGTTGTCAGCAAAGAGAACTTCTTCTCGGAAATCGTAGATCAGTACGCTCAAAAGCATCAGCGGTACAAATATACCGGTTTTTACGAAGAGCAGCCTTCCAACCTTGAAGACATTGAAGAAGACGGGTTCAACGTCAGGGACCGTATCATAAGAATGTACGAAAAAGCGCACCGTTTTGACGATTCATATCTGAGACACCGCACGCTGCGTTCATCAAGCTCATATGTATATTATGCAAAAGATATAGTTGAACACATAACCGAAGACCGCGCCAGAATTGAACTTTGCCGGAGAGAAAAGAAATATATCGGTCTGAAAAAAGAAGACTTTAAGATACCGTCCGAGGATCTGAGGTATTTCGATCTGTGTATGAAGGGTCCGCTTTCTCTGTATTCATAACTCAAGGATGCTTGACCTTGGACAATGGTGTGGTAGAGATAAAATCCGATGGCTTAAAAAAGATAAACGAGCTTATCTTCACCGCAAACAACTGAAAATTATGAATGTTATTAGCACTGCGCTTATGATTACTATGAAAATGCAGCCGACTGAGTTAATTCAGCCGGCTGTTTTCACCGAAAATAGCATTTTTGAGTAATTTTCCTATTACTAGACCTCTGCTATCGCTTATAAACACACCAAAATCGAAAAAGAGTTTTGACAAATGTCAAATGATAGAGTATAATAGAACCTTGAGTCCTATTAAGTGAGGAAGATGTGGTTTTATGAGGCCGATCAACGAAGAATGGGTACAGTCCACTCTTGAATACATACGCGAATACGCTCGTGGCAATAACGGTGAGGTGCCGGTTCTTGCGGGCATTATGAAAGAGACGGGTATGGTCAAGTCTGCCGCGTACAGATATATTATGATCCTCAAAGACCGCGGATATATCGAGTATAACGGAAAAGGCACGCTTCAGATTGCTGGTAACTCCAACTGCTATGAGCGGGGATATCCCTTCCTCAGAAGACAAAACGGAGCTGTGCCTTGATGAGGCGCGACGGATGCTCCATATCAGCAAACGCAAATGCGCCGCGCTGCTGCGCGAAAGCATTCTGCCATACACATCGACCGGAAAGAAGACAAGACAGTACAGCATACTTCGTTCAGACGTCGAGGCGATTATGAATACACAGACCTTCAAAGCCAAAACGGTAAAATCGCCGGTCTCACCCGAAAAATACCGCTCTAGGCTCGAAGATCTCTGGTACGACGCTCCGGACGTGCTCACTCCCGCCGACGTCCAAAAGCTCACCGGTTATTCTCAGTCATGCGTTTCCTCCTGGATGGTCTCAGGCAAACTCCGCACGGTAACCGTCCACGGCTCGCCGATCACGTCAAGAGAGTGGCTGATCGAGTTTATGTGCAAAGACGGGCGTAAGCTGAATGATCTTCGACTCGACAACACTCGATGACATTTTTGTCGAGTGACTCGATAAAAATACGGACATTCACTTGACAAACAGCTTTTTTATGGTATTATATCTACGAATTCCAATCAGGAGGCAAATTACATGGCTATATCTGTAAATATAAGCGATTTGATCAATAGAAGAATTGTTGAATCATCTAGGGTTGAGTTCAGGTCTGACTGGAACCCGGAACCGATCCTTCATACTATATGTGCGTTTGCAAACGATGTCGACAATATAGGCGGAGGTTATATCGTCGTCGGCGTCGAAGAGAAAGACGGCTCTCCTGTATTCCCGATAAAAGGGATCGCGCAGAGCCGTATCGACGCTATAGAAAAGAAGCTCCGTGAAATCTGCAATTATCTGGAGCCGTTTTACCAGCCGGTCGCCGAGCCGTTTATTTATGAGGATAAACACGTCCTCGTTATATGGGTTTCCGGCGGTTTTTCGCGTCCTTATCAGGCCTCGGTGTCTCTTTCGGAAAGACGTTCGGAAAAGAAGTACTATATCAGAAAGGCGAGCAGCACCGTCGTTGCGACACCGGAGGAGTTGAAGCAGCTTTACTACGTTTCTTCCGATATTCCGTTTGATGACAGACCGAATCTCGCTGCCGAAATAGAAGATCTCGATCTCGGACTTATCCGTGAGCATCTGAAAAAGGTCGGCAGCGATCTGTACACCTATTCGTTGAAGCAGGATCTTAACCGTCTTGTCGAGGACATGCAGCTGATCTCCGGACCGTCCGAATACCGGAAGCCGAAGAACGTGGGGCTTCTGATGTTCTCCGAGCATCCCGAAAAGTATTTCAAATACGCTCGCATAGAGGTAGTGGATATTCCCGATCCGACTGGAACGAACATGA